>JALOTB010000104.1 GCA_025458165.1 Chromatiaceae bacterium | reverse complement strand
TCCGCTCCCATTGGTCGTCACGTAGGTTCTTGCGAGCCATAGTTCGTCCTGTCAGTGCATTGGGCGAACTATATCATGCCAAATGTCAACACTACCTAGTCGCGGCGCTTGCCCTGGCCTTCATCGTCGGGTTGATGCTGCTCGCTCGGCGGCTGTTCAACCAGATCGCCGGCCGCGGGAAGTAAGAGGCGTGCGCGAAAGCGCCTCGGCGGCGGGTCGGAGCAGCCGGGGGAAGGTGAAAAAACGGGTCCATCCCTGGACCTGAGGGGGTATGGGTAGTCAGTAGGTCGGGCCAGGCGTCTCCTGCGCGACCCCGGCCTTGGTCCACCGGTTGAACACCAGGGTGTGCAGGCCAGTGGCCGGGAGCTCGATGGTCTGCTCGAAGGTCGCGCCGAAGCCGGTCGCCTGAACGCCGTAAGTACCGGGCGGAAGCTTGGTCAAAAACCAGGGTCCCGAAGACTTGGCGTCCATCACGACCGCTCCGTCCGCCTTGGTGATGCGAACCGAGACGTCGCCGAGATAGTTTCCCTGTGCGACGGCGAACTCGAGCTTCAGGTTGTAGTCGTCAGCGAGGGTCTCGAGCATGCGGTTGCGCTCTTCGATGCCCACACCCCCGCTCACCCAGGGCGTGCCTTGGTAGCTCCCCTGGTCGTACAGTTTCTCGGAGGTCATGGTCTCCTCGGCCGCACCCGCGGCGACGGCGAGCGTGAGGAGCGTGGCTGCTGCGAAGTATTGCTTGGCTGGCATGGTTCGGATACTCCTTGGGCTATTCAGAATGCGAGTAATTCCGGGCAATCTTCGGGCCAAGCGACGCCCTGGGGCGGCACGGCCGCTTTGGCGCGACTCGAACAGCGAGGCGAGGGCGGCTCGCCGGCGCCGCCCTCGGGTGTTTTGCACCAGCCTTCGGCTGATTTGCCCGGGTCGGCGCCCGTTCGGCGGCGGGGCCGCCGGCTCGGGGGGGCGATGAGGGGCACGATGCCGGCCTACCTCGCGACCGGGCAGACCGAGTGCTATGACCCTCGCGGCCGGCCGATCCCTTGCGAGCGCAGCGGGCAGGATGCCGGGCATCCCAAGGGTCTCCCCTGGCCGAGCCCGCGCTTCGCCCCGCGGGGCGCGCTGGTCGGGGATCGTCTCACCGGGCTGGTCTGGACACGCGACGCCAATCCCGCCGAGCTTCCGCTGACCTGGCAGGAGGCCCTGGATTCCGTACGCGGTTGGAACCGCGCGGGTTGGCTAGGCCACGCGGACTGGCGCCTGCCGAACCGCCGCGAGCTGCGCAGCCTGCTCTGCTTTCAGACGCGGCGCCCGGCGCTTGCGCCGGGGCATCCCTTCGTCTCGGTCTATCCGAGCTGGTACTGGACAGCGACCTCGCTTGCCCGAGCCCCCATGCACGCCTGGTACGTGAACCTGGACGGCGCACGGACCTTCTTCGGCGGCAAGGACCAGTCGTTCCTGCTCTGGCCGGTCCGCGGCCAGAGTCGGGTTCTGCCGAGGAGCGGCCAGCATGCCTGCTACGGGCCCGACGGCTCGCCTCGGCCCTGCCCGGGGACGGGAGAGGACGGCGAGCACCAAGCGGGTGTGCCCTGGCCCGAGCCCCGTCTGTTGGCCAGCCCCGAGGGTCTTGAGGACCGCATGACCCGACTGGTCTGGCACCCAACCCGCGAAGCCATCGGCGGGCCTTTGCGCTGGGCCGAGGCGCTGGCCGCCGCTCAGGCGCTCGGCCACGGCTGGCGGCTGCCCAACATCAATGAGTTGGACAGCCTCGTTGACTGCGCCCGCGGTGGTCCCGCCCTGCCGCTCGGGGGTGGGGCCGGCGTCCTGGCCCCGGGCTACTGGTCGTCAACGACCAGCAGCTTCGAGCCGGACTGGGCCTGGGCCCTCTACACGGAGGACGGCGCGATCGGCGTCGGCGAGAAGCGCGGGGCCCATTTCCATCTGTGGCCGGTGCGCGACCCATCGGCGGGCTGATTCGGGTCGCCTGAAGCAGGGCCTTGAGAGCAGCCGCCCGACCAAGCGCGGAAGCCGACCAGCGTCAGCGCCCCGAGCCAGTAGCCGAAGTCCTCGCGCCGCTCGCTAGAAACGAGCTGCCGAAACCGAGTCCGTAGTACTACGGATACGCTGCGGGTATTGCGGATTGTGGGGCGAACGGGCTCGCCCTTAATCTCCCTCGGGGTTGACCACCGCCCGGCGAGGATCTCCAGGGACCGTCGATCTTGTGCCCGTCTGAGTGGCATCTCCCGGGCCGCCGGGACGGGCTCGACCCACGCCCTTGCCCATTCGCCGACTGGGCGCGCCGCAGGCAACGCACCGCTTAGGAGGAGGACTCGATCAATGCCTGTACAGGTGTCCTATATCGCGGACGAAGAACGGCTTGATATGTCGTTTCACGGCAAACTGGACCTCACGCTGTCGCAGGAGGTCTGCGATCTCTGCCGGCAGGTGCCGGCGGGGCTTCGCGCCTGCATCATCGACCTCACCGACGTCACCCAACTGTTCGATTCGGGTATCGCGTTGATCTACAAACTGCACCGCCGTCTGACGAAGCTCGGGGCCATCGTGGTGATCTTGAGCGACCGCCCCGAGATCCGCCGGTGGATCCCCACCATGGCCCTCACGCCCCCGCGCAGGCGTCCGCTCCGCCTATCCCGACCGGGGAGCGCCTCCTCGCCTCTGGGGGCTGGGGTTCCTGCGGCCTGACCGGCACGCACGGCGCACCCGGTGGGGTGGTCGAACCCGCGGGCGCCGACACCCCTGCCGCGGACTCCAGACGTGGTGGTGCTGGCGACCAGGCGAGGGCAGCGGTATCTATGGGCCGGGGCTCGCTTTCGGTGCGGCTCAGCGCGGTGTTAGTGGCGGTGCTCGTCGCCGCCGCGCTGGGGGTTGGCTATGTCTTCGAGCGCGGGCGGACCGAGGCGATCCAGAGCCATGCCTTCGCGCACCTGCGGCTTCACGGGGTGCGTGCGGCCGACGAGGTGGAGCGCTTCATCAACCAAGTGCGCCGGGATGCCCTGGTGCTCGCGGACACCCCTCCGATCCAGGGTGTTCGCCGTGCCCTCGAGGGCGGGGGCGTGGATGCGGTCGGCGGCTCCACGCTGGCCCAATGGGAAGACCGGCTTGGCCTGATCTTTGCCGCCTTCTCAGAGACCCGGCCCGAGTACTTCGAGCTTCGCCTGACGCTGGTCGCCGACGGCGGGCGCGACCTGGTCCGCTTCGAGCGGGGCGAGGGCGGGCCCCGGATCGTCGCGGGCGACGCTATGGGGCCGGGATCCGATGCGGAGTCCTGTCAGGAAATGGACGGCCAGTTCCTGCAGCCCGGTGAGGTGTGGCTGTCCCGTATTCACCTCCATCGGCGCCGGGGCGAGGTCAGAGTCCCCCATCGCCCGGTCCTGCATGCGGCGGCCGCTGTTCGCGGCGCGGCAGGAGAGTCTTTCGCGCAGGTCGTCGTGAGCCTGGACATGGCGCGCGTGTTCGAGCGCGCGGCCAGTTTCCGCGATGCGTCCGAGTCACTGTACATCGCCAACGAGCGCGGAGATTTTCTGCTCCACCCGGAGCCGGGGCGGGCCCTGGCCTTCGAGGTTGGCGCGCCCTTGCGCATCGCCGACGCCTTCCCCCAACATGCGGAGCTCATCAGCGGCATGCCGCCCGATGGCGGGGCATTTTTCGAGCTGAATAGCTCGGAGGGTGAGACGCTGGCCTATGTGACCGCCCGCACCCTGGACCCCGACGACCCGAGTCGCCGGTTCATCCTGGTGATCACGGAGCCGACCGCCTCGCTGCTGCACGCCGCGGGTGTCGCTCAGCAGCGCCAAAGCCTGCTGGCGATGGGGGTGCTGCTGTCGCTCGCCGCCCTCTTGGTCGTCCTCACCGTTCAGCGGCTGACACGGTCGCTCAGGGCGCTGGCGAGCGCTTCGGCCCTGATCGCCGAGGGGAGGTACGCCGCCGCGCTCCCGGCCGCGGAAGGGGAGGAGGTCGGCAGCCTGGTGCGCGCCTTCCGGCACATGGTGCGGGAGATCGAGCGGCGCGAGGACGCACTGGGCGAGCTCAATCGCGACCTGGAGCAACGTGTCGCGGAGCGCAGCGAGGAGCTGGCCCGCCAGCATGAGCTGCAGGACTTGATTCTCGACAGCATCGCCGACGGGGTGGTCGTTGCCGACGGCGAGGGGCGCTTTCTGCTTTGGAACCGCAAGGCCCAGCAGATCACCGGCTGCGCACCGGAGGCGATCGCCCCCGAGTCCTGGTCGGAACGCTTCGGCGTGTTTCGCGACGAGGGCGGCGAGGCCGTTCCTGTCGCAGAGCTGCCTCTGGTCCGCGCCATGCGGGGGGAGGCCGCAGACAACGTCGAGCTGTACCTGCGCCACCCCGCGGCCGCGCAGGGGCGCTGGGTTCAGATCACGGCCCGGCCGTTTCCGGGTCGTGACGGCCGGCCAGCCGGGGGGGTGGCGGTGCTGGTCGACGTGACCGAGCAACGGGCGCTGCGCCGGCGTCTCGAAGCCCATCGCCGCGAGTTGGCCGAAGTGGGACGCCTGGCGCTGGGTGCCGGGATTGCCTCCTCGGCGGCGCATCAGCTCAGCCAGCCCCTCGGGGCGATCAGCAGCTACGCGGGCGCCTTGGTTCGCCTGCATCAGCAGGGCCGTCTCACCACCGAGCAGCTCGGCGATCTGCTGACCCGCATCGAGGGGCTCGCGAGCCAGGCGGGGGAGGTCCTCGACCGGCTGCGCGGCCTGATCCGGCGCCGCACGCGTGCCGAGGCCGAGGTCGACATCAACCAAGTGACGGAGAGTTGCCTAGACTTCTTTAGAGATCGCATCGAGCAGCGGGGCGTCAGGGTCGAGCGGCGCTACGGTAGCGAGCTGCCGCGCCCGATCGGCGATCCCATTGAGCTCGGGCAGATGCTCATCCAGTTGATCGAAAACGCGCTAGAGGCCATGTCAGAAACCGCGCCGGGCGAGCGCTGTCTGATCGTTGCGACCCGCTACGATGCCGGCGCGGATACGCTGGTGATCGAGGTCGCCGACTCCGGTCCGGGGGTGAGCCCGGAGCGCGCCGCCCACTTGTTTGAGCCTTGGCAGACCAGCAAGGCGGATGCGCTTGGGATCGGGCTCTACATCGCCAAGACCATCATCGAGACGCACAACGGGCGGATCAGCATGGGCGTTGCGGAGACGGGCGGGGCACTGTTTCGCATCGAGCTGCCCGCGGAGGCCAACGCGTGAGCGCCGCGCCCCGGGTCTATGTGGTCGACGATCACCCGGATGTCCGCAATGCCCTGCGGCTCCTCCTCCGGTCGGTGGCGATCGAGGCCAAGGCCTACGGGAGCGCCGACGAGTTCCTCGCGGACTTCGCCCCCGAGCCATCGCAGCAGACGCTGCTCTTGCTCGATGTGCGGATGCCGGGCATGAGCGGCATGGCGCTGCTTGAGCAGCTACGTACACAGTGTCCGTCGCTGCCGGTGATTATGATCACCGGACACGGCGACATCGACATGGCGGTGCGTGCGATGAAGCTCGGCGCCATGGACTTCATCACCAAGCCGTTCAGCGCCCAGGGCCTATTGGACCGCATTCAGGACGTGCTGCGGCGCGTCGCCGAAGCCGGGCGCTCGGATCTCGACTCGAACAGCGCGGCGTCCCGGCTGGATCAGCTCACCACGCGCGAGCGTGAGGTCTTCGACCGCATCGTGGCCGGGCAATCGAACAAGGCGATCGCCATCGACCTCGGTATCAGCGTGCGCACCGTGGAGTCGCATCGGGCGCGCTTGATGGACAAGCTCAAGGCCAAGACCTTGGTCGATCTCGTCCTGCTCGCCGTCGAGGGCAAGCAGGCCCGTGCCTGAGTGTCGGCCGGCGCGAGTCGGGTCCCGGTGTGGGGACCCTCGCGTCGCGCCCGGCCACCCGACCCTCGATCGCCGCGGTGCCCCGCCCGCTTGAGCAGGTGTCAAGTCCCGCCTGGCAGCCCTCGGGCCCGGGCATGGCGATATCGGGGAATACCAGCTCCGGCTGAAATGCCCGCACCTCTGGTCGAGGATCTGGCCGGCCCCGTGGACTGTATCGACTTCCTGCCCCAGGACTTCCAGCAAGAGCTTGAACACGTCCGCGACCTCGGGGTTGTCGCCGAGCGATCGGGACGACGCGGAGCGGCGATCGCCTGCAGGCGATTGCGTCCGTGCCGGTGGCGCCGACGCTGGATCTGCGCATGCGAAAGCCCGGACTCCGCCGAGCTTTCCAAGTCGGCGAGGACTTCTTCGACTGTTTGCGGCAAGGTTTCGGGCATCCTGGTTGTTGAATGTAGCTGGCGAGCGCCAGATGCGCTTGGCAGGACCAACCCCTTTTGGACGTTGAGCCTGGCACAGACGGCGCGTCATCGGGGTCGCTTGCGGGGAGCTGCGAAGGGGAATGCAGGAGCCGGGCCAGGTCGCGGTGAGCGGGGTTCCGGAGCGCCATGCACAAGGCCGGGGGTCAGTGGATGTCCGTGCCCCGACGGCCCCCCGTCCGGCGCGGCGGAAGGCGGCGTGACAGCAACGCAGGAAGGCGGTCGGGCGATGATGGGCCTCGCAGGGAGAGACTCGGTCATCCCGTGCTGGCGGCCTTCGGATGGCCAGGTCAGCGTCCGGGAGCCAGAGGAGGGCCGGACAGTGCCCGGCCCTGGGATTGGCTCGCTTTCTGCACAGGTGATTCAGCCCCAACGGGTCGTGCGAACCGGCAAACGGTGACGTCCGCGTGTCTGCCGCCCGACCCGGGGTGCCCCGACCGCGATCGGCGCCGACCTCCGACGGCGTCTCGCGGGGGAATCGCTGACCACTGAATGGGAGAACGGAAATGATCGATGCGAAGCTTCTGCCTTTCGTCCCGGCCTTGGTCGTCGGTGTCTTGCTCTGCGGCCCGTCGAGCATGGCACTGGCGCAGCCGGGTTGGGGCTACGGTCCAATGGGTCGAGGGATGATGCATGACTGGACCCCGGAGCAGCGCCGTGAGCACTGGGAGCAGATGCGCCATTACGGCCAGGGTCCGGGGATGATGTGGGATCTGACCCCCGAGGAGCGCGAGCGGCACTGGCAGTGGATGCGCGAACGGGGCTCTGGGCCCGGAATGATGGGGCCCGGAATGATGGGACCCGGTCCCATGGGCGGCGGGCCGGGCTCGGCAGGTTCACAAGCGGGGCAGCCTTCAGCCCCCGGCGAGTGAGGTCCGCTGAGCCCTGGCGGCACAGGGACGTGCCTGTGCCGGGGGAGAACGGAGTGAACTGAAGCCCTGGCGGTGGGCCGAGGAGGTCGTGGTTCCGGATGCCGAGCTCGCGGTCGACGACCGCTGGCGGGCGCGGAGCCGGACCGACGCGCCAGTTTAGGCCCCGAGCTTACTCAGCCGGCCGGCATCGGCGAGGGCGAGCCCCGTCAGGTGTGGCCAGGGGCGCAGCCCGAGCGAGCGGCGCGCGCAGTGGATCGCGTTGAAGCGCCTCACGGCGTCCCCGCACACGTGGGGGGCGTGCAGCACGAACGAGGCCGGGTGCCAGCGATGCGCCGCCATGACGGTGGGGGTGCCGTGGTCGACGCTCATTGATTCGGGTGGGGTGCGCTCGGCGCGGCGGTTACTCAGGGTACCGTCCGCCGCCGCAAGTCGCGAGGTTCACGCGAGCGCCGCCGGCGGGACTCGGCCGCCAACCCGCCCCGGTGGTCCGGGGAACGACGGTGGATTCTCCCCGTTGGCGAGGGGCTCAGTCGACGGAGCGGACGGCTCACCTCTTTCGCCCGCAGCCGTCGTGGCCGGATTCGCCGTGGCTGCAGAGAGCGCCGCTACCAGGGCCTGGCCTACAAGCGGGAGCCCTCGATCTCGACGTCGGCCACCGCCCAGGCCTGCTTAAACCGGTCGGCCACGCGCTCGGCCTCGGCCTCCAGACCTTGCGCCTGGAGACTCTGCTGCAGGCCGAGCAGTCCCCAGCCGTTCTCCGGGTAGAGCGCGAGGTCCTCGCGGTAGACGGCCTCTGCCGCGGCGGGGCGGTTGACGGCGAGCAGGGCGAGCCCCAGGTTGTGCCGGGCGGGCACGAGCCAGTCCGCCGGCTCGACGTAGGTCAGCTCGTCCTCCATGCGGACCGCCGCCTCGAAATGCCCGACTGCGACCTCCGGCTGGCCGTCCTCCATCGCTATCTCGCCGGACAAGACCTCGCGGGCGATGGCGAGAATCTGCGCCATGGTGTTGGTCTCCCAGATCCGGGTGGCCGCCATCTCGGGGTCGTCGGCGATCGCCTCGAGCGCGGCAAGCGATCGGCGGGCACCCTCAAGATCGATCGCGCGGGCCTGCGCCAGGCCGCGCGCGTAGTGCCAGATGCCGGTCGGGTAGAGTAGGTCTTCCGGAGGTGCGGGCTCGGCGAGCAGCGCGTCCCAGTGACCGAAGCGCACCATCACGAAGTAGGGGACTGCCCAGTAATGCTGGAGGGTGGCGTAGCCGGGTTGGCGCATGAGCTTCGCGTCCTGCGAGGCCCGGATGTGCCGCGCGGCCGCGAGCGCCTTGTCCTCGGCACCGAGAAGCGCCGCCGCCGCCGCGAGGAAGTGATGGTTGTGCGGGATGTAGGCGACCGGGTAGAGACCCTGCGCATGGCACTGCGCGATATAGGCGTCATCGGCCGCGACGGCCTTCTCGTTGGCGCGCACCGCATCCGCGTAGCGCCCCACTCGGATGTAGATGTGCCCCGGCATGTGCACCAGATGACCGGAGCCCGGGACCAAGTCACCCAGACGGTCGGCGGGGGCAATCCCCCGCTCGGGATGGGTCTTCTCGACGGCGTGGATGTAGAGATGATTGGCCAAGGGGTGGTCGGGGTGCTCGGCGAGCACGGACTCCAGGGTTGACAGCAGCAGGCGCGTGACCGGCTTGGGCGAGCCGTCCTTCTCCCAATAATCCCAGGGCGTCGTGTCCATCAGGGCCTCGGCATAGAGGCTCGCCGCATCCGGGTCATCGGGGTAGCGGCGCGCGACCTCGCCCATCGCCTCCGCATAGGCCTTGTCCAGCGGGCCGCGGTCGTCGACGGCGTCTGCGCGATAACGCTTGGAGAGGGCCTCGATGTAGGCCTGTTCGCGGGAGGTGACCTGGTCCTTCAGGGCCAAGGCGGTGTGAGCGGCAGCGAAGGCGCGCGGGTTGTCCGCCGGGTCCATTGGGGCATTGATGTTCGGACCGAGGACCAGCGCCTCGCCCCAGAAGCACATGGCGCACTGCGGGTCCAGCGCCTGGGCTTGGCGGAACGAGCGCGCCGCTTCCCGGTGATTGAAGCCGAATGACAAGACCAGCCCCTGATTGAAATAACGCTGGGCCTCCGGCGAGCTGGTGGTGACCTCGTGATGATGACTGCCCATGCCTTCCAGCAGGGGCGCGATCGAATCTGAGCATGCACTTCCTGGCGCCATCGCAAGGACGAGGAGCGTGGCGAGAATGATCGGATGGGTGTTGATGGGAGGCTTCATAATGATCTCCGCCGGGGTCGTACCGGAAAGCGGACGCTAATCCGCGACACAACGCTCAAGCGCGTCAATCTCGGTGGGTTCGGGTCAATCGAGCGGAGCCTGAGACCTGCCATCTTGCGACCAACGCAATCCGCGCAGGCGCGAGGCCGCGTAGCTGGCAGAGGAACCGCTCAATTCTTGGTATTTCCTGGCGCGCATGGCCGTCTGGCAGGGACAGGCTGATCGTTTGCCGTCCATGGCGACAACCAGCACGGGACCCGGGATGCAGAGTTTTCCGGGCCCCCCTCTCGGCGCGCTTGGTCCTGCGAGAGGCCGGGCTTCCTGCCCCGGGGGAAGGCCGACTGGTTCGGCGCTCTCCCGGTCCTTTGCTGCTACCAGATCACATCGGGGCTTGCCCCGAAGTTCTGATAGATTTGAGGAAGCTCAAGGTTGGGATTCGGGATGCGGCTCCCACTGCGATCGCGCGACGGGCTGATGTCGCTGTTCATCGATGCGAAGTTCCCGTAGAACTTCACGCGCTCTGTGGTCCGAGGTTGGAACTCGGGCACCTGTTCGTCATTCGGCCCGTAGGTGTAGAGGGACGGATTGCCCTCGCCCAGGCCGTGATACACATGGGAGGCACCTGCTGAAGCCATGAATAAGGTTGCCGCAATGGTGGGAATCACGTGTTTCATCGTCTCCTCCTGGTCTGCGTTTCTCGGTCAGTCTTGACGCCTTAGCGGCATTGCCGTTTGCGGCGTCTGTGAATAAACAATAGCAGCCATTCCTGAGCTTATCAGTCAGGAATTACCGAGGGTGGGTTAAGCAGTACTACGGATGCATCCGGCCTGCTCAGGCTTGCTGAGCGCCGAGCGCGTTTTGCACGGGGACGTGAAGCGCTTGCGGCGTGTTTTCGCAGTGACTGGCTTTGAGCTCAAGGTCCCCACGAGGGGTCGGGTAACAGGGTGACCTTAGGGTCACCCTGTTACCCGACCGGCTCACTCCGGGCAACACGCAACTGCCCTTTTTCGGCTGTAAGACTCAAGGGCAGGTTGAAGAATTCAAGGTGCCCGTGCGGCACAGGGATGTGCCGCTGTTTTCAAGTGCCCAAGCACTTGAACATGAAGCGAAGCAGGAATCGCACCTTTCGCTTCGCGTCTTGAACAAGCCCAGGGATTGGATTGTTCAGGGTCCCCCCAAGGTGTACCCCAGTCAATCGCGCCCGGGCTCGGGCGGCGCGGTTCGAGCGACCCATGGGCAGGCATGCGCGCGCAGCGGTGTGGTGCCCGGGCTTCCGTTCACGCATTCGGGCGCTTGAGGCTGCGCGTGGCGGAGACCGCTTGGGCGGGGGATGCCTCGGAGGATCCGGTGCTGTTGCCCGCCTGCGGGCCTACTCCGCGTACCCGATGCCAAAACCCCGACCCCCGCGCGCGAAATACGGCGTGCGCCCCCGGGGCACGACCACGATACCGTTGGGGCTGACCGTGTAGGACTGACGGTCCTGCTCCGCGTCGAATCCGATGCAGGTGTTCTTCTCGATGAGGTTGTGACGGTCGACGATGGTCCGGCGCA
>JALOTB010000175.1 GCA_025458165.1 Chromatiaceae bacterium | reverse complement strand
AACCGTCTTCGCCATCACCAGCCTGCCGCCCGAGCAGGCCGACCCGCTCAAGCTCCTCACCCTCAACCGCGCCCACTGGGGCATCGAGAACCGCTCCCATTACGTGCGCGATGTCACCTTCGACGAGGACCGCTCGCGCATCCGCGTCGGCCACGGACCGGCCATGATGGCCTGTTTGCGCAACGTCGCCATCGCGCTGGCGCGCCTCAGCGGATTCACCAATATCGCCAGCGCCGTGCGCACCTTCGCCCACTCGCCCCGACGCGCCTTGGCCGCCCTCGGGGTGTGAACCCCGCACGCCGGCGCGGCCTCGCCGCTGCCGCGGAGGTCCCCGCTCGCCCGCGCCCGGGGACTTTCACTCCCCACTCGCCGTCTTACGCCAATCTCGCACCTTGCAGCCCCCAACCGGCACGGTGCGACTGATGCGGGCTGGTCGTCCCCCGCTCGGCTTCGTTGCCTAGCCTTCCGACTTTGACGGGGCCGTGCGTGTTCATCCCGAAGTGTCGACGCAAGGCGTTGTACGAGCAACTGCGCCGACATCTCGGGGAGGTATTCCGCGGTCTCGCGGAGCAGAAGCAATGTCGGATCCTGGAGGGGCACCTGATGCCCGATCACGTGCACATGCTGATTTCCATCCCGCCAAAGCATGCCGTGTCGGCGGTGGTTGGGTTCATCAAGGGCAAGAGCGCCATCCATCTTGCCCGGGCGTACGGGGAGCGTCGGCGCAACTTCGTCGGCCAGAGCTTCTGGGCGAGGGGGTATTTTGTGTCGACGGTGGGTCGGGACGAAGCGACGATCCGGGAATACATCCGCACCCAAGAGGAGGAAGACAAGCGACTCGATCAGCTCAACCTCTGGGGCTGATCGGCCACCTTTAGGTGGCACAAGAACCGCGGGGCCGCGTTAGCGACCCCGTACAGCCGCTTCGAGCGGCTCACGAACGAATGCCCCCGGCTCTGCCGGGGGATTGTTACTCCGCGCCGTGCTCGCGTTCGGCGGGTGACAGCGTGCCGACCGGCGTCGTTCGGGCGGCAAGCCGCTCCCCAACGCCCCCAATTGCTTATCCACGAGGGACGGGTCAACCCCTCGATAGGGCCGCGATCCGACCCAGTCCAGGGAGCCGAAGCGCAAGGTCATTGAAGTCGATGCCGGCGGAGAGGCCAAGCAGGTTGACCTCGATGCCTTCCTCCCAGGCGAGCCCCACCCCGAAGACACCCAGCAGCGAGAGCTGCCAGCCGGTCCCGCTCGGGGTACGGTCGACCAGCCGCCCGCCCGGGAGATAGTCCTTGCCGATCGCCGTCGGCGGCAGGTCGAGCCCGAGCTCCGGGACCTGGCGGGCGACGAAGGCGGTGAAGGTGTTGCTGTTCGGCCCCGGCCAGACCCGGTATAGGTCCGGATAGGGATAGGCCGCGACCGCCGCCTCGATGCGGTCGATCAGGGCCTCTGTCGCCTCCCCGCGGTGCTCGACGAGGATCACTGGCGGGGCGTTGAACCAGGCGAAGTCTGGCGTCTCGGTCCGGCTCGCGCTGACCGCGGAGCGCCCGCGGTAGAGGTTCCAGCCGATGACCTGGTAGATGCGGTAGTGGTCGGCGTCGGGGCGCTTGGTGGCGATCCAGGTATGGATGCCGAAAGCGCCGCGCCAATTGTAGGCGCGCGCCCCGTAGACCTGAACCAGTGCGGCCGGATGCTCGCTCGGGGCCGGCGCCAGCCCGCTGCTCGCCATGCTCGCGGCGCTCCAGTGGGTGTCGAGGTCGAGACGTCCGAAGGCGAGTACCGCGAGCGGTCCGATCAGGAGGGCCAGGATCACCAGGAGGGCGCGGGTCGGCCAACGCAGCCAGCGCCGCCCGCGTCGAGGGCTGGGCGGGGTCTCGGTGTCAGAGATTGGTCCTCTTTGCATGCGTCGGACCTGCGCGCGGCACCCGCGGAAATCAAGACGCCCGGCCAAGTGGGGCCGACGGGCGGGCTCAGTAGATCCAGGGGATCAGCTTCTTCACCCGCCGGGCATAGTCGGCGTACTCGGGGTGGCGCTCGGTCAGCCAGTGCTCCTCCTTCGTCGCCTTGTAGTCGAAGAACAGAAAGCCGATCACCAGGAGGATGAGGTGCGAGGCGCTCAACTGAAAGAGCGTCCAGCCCAGCGCCGCGAGCAACTGGCTGGCATAGAGCGGGTGGCGGACGACCGAATAGGCCCCGTGGCGCACCAGGCGGTTGTGGTCGACGGGGTAGGGCAGGGGTGTCAGGTAGTCACGGATGTGCACCGCGCCGAACCCACCGAGCAGCAGCCCGGCGAGGCCGAAGACGGCGAGCGCGCCCCAGCGCAGGATGCTGGTCTCGGCGTGCAACTCCGGGGTCACGAGCGGGCTCCACGCGGGCATCAGGACGAAGCCGAAGAAGAGGACGAACTGCAGCACGACCAGATGCTCGCCGCGCCGCCCCGTGAGCCAGGAGGACCAGTGATCGCGCATGGGCATCCGCCGATCAGTCGAGCACCAGCTTGCGGCCGAAGGGGTGGGGCGCTTCGGCCTGGCCCGGCCGGACCGCCCAGAGGACGGGGCACCGCGGCCGATAGTCGGCCGGACCCTCTAGGTCGGTGAGGAAGACGCCGATGTCGGGCCGCCAGCGCTCGGCCTCCTCGAGCAGCGGCGTGAAGTCCGCCCCGGCGCTCGGCACCAGGTCGCGCGGGCTCTGACGGCCGAGCGCCCGCACCCGCGCCGCTCGCGGGCCGTCGGGTCGGGGTGCGGAGCGGCCAGCGGCGGCCTGCTGCCGCTCGGCGCTCTCGCCCCCATCCTGGCGCCCTTGGTCGGCGGCGGTAGGCTCGTCGAGGAACAGGATGCCGTCCGGCTGCTCGGCGGTGGGCAGGAGCTCGGGCGGGAACCAGATCGTCTTGGCCTGGTCCTCGTCGGCGTAAATCGCCCCGCGGATGTCGACCGGCTCGATGGTGGTGAGACGCAGATCCACGAGCGGCACGCCGAAGTGCGCGGCGACCTGGTGCACGAACGACGACTTGCCGACGCCGCGCGGGCCCCGGCGCATGGAGGCCCGTCGGCGTAGCAGGGGATCGGCGTACGGCGCGATCAGCGCCTGCTTGACCGCCGCGATCGACACCGGCGGGATGTTCATCGGGTTGCCGTTCACCTTGAGCCTTGTTCGAGCCGCCTCGCCGTCCTAATGGGGTCAACGGCCCGCCACAAAACACCCACGTAGGGCGGGAAAGCGCAGCGCATCCCGCCCTAGTGTGCCCGACATGGGCATGTACTTGTTACCTGAGAGGAGGTAACCGCGAAGAGTGACGAGAAGCGTAGCGAAACCCAAGGCGGACGCCGTGA
>JALOTB010000203.1 GCA_025458165.1 Chromatiaceae bacterium | reverse complement strand
GAGAAGGCGCTCGCGGCGGCCGCGAAGCGCGGCTGGACGGTGGTGAGCATGAAGGACGACTGGTCGGCGCGACCTGCAATCTGGACTGCGACTACTGCTTCTTCCTGTCCAAGGAGATGCTCTACCCCGGCAGCCGCTTCCGGATGGCGCAGGACCTCCAGGAGACCTACCTGCGCCAGCTGCTCGCCGCCCACCGGGGCGTGCCGGAGGTCATCGTCGCGTGGCAGGGCGGCGAGCCCACGCTCATGGGCCTGGACTTCTTCCGCCGCTCGGTGGAGCTGCTGGAGGAGCTGAAGCAACCCGGCCAGACGGTGCTCAACACCATCCAGACCAACGGCACGCTGCTGACCGATGAGTGGGGCGCCTTCCTCAAGGAGCACCGGTTCCTGGGGCCGCGAGAGATCCATGACGCGTACCGGGTCGACAAGGGTGGCAAGCCCACGTTCGATCGCGTCATGCGCGGGCTGGACGTCCTTCGACGCCACGGGGTGGACTACAACATCCTCACCACCGTCCATGCGGCCAATGAGACAAGGGGCCGCGAGGTCTACCGCTCAGTTCATCCCGATCGTGGAGCGCGCCACCCCTGAGACGCTCGCGGCCGCTAACGCCGGCTGGGGCGATCGGGGCAAGCTGCGGCCGCTCTACGTGCTGGACGGCTCGCTCGTGACCGAGCGCACGGTCAGCCCTGCAGGCTACGGCCGCTTCCATGTTGCCGTGTTCGAGGAGTGGGTCCGCCGGGACATCGGTGAGATCTATGTCCAGATGTTCGACACGGCGCTCGCCAACTGGGTGGGGGAGCCCGGCGCGATGTGCGTCCACAGCGAGACGTGCGGCTCGCAGCTTGCCCTGGAGCACAACGGCGACCTGTATTCGTGCGACCACTTCGTGGAGCCGCGCTTCAAGCTGGGCAACATCCGGGAGCTGCCCATCCTGGACCTGGTGACCTCCGACCAGCAGCGCCGGTTCGGGCAGGACAAGCGGGAGTCGCTCCCGGCGTTCTGCCGATCGTGCGATGTCCGCTTCGCGTGCCACGGCGGTTGCCCCAAGGACCGCTTCACGATGACGCCCGACGGCGAGCCCGGGCTGCACTACCTGTGTCCCAGCTACAAACTGTTCTTCGGTCACATCGATCCGGTGATGCGCCGGATGCGCGACCTGCTCGCCGCCGGGCGCGCCCCCAGCCTGGTCGTGGCGGAGACGCGCGCCGCGGACGCGCGGCGCGGCCGGAACGACGCCTGCCCGTGCGCCTCCGGGCGCAAGTGGAAGGCGTGCCACGGGACGGCCGCCTGACTGCCATCCCACCACGGGGACAACGGGCCCGGAGTGGGCGCCAGCCATCAGACGGGACGGACGGCGCTCGTCGTCGACCTGATCCTCCGGCCGCCGCGCCGGGGGCCAATTGTCGCTACGGTCGGCGGGGTGCCGGATCAGTCGGGGTTCAGCGAGGAACCGAGACCAGGCGGCCGCGTGCGGCCGGAACGCGACCAGGATCGGTGGCTGATCCCTGGCCGCCCCACCCCCACCCCCCGGTCAACTGACCGATACCCGCGCGGCGGCGCGGCGCGGACCATCAGGGCGTGGTCCGCCTCCCTGCTCCGATCGGCCCCGCTGAGGCGGGGCCTCGCCTACTGGTCGGCCGCACCCTCCCCAGTGCCGACGCGGCCCGCCCCGTCCGATATCGGGGCACCTCCCCCTCCCACGCCTCGCGATGCGACGGACCCGCCTGACGTGCCTGCCGTGGGCGACGACGCGCGAGCTGCTGATGGAGATGCGGGAGGACATCAAGGGGCTCCGGGCCAGCGTCGATGCGATCGCCAAGGACCAGGCGCTCGGCGTCGAGCGGCGGGCCAGTTTGCAGCGGAGCGCCGACTCGATCTACGCCCGCCTCGACGGGCACGACCGCGACCTCGACCGGATGCTCGCCTGGCAGAACCGTGCCGACGGCGCGCTCGTCCTCGCGCGCTGGGCGCTCGGCGCGTCGCTGGTCTCGCTGGTGGCCGTCGCGCTCCAGGTCCTCGCCACGGTCGGCCGTGCCATGAACGGAGGCATCCCGTGACCGACGACCTCTCCACCTACGGCCTCGGCGCCCTGCCCGACCCGCCCGACGACCGGGACTACCCGATCTCGCCGCTGTACGCGGCCGAGGGCCTGACCGGGTCCGTCGTCCTTCCCGCCGCCTACGCCGCGCCCGGGATGCCGCCCGTCCTCGACCAGCGCGCCACGCCGACGTGCGTCGCCTACTCGTCCTTCGCCGCCGTAGGGCCGGCTCGGACACGGGTAAGTGGCGGATGAGCGGGGCGTGGGAGGATCGGCCGGGGGCAGGCGCGGGGCGACCGCACCCGCCGACCGGCAGGGGCACGAGGGAGTGTCCGCGTGTCCGTCGTCGCAGTGCTCAGCATCGAGGTCCGCGGCGCGCTGCGGCCGGGACCGGGACGCGCGCGAACGCGCGGTGCTGATCTCGGGATGGTCGGGGCGAGAGGCATTGCCCCGCGACCATCGACCTTCTCACTATGCGGCTGGCCGAGCCGCCGGAGCCGTGCGAGTGGCTGCGGAGCGCATGACGCGCTGACCCCATCCCGCCGAGCGCGCCACGGA
>JALOTB010000103.1 GCA_025458165.1 Chromatiaceae bacterium | reverse complement strand
AACATCCGTGTATCTAGGCGTTTGTGCCCTCACACCCCGCCAGCCCGCGCCAATGCGAGGGCGCGACCGAAAATGTGCCTTGAAACTGTCAAACTCGGGCTTGAATTCGACCGCCGTCGCGCAGGGATTCAGCGGTCAGAGTGCGGCGGGCATCGCGGCGGAATCTCGTTCAATGGGGGGGGAATATCCGCTTCGCCGTGACCCCTCCGACGATCACCGCGCATACCCCGGCTGCACCTCGGTGGGGTCAGGCCCGGCCGCCCTGCCGCTGGCCCTCGATGGCGCCCGACCAAAATCATTCACGCAACCATCCCCGGGCCGTAACCGCCGGGTGAGAGCATCTCTGGCGGTGTCCCGCGAACCCCGCCGCCCCCATGCACGCCGTCTCCGATGCGGACCTCCCGCCACTAGGACTGCCGCGCTGGCACTCGATCCGCCCGGCTGACCTCTGGCGTTGGCCGCTACCCGAGCTGCCGAGCCTGACCGACCGACTGCTCACCCGCTTGGTGGGCCTGCTCGCCCTCACGGGCATCGCCGAGATCGAGGGCTGGGAGCGAGTCCATCCGCGGCACGACCCCTTCCTCCTGGCAGCCAACCACAGCTCGCGACGCGAAGCGCTCCTGCTTCCGGCCGTGGTCCTACTCGCCCGCGGGGGACGGCCGGTACGCTTCCTCGCGGACTGGAACTTCCGGCTCATCCCCGGCGTCGGCCGGCTCTATGACCGCGGCGGGGCCATCACCCTGACCCGCAAACCGGCCAGGCCGCGCATCTTGAACCGGCTGAAGCCCCGCTTCGAGTCCCCCATTACCGCCTTCAAGCAAGCGCGCGCTCATCTGTTGCGCGGCGGCGCCGTCGGCATCTTCCCGGAGGGGCGCGTCAATCGCGACGTCGCTTCCCTGCTACCCGGCCGTCGTGGTGCCGCCCGACTCTCGCTGGAGCTGGGCGTGCCCGTGGTCCCAGTGGGGATTCGCTTCGCCGGACGCGGTGCGGCGACCGGGTCAGTCGACCCCTCCTCGCCCCTGCACCTCCAGTTCGGGGAGCCGATGCACCCGCCTGCTGTGTCGGCGAGACCCTCGCACGGCCTGGTGACCGACTGGCATGCCGAGCTGATGACGGCCATCGCGCACCTCAGCGGCAAGCACTGGCCTGGCCCAACGGGGGCGAAACCCCGGCTACACCAACTCCAGCAACAATTCCCCCCAGACGAACGAGGAGGCGGCCCATGCTGAGCAAGGTCCGGGTCGATCGGGTGGAGAGCCGAGCCGACCGCGAGGCGGCGCTGATCGTGCTTCGGGCGACCTACCAGACCGAGAAGCGGTGGGTGGAGCTCGCGGAATCGCAGATCGCCGACGCCGACCTGTCGAGCGACTTGGTCTCTTGGTTCCTAGCGCGCCGCGGCGGGCAGCCAGTAGGGGTGCTGCGGGTCCACTATGCCCCGCCCGTGCAGCAGTACCGGGCCTACGATCTGCACCTGCTGAAGCCCGAGATGGACGTCGATGCCTTCATCCGCGTCGCTCGGCTCGCCGAGATCGGGCGGTTTGCGATCGTCCCCGAGCAGCGGCGCAACTCGCTGGTCGCGGTGGCCCTGATGCGGGCCGCGACTCGCGAGACCGTGGAGCGCGGCTACACCCACTACATCACCGACGTGTTCGAGAACGATCCGCACAGCCCCTACGGCTTTCATACCCGGGTCATGGGATTCGACCCCATCGCGACCCATGAGCGCGGGGAGCTCCACTGCGCCAGCCGGCGGATCACCCTGATCCTCGACCTCAAGGCGGCCTATCACCGCCTACGCCAGCGCAAAGCCTGGATGTTCCGCGCGCTCACCGCCGACTGGGACGAGGGCCTGCACCGCCGGCTCGCCGTTTGATGCCGCCCAGCCGTTCGGCTAATCGATCAAGGCGCGCGGCCCGTAGTAGGCCGTGTCCTTCACCCGTCGCGCCAGCTCCTTGAGCGGATGGATGCCGGGGTCGGTGCAGAGCGTCATGCTCAGCATGACCCGCTCGTCGCCCTCGGCGATGGGGGACGCACGGTGGAAGACACGCGCCCCTTCGAACACGACGAGGACGTTCTCCGCGGTGTCCCATTCGATCACCTCGCCCGCCTGGGTCCGCTGCATCAGCCGCCCCGACGAGACCCCGCCATCGGTCGAGCGGTTCACCAGCGAGAGCAGCACGGTGAAGTGCCGGCCACGGTAGAAGTTGTAGTCGTAGTGCCAGTGGATGTGGTCGCCCGGCTGGTCGTAGTAGAGGATCGAGCAGGAGCTCTGATCGTGGTCGGCGGTCGGCCGCAGCCGTTCCCCCACCACCGCCCCCAACCACTCGTGCAGCGCCGGCGCGTGATAGAAGGCCAGACAGGTCGGGGCGTGCCGGTGAATCGCCTCGTAGGAGAGGGTTCCGCCCTTCTTGTGCCCGGGGATGAAGCTCCGCTCGGCGCGGGGGCGGCTGGCGCGGGCCTCCTCCCTCAGCTCGGCGAGCCCTTCGGGCGCGAGAAACCCCTCGACCCGCAGGATGCACTCCCGCTCAAAGGCCAATCTTAGGCCCTGCGGGTCGGATAGCGCCTGCCGCTTGGGCCCCCGCCCAGCGATCAGCATCTCGCGGCGCTCCGCCAGCTCGCGGTAGACGCGCCTGCGCTGCCGTCCGCGGCGGGTGAGTACCGCCGCCCCGGCCGCCGCGACCGGAATCACCAGCGCGAGGGTCAACAGCTCGGGCATGACCGGTCCGGCCGCGACGGCCTCAGCCCGCCCGCTCGACCAGGCTCTGGCAGGCAACGCAGCGTCGCGCGCCCGGCACCTGCTGGCGGCGCGCCTCGGGTATCGCCCCGCCGCAGTCCACGCACCGCGAACTGCCGGTACCCATCACGACGGCGTGCCGGCGGATCTGGGCGATCCGCAGCGCCGTCTCCTGCTCGACGTGCGCCTGCGCGAGGTCGATGACATCCGCGTATCGCTCCATCCTCATCCCCTTCGATCGAGTAACAAGCGTGACCGAGTATCGGTGAAACCCGTTGCGGGAAGATGACGGCGGCACCGGGGACACTCGACCCGCCGGGGCGGTGTTGACCTTGGCGACGCGGATGGCTCGTGGACCCCTTGCTGTCATCGCCCGTTCACAACCGAGCGGTAGGGTTACCAGTCCGTTCGCCCCTGACGCCCATCATTCGGAGAACATGGTATGAGGTCCCGACATCCCTTCCGCCATTTCCTGCTGCTCCTGCCCGCCTTGCTCCTCGCCACCGCGGCGCAGGCCATGGACGCGCGCTTCACCGACGCCGACGGTGACCTAGTCGCTGACACCCCGACCGACCCCAAGGACTGGGTGGACCCCAAGGTACTCATCTTCGCTTATACGCCGGTCGAGGACCCGGCGGTCTACGCCAAGGTGTGGGAAGGATTTCTGAAGCACATGGAGGAGGTCACGGGGAAGACGGTGCAGTTCTTCCCGGTCCAGTCGAACGCCGCGCAGATCGAGGCGATGCGCGCCGGGCGCCTGCACGTGGCCGGGTTCAACACCGGCTCCAACCCGCTTGCGGTCAACTGCGCGGGGTTTGTGCCATTCACCATGATGGCGAGGGCTGACGGCAGCTTCGGCTACGAGATGGAGATCATCACCTACCCCGGCAGCGGCATCGAGACGATCGAGGACCTCAAGGGAAGGACGCTTGCGTTCACCGCCCCGACCTCGAACTCGGGCTATAAGGCCCCATCGGCCCTGCTCGAGGCCGAGTACGGACTGGTCGCCGAGCGCGACTTCAACCCGGCCTTCTCCGGCAAGCACGACAACTCGATCTTGGGGGTTGCCAACAAGGACTACGACGCGGCCGCCATCGCCAACTCGGTGCTGAACCGGATGATCGCCCGCGACGTCGTCAAGCCCGCGCAGCTCGTCTCGCTCTACAAGTCCCAGACCTTCCCCACGACCGGCTACGGCTATGTCTACAACCTCAAGCCCGAGCTACAGGAGAAGATCAAGCAGGCGTTCTTTACCTTCCCCTGGGAAGGCTCGGCGTTGAAGGCGGAGTTCGAGAAGTCCGGCGAGGCCCAGTTCCTCCCCATTACCTACCAGACGCACTGGGAGGTCATCCGCAAGATCGATGAGGCGATGAAGGTCTCCTACGACTGCAAGTAGGCTGCCCGGTCACCCACCCAACTGAGGATCGTGCCGGGGCCCGCGGCCCCGGCCGCTCATCCATGCTGCGACTCGAAGGCCTGACGAAACGCTATCCCACCGGCGATCTCGCGCTCGCCGGCGTGTCCCTGCACATCCCGGCCGGGCAGGTGGCGGCACTGATCGGTCCCTCCGGGGCCGGCAAGTCGACGCTGATCCGCTGCGTCAACCATCTGGTCCAGCCAACCGCCGGGCGCATCTATCTGCATGGCGAGGACATCTCCCGCCTGCGCGGCCGCGCGCTGCGCCGCGCACGCCGGCGAATGGGGATGATCTTCCAGGAGTTCGCCCTGATCGAGCGCCTGACGGTGATGGAGAACGTCCTCTCCGGGCAGCTCGGCTACGTCGGGTTCTGGCGCGGCTTCCTGCGCCGCTTCCCCGCCGCCGTTGTCGATCAGGCATTCACCACCTTGGAGCGCGTCGGGCTCCTGGAGCTCGTCGACAAGCGCGCCGATGCGCTCTCCGGCGGCCAGCGCCAGCGCGTCGGGATCGCCCGCGCCCTGCTACAGAACCCCGAGATCCTGCTGGTCGACGAGCCCACCGCGAGCCTCGACCCCAAGACCTCGCGCCAGATCATGCGCCTGATCTGCGAGGTCTGCGCCGAGCGCAACCTGGCCGCGATCATCAACATCCATGACGTCGCCCTCGCCCGGCTCTTCGTGCCGCGGGTGATCGGGCTGCGGGCCGGCCGTATGGTCTTCGACGGTGCCCCAGAGGGCCTGACCCCAGAGGCGCTGACCCAGATCTACGGCGAGGAGGACTGGACCCAGACCACCCGCGAGGGAGCCGGGCCCGCGGGCTCCGAGGCCGACGCCCCCGCCCATCGCGAGGTCGCGATCGACCGCGACCGGCTCGCCGGGATTCGCTGATGCCCGCCGCCGCGCGCACTTGGTCTCCGCCCCCACTGATCCGCAACCCCTGGCTGCGCTGGGCGATCTATCTCGGCGCCTTGGGCTATCTCGCCCTCGCCCTCTCCACGGTCGAGGTGAGCTGGCTGCGGGTGTATGAGGGGCTTGAGCGCGGGAGGGTCTTCATCTCGGCCTTTTCGAGCCCCGACTTCACCTCGCGCGCCGACGAGATCCGTCAAGGCATGATCGAGAGCCTGACCATGACCCTCACCTCCACCCTGGCCGGCATCCTCCTGGCCATCCCGGTGGGGATCGGGGCGGCCCGCAATCTGGCCCCGTCGCCCGTCTACTACGTCTGCCGCGCCTTCATCGCCGTCTCGCGCAGCCTCCAGGAGATCATCATCGCGATCCTCTTCGTCGCGATGGTGGGCTTCGGCCCGCTCGCGGGGTTTCTGACCCTGACGCTCGCCACCATCGGCTTCATGGCCAAGCTGCTGGCCGAGGACATCGAGGACGTGGACCCGGCCCCATTGGAGGCGATCCGCGCCACCGGCGCGGGCTGGTGGCCTTGGCTCAACTACGCCGTGCAGCCGCAGGTCATGCCCCGGCTGATCGGGCTCTCGCTCTATCGGCTGGACATCAACTTCCGCGAGTCGGCGGTGATCGGTATCGTCGGCGCGGGGGGCATCGGCGCGACGCTCAACACCGCGATGGACCGCTACGACTTCGACGACGCCGCCGCCATCCTGCTCCTCATCATCGCCATCGTGATGGTCGCGGAGTATTCCTCCAGCCACGTCCGGCGCTGGGTGCAGTGATGCCGGTTCGCGAGCGCGACGGGCAAAGGCTCTGGCAGCGGCGCACCACCCCGGCCGAGCTCGCAACCTGGGCCGCCTGGCTGGCGACCGTCGCCCTCTTCGTCTACGCCTGGCAGGTGATGACCGAGGACACCATCTGGGCCTTCGTCTGGGACGCCCCGCACCAGATCGCCGATATCGGCGCGCGCATGGTCCCGCCGCGCTGGTCCTACCTGGAGCAGCTCTGGGCGCCGCTGTGGGACACCATCAACATCGCCACCCTGGGCACCGTGCTCGCGGTGCTGCTGGCGGTCCCCGTCGCCTTCCTCGCCGCGCGTAACACCACCCCGAGCGCTCTCGTCGTCCGGCCGCTCGCGCTGTTCGTCATCGTCGCGAGCCGCTCGATTAACTCCCTGATCTGGGCGCTGCTGCTGGTCGCCGTGATCGGGCCGGGCCTGCTCGCGGGGATCATCGCCATCGCGCTGCGCTCGATCGGATTCATCGCCAAGCTCCTCTACGAGGCGATCGAGGAGATCGACCACACCCAGGTCGAGGCGATCACGGCGACCGGAGCCTCACGTGGGCAGGTCATCGCCTACGGCATCGTCCCGCAGATCATGCCGGCCTTCGCCGGGATCACCACTTTCCGCTGGGACATCAACATCCGCGAGTCGACCGTCCTTGGGCTAGTCGGCGCGGGCGGCATCGGGCTCAACCTGCAGGCCTCGCTCGCGGTGCTCGCCTGGCCGCAGGTGACCCTGATCTTCCTCGTCATTCTGGCGACCGTCATCGCGAGCGAGTGGATCTCCGCGAAGGTCCGCTACGCAGTGATCTAGGCTAACGCCCATGGCGACCAGCGCCACCCCAGGCGATGAAACGGCGCTGCTCGCGCCGGGCGTTCCCCTCACCCCGGCCCTCCACCAGGAGACGAGGGGGACCCGGAGCCCACTGCGCGCGAGTTTCACGGTCACAACGCGACTACGGGCGGCCTTGTTTGCTGTCGCCTCGCGCCGCGCTGAGGGTCTCGCGGCCCCCCGTCATCTCACCCGTGGCGCCCCACGAAACAGTAGTAGGGGACCCTGAGACCCGGCAGATAGGGGACGGGTGCGAGGTGCTCGCTTAGGCGATGGTCCGGGACCAGCCTCCGCAAGGTCGGGAGGTGTGCGGGATTGGGATGCACCCCGTCGTGGCCGAACCACCGGGGCCAGAACCAACGAGCTAGGCGGCCGTGGCGTGCGAGACCGGACGGCGGTGCTTGCTCGGAGACGTAGAAATCGACCACCCCGAGGCGCCCGCCGGGCTTGAGCATCGCCAGCGCATTGGCGAGCGCGCCCGCCCAATCTGGGATCATGGTGAGGGAGTAGGAGCAGTACACGCAATCGATCGGCCGCTCCGGGCGGTAGGTCACTGCGTCCCCCTCGATCACCCGAACATTAGCGAGCTCGCGGGTGCGCAGCCGGGCCTGCTCCAACAGGGCCGGACACAGGTCGACCAGCTCCACCCCCCCGAGTGTCGCGAGCCGCTCGCCCAAGAAGTCGAGATTACGCCCAGTCCCGGCACCGAGCTCGACCACCCACTCGCCGGGCTGTGGTGCGAGCCGCTCCATCAGCTCCGCCCGCCCGCGGAGCAGCCGCTCGCGGAAGGCGTCGTAGTACGCCGCCTGCGGTCCGTAGAAGGCCTGCAACCGCTCCGCGAGGCTGCCCCGGCGCGGCTGACCCCGCAGGAGCCGCAGCAGGACCAGGGCATCGCCCCGGCTCATACCGCTGGGACCAGGTCGGCGACGTGGAAGCCGGCGTAGGTGTGCACTCGGTCCTGGCGCTGTAGCTCCCGCGCCAGGGCCTGGTGGAAGACCAAGCGCTCGCGCAGTCGCTCGCGGCGCTGGCCGATCTCGATCAGATCGAGATAGCTCGGGGCGGCATGGGCGCTACGGAAGATCACCCGGGCGTCCGGGGTCGCGCGCTCCAGGATCGCGCTCCACTCCTCGGCCAGGGCCTCCGGGTAGTAGCTGCTCATCCAGTCCATGTGATCGAGGAGCACGAACTTGGACACCCGCTCCTCGGTCCCCTGGAGGAATTGGGTCACCGTGCCGGTGTAGGGAACGATCCGGTCGGAGAGCCCGGCCTTGAGCGCCGCGAAGTTGTCCCCCTTGAGATACTCCGGGCAGCAGGTGCGCGAGTAGCCGCCCTTCACGTAGACCGAGTAGAAGTAGTTGGTCCAGACCGGAAGCTCGCGGAAGACGTACTCCAGTGCCTCACGGATGAACCCCGCTACCCCCCGCTCGTGCTGGGCCTGGACCTGCTTACGCTGGGCGTGCGGCACGCCGAGCATACTCATCGTGATCTGGCGCGACAGGGTCCAATTGACCCCTGGGCTCCAGATACGCGGCCCGATACTCCGGTCGTAGATGGCCCGCTGCTCCTCCAGGGTACTTGCCCCGAACAGGGCGGATACGCTCGCCGCGAGGCTCGGGCGGACCCTCAAATAGGCATGGAAGGCCCGCGCAAACTTACCCGCAAGGCCCTGAAAATAGAGTCCCCGGCCCTTGGGCCCGAACCAGTGCAGGCGCTCGTCCCAGAACCGCTGAGCAAAGGGCGAGAGGTCTGGGCGCAGCGCCTGGGGATAGAGATCGGGCAGGCCCGGGTGGACGCCCTGACCGAACAGGGCAAAGAAGTCGTCGAACCCCAGGTTGCGAATGCCGGCGAGCTTGAGCTCCAGCAGCGCTGTCTGGCGCGGGTTGGCATCCACCGCATGGATGCGACGCGGCCCGGCAAGGGCATAATCGAGCACGTTGCAACCCGCGCTGGTGATCACCAGCAGGGTGTCATCGGGCTTCAGGGCCAGGGCGATGCGGTCGACCGCCGGGTCCTCCCAGCAGGTGTTGTAGACCAGCGCTCGCGAGTAGATGGCGTTGAAGACGGTGTGGTCGATCCGGTCGCGCAGGGTAAGGGCAGTCTTCACGGAGAGGCTCGCTGCTGCGGGGTTGCGTCTGGTGTCGCGAACGAACGTTGAACGATAGCCACTCATCGTGACGCCCTCATGACGATGCCGCGGCGGCGGTGTTTCCGCGGCAACGCCGACGACCGGGCGAGCGACCGCGCCTACAGCGCCGGACCGAGGGCTCGCCAGATCCGCAATCCGGCTTTCGGTTCCACTCGTATTCCGATACCAACTGATAAGGCTAGCCCTCCTCGCCAATAGCCGGGCCGCTCGCCTTGACACCGTGCCGACGTTTCGGTGGTCGGCTCCGTTGGCGATCAGTATCCGACACTGGTCGTCCCCAGTGCAGGGCCGGCCGGTTTGTTTACACCGCGCCGACAGACGCCGGTCGGAAGGTCGGCGGGCGACCGTGCGGAAACGCTGATCAATTCAGCGTTCCCCGCGGCACAGGGACGTGCCGCTGATTTTGGCGAGGATGGCCAATCATCAGCGTCTCCCTTAGCAGACGCCAAGCCCTTACCGCCAAGCTGGTGTCTTCGCCGTTGCATGGTGCGTGCTCTTGTGCGAAAGGACCCGTCGAGATGGCCGTCCCAGACCATGCCGCTCGCTGCCATCGTGTCCAAGGCCGATGCCTCGCCGCCGGTAACAGACCGGGGTGATTTCGGTCAGCCGGTGCCGGACATCGCGCTTGATCAGCATGCGGGCCCTTGATGCTCCCTCCCTCGACCGAGCCTTGATCCCGGTCTGGGGCCGGACCACCTGGCACCCAAACCGCGCCAACGCCCGCTGAGCTCTCCCCTGCATCCTCAACGTCGGCCGGCCCGCAATCCCGGGCTTGACCCGCTCTCTTGCCGCCACCACTCTGCCGTTGCGGCCGCTCTCCATTCGCTGGGGGCTGGACGTCCCAATCACTGGGGCGGCGCACTCCTGAATCTCGCCCCTCTTCCAACCCACCGGAGTTTCTGATGAACCAGACCGCCCTGCCGGGCTTGGCGCTTGCCGGGCTCGTTTCGCTATCCGCGCCCTTGACAGCGAACGCGTTCGATTGTCCGTCAGGGGCGCCTCCGATCTGCGCCCCCGCTGCCGTGATCGAAGTCGTGGTACCGAGGCTGTTGTCTACCGTGGCACCTGGCGACGCCCCGCTCGTGCTTCGCACGACGACGCTGATCACCAACGCATGGTTCGACGCAATCGCGCCTTACAGCGGTTGGACCGGCGTCTACTCCAACCTGGGAGACCTGCCAGGCGGGGACAGCGAGCGGAACGTTGCCCTGCTGTACGCGAGCCATGAAGTGCTCAATAGCCTGATGCCGCAATTCGCGGCCGACTGGGACGGTATACTTCATGGCTTCGGTCTGAGCCCCGGCAACAACGCGGTGGACGACTCCCCAGCGGGGGTCGGCAACCGAGCCGGTGCCGCCGTGGTTGCGGCCCGAGAGCACGACGGCATGAACCAACTGGGCGACGCGACCGGCAGCTTCTACAACCTGCGCCCTTACGCCGACACCACCGGGTACGAGCCGGTCAACAAGGGTGAGCGCCTGATCAATCCGCGGCGCTGGCAGCCGGACACCCTGACCACCGGTAGCGGCATCTTCTACACCCAGCAGTTCGTTACGCCGCAATGGGCAGAGACGCAGCCCTACAGCTATAAGAAACCGACCGTGATCGCCCCATTTCCGAGGACGAGCTACGCGGTGCGGCCGAACGGAGCACCCTTACCGCCCTACAAGGCACAAGCGGACGAGGTGCTCGCCGCGCAAGTGGCGCTCACCGACCGTCAGAAGCTCGTTGCCGAGTTTTTCGACGACAAGATCCAGAGCCTTGGCTTCTCGACGCTAGCGGCGACGCTGGCACTTGGACTTGATCTCCGGCAGTTCGTCCAATTGGACTTTCTCGTGAACGCGGCCGCGTTCGATACCGGGATCACGGTCTGGGAAAACAAGCGTCGGTACGACGCCGTGCGGCCGTTCTCGGCGATCGCCTACCTGTACCCGGATACAACGATCACCGCCTGGGGTGGTCCGGGTGAGGGCATCGTGACCGATATCACGGGTAAGGAATGGCGGCCATACCTGCAAACCGCCAACCATCCAGAGTATCCGTCGGGCAGCGCTGCCTTCTGCCGGGCGCACGCCACGGCGACCCAGCTTTACCTCGAGCAGATCATCGGACTGACAGCGGAGGAAGCCAACCAGCTCGCCTATTGGACCCCAGCCATACCGATCGCGGGCGCACCGCTCGCCGTGCCCGCCGGCAAATCGAGGATCGAGCCCGGCGTGACGCCGGCACAGGAGACGACCCTGGGCTGGGAGACTTGGGATGAATTCTCCGACGAGTGTGGCATCAGCCGGCTGTGGGGCGGAGTGCACTTCCTCGACGCGATCACGGCCGGCGACGACATCGGCGAGCAAATCGGTACCAAGGCCTTTTACTGGTTGAAGGCGCGCATCCAGGACTAGGCCGAGTGAGCTTACACGCCATGACTCCCGCTTCGGTCTGCGTGCGGGAGTCATGGCGCATACAGTCAGCCAGGGATCCGCTTGACGTAGCACCAAGTCTGCGTAGGTTGGGGTGAGGTACGAATGGCACTGACTTAGGCCTAACCGCCTGTGTGGGCGGGGGAAAATAGGTGGCTGGCTGCTCCGAATGGTAGGCTGGAGGCTGCGACACCATGTCAG
>JALOTB010000030.1 GCA_025458165.1 Chromatiaceae bacterium | reverse complement strand
GCTCCCGAGCAGGAACACCAGCGTCTCCGCCGGCAAGTCCTCGACCGCGTGCTGGGGGGCGTTCGGGTCGACCGCATCCGGCCGCCCGCTGTCGTTGACTAGCGCGTTGGTGGAGAGCCGAAGCTGTCCCGGTGGCGCAACGATGCGACTGCACCAGTTGCCGAAACCGTCGCGATAGGCGCTGATGGGGGTCGGCGGGCTGGTGATGATGTGGTCGGCGATGACGACGTCGGACACCCGGCTGAAATGGATGTTCAGGGTCAGGATCATGGGCGTCGGCTGCGGACACTCGTAGATCAGCTCGTATCCCACCCGGATCTGCATCACGATCCTCCGTTCTTGTCCGAAGCCGAAAATGGGCATGCTTCAGCCGCCTCGCGACTCGGACGCGAAACAGGCCGGCCGCCTGCGTAGGCGGTCAGACTATCAGGGCGCGACAGCCTCCTCCAGGTGGGGCCCCGCCGCCGTTGCGCCGCAAAAGGGCTGCTCGCCCCCTCGACCCCGGCCTAGGGCGCGCGACCACCGCGGGGGGCCTGGATGGTCGGATATACTGTCGCGATCCGACCGGCGCCGACCCATGGGAGGCCGATCGTTGGCCATCCCCCAAGATCAGCACCGAGTCCGACGACCGGGGGCGCCAGTCGGCTCCTCTCCCGTAGGCTCTGCGCCTTAGCGTCGCTGCGCCTCTCGGCCAAGCCGGACAACTGAGCCTACCTGAGCCCGGTGCGCCGAGGGGTCTCTCTCCACCAAACACCTCAGATCTGGCGGCCTACCCATGTATCGACTGATGCGATCCGAGCCGACCAATCACTGGAACAAAGACAGCGACCTGCGCGCCTACGATCAAGAGGAGGTCGCACGCTACAGTGACTTCGAGGAGGCGGTTGCCGCCTGCGATGAGGCTAACCGTCAGGGCGGCGCCCGTTACTATGTGATTGACGATTCCGGCATGGAGTACTACGCCGGATCCTGGATCGACTGATCCGCAACACCCGAAGCTCTGCGCATCGCAGGAAGTGACCTCCCTGCCCTTCGAGGAGCAATGCGGTGGGGCGTTCGCAGTGCGCGCGGGACCGGTCCAGGTCGGCATGCCCCCCTCGCTCGACACGCCGAGTTCCTGTCTCCCGTCAACGCGACGAAGCCAGACGATGGCTGACCAAACTCATCGCTCTCCGCGCCCCCTGATGACGGCGGCTTTCCCTGGCGCGAGGTGCACGACCGGCCTGCCGGCGAGTGGCCAGAGCGGCCGTCCCCACCGATCGCGCACCCGTCAACCGCCATGCCCACCTCCGTCACCGATCAACTCGCCGCGGTCATCGCGCAGATCGACGACCGCGGAAGCGCCGACCAGTGGCACCTCACGGTGCTAAAAGTGTGGTTTGGGCGCCCGGGAGGACTGACCGCGCTCGCCCTTTAGGTGGCCGCGCGTCCCGCGTGTCGGGCCTCACGGCCTTGCCTCGGCGGCACCCCCTGCAACCCGCGCTACGGAACGGGACTGAACCAGCCATCCCGCGGTCGCTTGGAGGAGCTGGTCGACTCCATCAAGCACCGTGAAGCCGCGGAGGCCAAGGCGCCGGAAGGCGCGCAGCCAACGAACACAGCGCCCTAAAGCCCGACATCACCCCCAGCGCTACAAGCCGTGAACAGGGTTGGTTCGCGCCGAACATCGTGGGGACCTGTCGGTCGCTCACGGCCAAAATCAGACATGGCCGACGAGGCATGTCGGCTTGGCGCCCCAAACCCGACATCAGGACGGCGCGCCCGACGGTCCGCTGTGGGTCGTGACGCAACCCCCGGCCTCCGATGGGCCGTGTCGGCTATTCGACGTCGAGCCGACAGCGGCTCGCTGAGGCCAGTGTCCGGTCTTGGCCGGCTGGAGCCGCCCCTCGCCGGTCCTGTTGCGACGGGCGGCAATGCGTCCGAACCCGACATCTGTACGACGGGACCGACGGGCCCTGGAGGTCGCAAGCAGAAGGCACCGGAGAACAGGATGTTAGTTGGTAAGCGCATTCGAAGGCAGCGCTCCGTCTTGCGGTGTTCTGCGATCGCGTCTACTTTCCCAGGTAGACGGGGCCGCAGCGCCGCAGGAACTGCTTCGAACCGCGGCGCAACCCGGGAACGTGAAGCGACAGGAGGGTTCGACGCATGCCCGATGAGCCGGTCCTCGATGTCGCGAACGCCCCTGTCGAATACCTCCCTTCCGACCGTGGACCACCCGCCGCCGGTCTCGCGCTCTGCCTATCGGGCGGGGGCTACCGAGCGATGGTCTTTCACATCGGGGTCATCTGGCGCCTGTACGAAGCGGGCATACTGGGGCGTCTAGCGCGCATCTCCAGCGTCTCCGGCGGCTCGATCACCGCCGCCTGGCTCGGCCTGGTGTGGAACCAGCTGCAGACCGATGCCAGCCCCGACCGTCGGCGACTGGAGGAGCGCTTCGTCCGCCCGCTGCGTCGCCTCGCCGGCGAGACGATCGACGCCTGGGGCATCGTCGGCGGGATGATGCTGCCCGGGACCATCAGCGAGATGATCCAGGCGTCCTACCGCAAGCATCTCTTTGGAAAGCACACCTTGCAGGACCTGCCGGACGCACCACGTTTCGTGATCAACGCTACGAATGTCCAGTCGGGCGCGCTGTGGCGGTTCTCCAAACCGTACATGCGCGATTATCGCGTGGGTGAGGTCCGCCGGCCGACCGTCGAGCTGGCCGCCGCAGTCGCCGCCTCCTCCGCCTTTCCGCCCGTGCTCTCCCCGATGACGCTGACAGTCGATCCGGCGAGCTTCACGCCCGGCAGCGGAGCGGACCTGCAGCGCGAACCCTTCACCCGGCGGGTGCTGCTCAGCGACGGCGGCGTCTACGACAACCTGGGCCTCGAGACGGCGTACAAACGCTACGACACCCTCCTCGTGAGTGATGCCGGCGCGAAGCTCAAGCCCGAGGAGGAGCCCAAGGAGGATTGGGCCCGCCATGCCTTCCGCGTGCTCGATCTGATCGACAATCAGGTGCGCAGCCTGCGCAAGCGTCAACTGATCCAGGCCTACGCCACGGGCGCCCGCCAGGGGGCCTACTGGGGGATCCGCAGCGACATCACCCAGTATCCCGGCGAGCATCTGCCCTGCCCCATTGAACGCACCCTGGCGCTGGCGGCCATCCCCACCCGGCTCAAGCGGCTCGACGACACCGTTCAAGAACGACTGATCAACTGGGGCTACGCGATCTGCGATGCGGCGCTGAGGGCCTACGTCGAGCGTGGCGTGCCGAAGGGGACCTTCCCCTATCCCGCAGCGGGCGTCTGAGCGGGGCGCGGCGTATGCGGGCACCGGCGACCACCAGCCACTCCCCCTACGACGTGCCGCGGCCAGCGGCGCGGCGGCTGCGGATCTACTCGATCGACCCGAGCCTGGCGCAGAGCCTCGCGACCAGCGCGATCCGGGAGACCTGCATCGATGTGCCCTGGGAGGACAGTGTCCAGGGCGAGCTGCTCTCGGGCGCGATGGACGAGTCCGAGGAGCGCGACACGCCGCTCGGCCCCGGTCCCTGCGGCGAGTATGTGGAGGTCATCGACGTCGATCCGGCGAGTGACACCTGCTACCAGCCGGTTGATCTCTCCGACCCCTATCTCCTCGCCCAGGACGGCCTGGCGCCGTCGGACGGCAACCCGCAGTTCCACCAGCAGATGGTCTATGCAGTGGCCATGCGCACGATCCGCAATTTCGAGATCGCACTCGGCCGCCGCGCCCTGTGGGCCGCGCACGAGGGGCAGTATGTGGGCCGCCTGCGCATCTACCCCCACGGACTGCGCGAGGCCAATGCCTACTACAGCCCGGGTAAGAAGGCCCTGCTGTTCGGCTACTTTCAGGCCTCGCCGGTGGATCCCACCGAGCACCTGCCGGGCGGCATCGTCTTCACCTGCCTCTCCCATGACGTGATCGCGCACGAGTGCGCGCACGCGCTGCTCGATGGGATGAACTGCAACCTCACCGAGGCGAGTAACCCCGACGTGCTCGCCTTCCACGAGGCGTTCGCCGACAGCGTGGCGCTCTTCCAGCACTTCTCCCTGCCGGACGTGCTGCGCTTTGAGATCGCCCGCACCCGCGGGGATCTGCGCGCGGACAACCTCCTCGCCCAGCTCGCACAGGAGTTCGGCAAGGCGATCGGGCGCACCGGGGCGCTGCGCAGCGCCATCGGCGAGACCCCCAACCCGGCCGAAATCGACACGGTGAACGAGCCGCATCGGCGCGGCGCGATCCTGGTCGCCGCGGTGTTCGATGCCTTCTACGCGATCTACCAACGCCGCACCGCCGATCTTTACCGCCTCGCGACCCAGGGCAGTGGGGTGCTGCCGCAGGGGGCGATCCACCCGGATCTCGTCGCGCGCCTCGCCAACGAAGCGGGCAAAACCGCCCAGCACGTCCTCACCATCTGTATCCGCGCGCTCGATTATCTGCCCCCCGTGGACGTCACCTTCGGGGAGTTCCTGCGCGCGCTGATCACCGCCGACGCCGATGTGGTACCCGACGACGAATGGGGCTATCGGGTCGCCTTCATGGAGGCGTTTCGCCGACGCGGGATCTTCCCCCGTGAGGCACGCTCGCTCTCCGAGGAAAGCCTGCGTTGGGAGGGTCCGGATCTCACGGCGGCCGATGCCGCCAGCCAGGTCTATCTCGGCCGCGACCTCAGCCACCAGATGCGCGACTGGAACCTGAGCGGCAACCGCCGCGTCATCTTCGAGCGCCTGCGCGACGCCCGCCAGACCGCCCAGTCGATCATCGAGCAGACCCGGGGCTACAAACAGCGCATCACCCGCGGTTTGGACCTCGACCGCTTTCCCTTCGAGGTCACCTCGGTGCGTCCGGTGCGCCGCGCCGGCCGCGAGGGCCAGTTCCTCCTCGACGCCGTGGTGGAGATCACCCAGCAGCGGCCGGGGTTCGTCGATGCCACGCTCGACGAGGCCCTCGCGCGCGGTGGGGAGCCTGACTTCTGGTTTCGCGGGGGCTGCACGCTGATCATCGATGTGGAGACCGGGCGCCTGCGCTACTGCATCTACAAGAGCATCAATAGCGCGCATCGCTACGAGCGCCAGCGCAGCCTCGTCGCGGGACAGGGCGCGGGGGCGTCGCTTGCCGCCACCTACTTCGACAGCCCCAGCGGCGAGGAAGCGAGCGAGGTGTTCGCCTTCGTCCACCGCGGACTCGGGGGGGCGCTCTGATGGCGCGGTTGCGCGCCGCGCGCTCGGGCTGCACGGTGCGCATGTATCGGCACGGCCTCGGCGACTGTTTCCTGTTGGCCTTCGGGGTCTCGCAACGGACGCAGCGGTACATGTTGATCGACTGCGGGGTGCTGCTCGGGACCCCGAACGCCGAGGCGAGGATGCAGGCGGTGGTGAAAAACATCCATGACGCCACCGGCGGGCATCTCGATGCGCTGGTCATCACCCACGAGCATTGGGACCATGTCTCCGGCTTCCTGCAGGCCCAGCAGGCGTTCGCCGGCCTGACGGTCGACGAGGTGTGGTTCGCGTGGACCGAGAACCCAGCCAGCCCCCTCGCCCGCGAGCTGCGCGAACGCCGTCGGGCCGCACTCCACGGGCTGCGCCTCGCACTCGCCAGTGCCGGCCCAACGCCGCCGCTCTTTGCGCGCCGCATCGAATCGGTCAGGGCCTTCTTCGGTCCGGATCTCGCCGCGACGGGGCGGGCCACCACCGAGGACGCGCTCGACTGGGTCAAGCAGCAGTGGCCGAACCATCGCTACTGTGAGCCCGGCGGCACACCGCTGACCATCGACGACCTGCCCGAGGTACGCTTCTACGTGCTCGGGCCACCCGCCGACACCACCTATCTGCGCCGGAGCACCCCCACGAAGCGGGGCGGCGAGGTGTACCTCGACGATCCGCACTCCGGGCAGCTCGGACTCTATCTGGCGGCGCTCGGGGCCGCCCCGGCGGTGCGTCAACCCTACCAGGCCGCGGAGCGGTTCCTACCGTTCAACGAGGCGTATCACCGCCAGAGCTTCGATACGGAGGTCACCGAAATCACGGACCGCTATCGCTCCGAGCCCTGGCGGCAGATCGATGCGGAGTGGATCGGAGCCGCGGGGGAGCTGGCGCTGCGCCTCGACGCCCATACCAACAACACCAGCCTCGTGCTCGCAATCGAGCTTGGCCGCGGGGACAAGGTGCTGCTGTTCCCCGGCGATGCGCAGGTTGGAAGCTGGTTGTCCTGGAACGAGGTGGGCTGGCACGGCGAGGACGAGGCCATCACCACGGCGGACCTGCTCGCCCGTACCGTGCTCTACAAGGTGGGCCATCACGGCAGCCACAATGCCACGCTGCGCGAGCAGGGGCTGGAGCGCATGACCAACGCTGAGCTGATCGCCCTGATCCCGGTAGACCGTGAAATCGCAGGGCGGATGCGTTGGCGCATGCCCCACGAGCCGCTGCATGAGCGTCTCACGCAAAAGACCCTCGGCCGTCTCGTGCTCTCCGATACGGGACTGCCGATGGCAGCAGGCGACGCCGTGATTGAGGCGTTTCGAGGCCAGTGCGCCCAGACCGACCTCTTCACCGATACCCCGATCATCCCTTGGAATCGCGCGCGCTCAGCGCCAACGACCGCCGGCAGCCAACGTCCACGTCGACCTCCACGGCGTTGACGAGCGCCGAGCCGCTGATACGACGGCGCCCGGCACGGGGGCGGATCTTCGCGCGAGACTCGCTGAAACCAGCGCGAGCCTCGCACCATGGCTGTTCCCGCCCCAAAGCAATGGGATGGACTCCCCCTCTCCCTCTATCGGCATCAAAGTGCCAGACTGAGTATGCTGAACATCAGTCACCGGAGAGGAGGAATCCAAGATGAAGCTTAGGCGTGTTGGCGTTGATTTGGCAAAGAACGTGTTCCAGGTCCACGGTGTGGATCGCAACGAGAAGCCGGTATGGCGTCGGCGGCTGTCGCGGAAGAAGTGGCTGACGGTGTTGCTTGAGACAGTAGAGCCGGGCTGCGAGATTGGGATGGAAGCCTGCAGTGGCGCTCACCACTGGGCCCGTCAGCTGCAGTCGCAGGGCTTCACCGTCAAGTTGATCGCTCCGCAGTTCGTCAAGCCCTACGTGAAGAGCAACAAGAACGACGCCAATGACGCGGAAGCCGTATGCGAGGCGATGAGTCGACCGAGCATGCGCTTCGTGGCCGTGAAAAGCGTCGAGCAACAGGACGTCCAAGCGGTTCACCGCATTCGCGCGGAGCTGCTCGATCAACGCAAGTCCAAAGCCAACCAGATCCGCGGCCTAGCCGGCGAGTACGGGCTCGTTGCACCGCTGCAGCTGTGCCACCTGCGCCAGGCTATACCCGAGTGGCTGGAAGATCCGGATACTGGCCTCAGTGAGCGTTTCCGTCGGCTCCTCAATGGGCTATGGGAGGACCTCAGTGGGCTTGATGCGCGGGTGGCCGAGCTCGATGCGGAGATCGCTACGATTGCTGAGGAACACCCTGCGGCCAAACGCCTGCAGCAACTGCGCGGCGTCGGCCCGATCACCGCGACCGCCTTGGTAGCAGGGCTCGGCGATGGGGCGCAGTTCGCCAATGGTCGGCAGATGTCCGCGGCGTTGGGGCTGACTCCCAGACAGCACAGCACCGGGGGCAAGGAGCGACTCCTGGGGATCAGCAAGCGCGGCGACAGTTACCTGCGCACCTTGTTGATTCACGGGGCAAGGGCGGTGGTCCGAACGGCCCATCAGAAAGAGGATCGGTTGAGCCGCTGGGTTACCGCTCTGGTGGCACGCAGCCACGCGAACGTGGCCGCCGCGGCGTTGGCCAACAAAACCGCGCGCATCGCTTGGGCCATGCTGCGCAACGGAACCGATTATCAACCGGATCGCGTGAGCCGCTGAAGCGCCGCTCTCGAACGACAGACGAGAAACCGAGTTTCACACAGGAGCCCATCACCCGCGATTGCCAAGCAAACCGAACGATGGTGAACAGGTCGAACCGGCGCCGGCAGAACCCGCGAATGTCCAGGTGCGAGAAGCACGAGAAAGCGATTGGGAGCTGGCGCGCGAATAGCCCATCATGGCCCGTGTGTCGCAAGTCGATCCACAACTCAGAGGCCGGATATACGTGCGCAGTCGAACCTACCAGCCAAAGAACGGTGTGCTTGCAACCGAGGGGGAGTCCATATACGGACTTTCAGCCCCGCCGCCTCGATGTCGGGTTCGGACGCATAGCGGTCAGCGATCGGCGGCGTAAGCGGCCAGGCGGTCCAGCAGAAAGCGGACACTCATCCGAGGATGGAGGCAGGGCCTGCCGCGCCCTCGCGCGGGGCGAAGCTGTCTGCGCCTGGAGGGACCGGACCCGGCCGAAAGCTGACATCGCGAAGCCTTTCTCGCTAGGGGATGTATACTTTCTTCGAACCCGTTTTCGACCTGACCTTCGGGGTGCGATCGGCAAGGATCGCAAGCCTCGCCGTTCGATGCTAAACATGCAGTAGGCGTAGTCAATAGCGGACTGTTGCTGCACAGTGTTGCGGTAGTAACGTGAGTGCATGGCCGCTTCTCGAGGTATAAACATCCCTCCGAAGCAACTTGGGCGGCAAAGCAGGCCTGTGCAGTCAGACGACGGACAACAGTTATAGGTTTGTCTATCAACGACAGGCGGTATCTACATGAGTGCGGGGTACGAGCGAATGGACGAAACACCACTGCAAGCGCTTCAACAAATTGCTTCAACGACAGAGGAAGACACAAGTTGGTCTGACGTGCTCAACAGAATTACGGAAAAAAGGATAGCCCACGCAAAGGCTGAAGCTGAAGTACTTGATGGCCGTAATCCGCGAGAACGCAGAGAATCCAAGATAAGCGGTCTTGCTTTCGTCGCTGTTCTCGCCATAATGGCAACGATCGATGCTGCTCAGCTAACCACCTCCGATCGCTGGTCAGAACTCCATTCTACGCAAGTTATTTTTGCCCTAGTCAGGTACATTTTTTATGCGGCAGTTGCTTTCTTTTCTACTGCCTTTTTACTGGATTGGATTTTCTCTGCAAGAGAAACAGGGCACCCCAGATGGAGGGAGGTGAAGCGATATCTTTACTTTAACGATACTCTGAAATTCCTAAAAATATCGTTATCGGTTTCCCTGGTATTTCTATTTCTTTCTTTCTTCTCGTCTTCGGAATATTTGACGCAAATACTTTATGCGATGACAGCGCTGTTCCTATTTCTGGCTCTCTTTTCGATTGTTTCTGGGGGGAGACCGATGAGCGTGTTGTTTGTGGGAGTCGCCACGCAACGCCACTTAGTATTACATTATCGACTCGCCAAGCGCCTCGATCCCCTAATTGTAAAATCCTGCTTCCTCACCAATCTTAAAGGAGCGTTTTGTGGCCTGATAGTAAATTCTAAGCATTCGTACGTTGACAATACGGAGCTAATCCAACAAGTAGGATCTGCCGCCTACATTGCAAAGCGCATTGTTATAGACGCACAATTAGAAGTCGATTCTCTGAAAGAAATAATTAAGAAAATAAAAAATGCCCAGAGCATTACGCGGCAAATCTATATTTTAATCTCAGATAGCCCGGCACACACCACTCTCGATCGATTGAAAGAATTCGAGGATACCTACGATATCGAAGGGACTTATGTGAAGGAGCAGGAACTCCTCTCCCAGATAACACCTATCTGGGTAAAACACCAGACACCCACCTCAACAGAGAGCGATAACACGCGCCCATCTTAACGTAAGGTTGCGCAACAGAGCAGCGCTTGCGCTCGATTGAACTCCATTTTCATAGCGATTCTCTACCCGACAAGACACTAAATGCGACCTGATTAGCAGGAATACTCAGCCGCCCCCGGGGCAACTTCGGCGCCAAGTGCTTGTTTGGCTGTGGCAAGCCCCGCCGCGAACTCGGCTCGGGCGGATCTGTGGGGCCCATCCTGAATCGCCGCAGGCTGGGCCTGCTCCCACTTGGAACGGAAAGCGGCTTAAAAGCCACATGTTACGCAGGCCATGAGTTAGCTGAGTTTCGTTGGTGATCAGGAAACTCGATGGACAAGCCGAAAAGCTCTCTGCAACACATTGTTTCTTCGTTCCCAGAGGAAGCGTCCTGGGACGAGATTTGTTTTGCCGTCGTCGAGGAGTTTCAACGAGCGTCCTCACGCAGCGTCATGGGTTCTACCAGACGGATCGCCGCGTCTTTACCGGGGGATGCATCCTGGGACGACATCTGGACGCTAGTCGTAGTCAAGACTCAACCGGACCGCTCTCAGGTTAGTGTCAAGTCCGACACGTCCTCCCTGCGCAACGGTTACAACCAAATCACCCAGGACTCCGGTCCCGAGGGAAGAGGGGGTTGTTTTCTCAACGAAGAAAGCGCAGGCGTCGCGACCAGAGAAAACGACTTGCATAACGATGCTCCAAAAGGACCGTCCGACAGACACGCTCCCCTGAGTGGTGAAAGCCCCGATGTTTTGGCGCGTAAAGGCAAGAACCGAAAAATCGCCGCGTTTGCCGTGCTTGCGTTGGGATTGACCCTGCCCGCCTTTCTGGAAGATTACATCGGGAAGATCACTCCAGTTCATAAGCTGCTCGCACAGCTATACGTCGCGGTCATACTCGGTTTAACCTTTATCCTCCACCGATCCGGACGCTTTTACACGCAAAAGGCTCGAGAGCACGACACAAAGGATACAAGATCACCCGTTTTGTACCTGCGTTCCTTTAAATATGACGAGTCGGCCGCCGAGTTCAAGGCGCCGGGATTTACCGAGGAGGAGCAACTCGTAGAGATTCTGAAAATAATCGGCCCCGTAGTGGCGCTCGACAACCCGGTTAGGCACGAGCAGTTTCCTGGCGCACGACGTATCGCATCCGCGCATACAGAATGGCAGCAGAAAGTACAGACACTAATCGCCAACGCGCGCGCAGTAGTGGTTGTCTTGGCTGATTCTCCTTCTGTTCGGTGGGAACTTCAGCAGGTACGGGCCAGGGCACAACCAGAGCAGCTTCTCCTCATTGTTCCTTCCGCCAAGTCAATTTCGTACAGCCAAATGAAATCTGCGCTTGAACAAGACCTTGTAATCGCAATGCCGGTGATTGATTCACGGACTTCCATTCTCAAAACACTACTCCGCATTCTAACTAGAGGGAGGCGCTTTCAGGATTATTTTTCGTTTCAAGGGTTTGTGTATTTTGATTCGTCATGGCATGGGCACTACGCCCAGCCGGAGCTCACTTTTAACTCCATGCTACGCAGCCCCCTCATGAAACCCGGACTTGCAAGCATGGCATATGCCTTGCGCTCCTTTTTCAACCACCTCGACGTTGCGTGGTCGCGTCCGCGTATTAATCCGGTAGCCGCCGGAGTTTTTCTGATCTTCGCTTGGGGCGTGATTTGGGGAGTGTTGGACCGTCTTGTACGCTAGAGAATTCTGGAGGTTACACATCATTTAGGTCAGGATGAAGTACGGCCCTCGCATCTACGGCGTCGGTGGGGAGCAATTGCGAGAAAGGTGTTCGCTTGCATCAATCTACAGGTTCAAAACTGTCAATAGGCGTAACGTCGTGGCAAAATAGAAGCAAAACGGAGGACAGCAGACGTGTCAGAAGGGTGCTAAAAACTTGGTCCCGGGAAGACCTCAGCCGAAGCCTATGGTAAACAATATCGAAATCACTTGCTCAAGCAGTACAAGGTGTTTGTGGCTGCAGCCGATTCTGTAAGCCAAAGACGCGCAACCGCAGACAACTATACCCCTCGGACTTCAGTTTGAAGTTTAGGAGGCTATCGCAACGGGCTGAGTATCCTTTATTATTGCGACCATGCTCGATTATAGCCTCTCCGCCGACAAACTCGCCGAGCTGCGTGCTGGGCATCGCGCTACGCGCGAGAAGCGCGAAGCCGATCGCATCAAGGCGGTGATCCTGCTGGCCGGCGGCTGGAGCGCCGAGCAGGCAGGTGGCGGAGGCGTTGCTGATCGACGCCAACACCGTGCGCAGCCACTTTCGCCGCTACCGCGAGGGCGGCCTCAGGGGGCTGCTGGAGGTGGCCTACCGCGGCAGCGACGGGGCGCTCGACGCCGAGGCACTCGCCGAACTGGAGGCACACCTCACCACCGAGCTGTATCTCAGCGCCAAGGACATCGCCGCCTGGGTCAAGGCGCGCTTCGGGGTCAGCTACACCGTCAGTGGCATGACCGCCGTGCTGCGTCGGCTGGGCTTCGTCTACAAGAAGCCCAAGCTGGTCCCCGGCAAGGCCGATGCCGCGGCCCAGGAGGCGTTCCTCGCCGACTACGCCACCCTCAAGCAAACCAAGGGCAAGGACGAGGTCATCTGCTTCATGAACGCGGTCCATCCCCAGCACAATCCGGTGCTCGGCTACGGCTGGATCAAGCGCGGGGAGGACTACCCCGTCCCCTCCAACACCGGGCGGCGGCGCCTCAACATCAACGGCGCCGTCGACCTCGAGCGCCTGGAGCCGGTGGTGCGGTTCGACGAGACCATCAACGCCGAATCCACGCTCGCGCTGTTCGATCAGTTGCAGCTTGCCTACCCCTTGGCAACGTGGATCTACGTCATCTGCGACAACGCCCGCTACCACCGCTCGCGGCGGGTCGCGGAGTACCTGGCGACCTCCCGCATCAAGCTCCTCTTCCTCCCACCCTATGCACCCAACCTCAACCTCATCGAGCGACTGTGGAAGTACTTCAAGAAGCCGGTGCTCTACAACCGCTGTCATGCCACCTATGAGTCATTCCGAAAGGAGTGCGAGGCGTTTTTCGCCAACCCGCAGCGCTACCAAAGCGATTTACGGTCTCTGTTGACCGAGAATTTCCAAATCACCGGGCGATAGAAAACCGAACAATTGGTATTAACTGGGTATATTTTCTTTCGGTCAATACATTCCTTGTCACCCTGTACGGTCTCGGGCCGACATTTTGTTTCCTGATTAGAAAGAACCTTCCGCCAGGCTCACGAACTGAGCCACTGACGGGCGCACCCTGACGTGGGTTTTCTCGTGAGCGGGGTGGGTCATGGCCATGAATCGGATTCAGTTTCAGCCTGGGATGTCGCTGTTTGAGTTGTTCCGGCGGTTTGGTACCGAGGCGCAGTGCGCCGCCGCACTGGAGCAGGCGCGCTGGCCAGAGGACTTCCGCTGCCCGCGCTGTGGTGGTGCGGCGCACTGCGTGCTTGGGGTCAGAGCCCGCAAGACCTTCCAGTGCAACGCCTGCCATCACCAGACTTCGTTGATCGCAGGCGCTGTGTTCGAGGGCACCAAGCTGGGGCTGACCGTGTGGTTCCTGGCGATCTACCTCATCAGCCAGGCCAAGACCGGGCTCTCGGCCCTGGCCCTGAAGCGCGACTTGGGGGTCAGTTATCCCACCGCCTGGCTGATGCACCACAAGCTCATGCAGGCCATGGTCGAACGTGAGGCCGGATACGTGCTGTGCGGAACCGTCCAGGTCGATGATGCCTACCTCGGCGGCGAGCTCAACGACGGTACCTGCTACCGCGCGGCGAACTGGCAGTGCCTGGGCGAGACCGCCGGGCGCGGCAAGTGCGACCGCAGCCATCGCGCGGCGCTCCCGCGCAAGGCGGTCTACGTCTACCCGCTGGCGGCGGACTTTCGCGCCGCGCTGGGGGTGGCGCCATGAGCGCCCTGGCCGAGGAGCTCGCTGGCATCGATCTCAGGGATCAACGCCTGAACCGGCGCGCGCCGCCGGCTCCTGAGCACACTGGGGAACAAACCGACGGTGAGCATTCCCGCCGCCTGCGGGGGCTGGGGCGAAACCCGCGCCGCCTACCGCCTGTTCGACCATCCCGAGGTGAGCGCCGAGCGCGTGCTCGCCCCGCACATCGCCTGCACCGAGGCGCTCTTGCGTGCGCATCCCCGGGTACTGTGCCTGCAAGACACCACCGAGCTCGACTACACCAGCAAGAAGGGCATCGCCGACCTCGGGCCACCGAACTACGAGAGCCGTTGGGGGCTGTATCTGCATCCGACCCTCCTCGTCACCCCCGAGCGCGTCCCCCTCGGGCTGCTTGAGGCCGACACCTGGGTGCGCGAGCCCGGCAGTCTCGGTGAGCAGAAAGACCCCAACCGCCCGCTCGAAGCCAAAGAGAGCGTGCGGTGGGTCGACGGCTTTGCCCGCGTCAACGCGCTGGCCGAGCAACTGACCGACACTCGCCTCACCTACATCGCCGACCGCCAAGCGACCTCTACGATCTGTTCGTCGAGGCCCCCTGTCCCGAACGCGCCGGCGATTGGCTGGTGCGCGTGCAGCACGCCGAGCGACTTCTCACCGATGGGCGGAAGCTGCGCGCGGCGATCGATGCCGCCCCCATGCTCACCGAGATTACCTTCGAGCGACCCGCCACCCAGGGCCGGCGCGCACGCACCGTCCACCAGCAGATCAAGGCCGTGCGCGTCACCCTCAAACCCCCGGCGCGCCCCGATCGCACCTTGGCCGAGGTCACCGTCACCGCGCTGCTCGCCACCGAGCCGCACCCGCCCGCCGATGAGGACCCCCTCGATTGGCTGCTGCTGACCGACCTCCCGGTCGAGACCCCCGAGCAGGCCATCGAGAAGCTCTCTTGGTACCTCTGCCGCTGGCAGATCGAGGTCTACTTCAAGGTCTTAAAAAGCGGCTGCCGCGTCGAGCAGCTGCAACTGGAAACCCGCGAGCGCCTGGAGCCGGCGCTCGCTTTTTACCTGATCATCGCTTGGGCAGCGTGCTGTACCTGACCATGCTCGGGCGCGACTGCCCGGAGATGCCCTGCGATGCGGTGTTCGCGGACGAGGAGTGGAAGGCCGTCTACCTGGTCACCCAGCGCAAACCACCGCCCGCCAAGCCGCCGTCGCTCGATACCCTAGTGCGCATGGTCGCCAACCTCGGGGGGTTCCTCAACCGCAAGCACGGTGGCTTCCCTGGACCGAAAACGCTCTGGATCGGGCTGCAACGCATCCCCGATTTCGTGCTCGCACCCGAGGCGGCGCGCAGCATCGGGGAAAGTTATTGGCTCTGTTCGCGTTCGCTGATGATGGGCTCACGATCTGAGCCTGGAGCTCGTGCACACTTGTCCCATCGCCCGCTGCAGTGGCGGGCACGGGAGGTCGAGATGGATGTACACGAGTTTAGGCGGTTGCTTGGCTTGGTCGACACGCTCGATGTCGAGCAACGGGCACAGCTGAAGCTGCAACTGGCGGCGGGGGATGACGCTCGGTCGGTTTCGGCGATCCTCGAGGGGCGCGTGGAACCGCAGCCGAGGTGTCCACGATGCGATGGCAGCCACGTGGTTCGCAACGGCCATGCCGACCGGCTGCAGCGCTACAAATGCCGCGCCTGCGGGCAGACGTTCAATGCATTGACGGGCACGCCGCTGGCGCGGCTGCGCCAGCGTGAGAAGTGGCTCGCGCAAGCCACGGTATTGGAGGAAGGACTGAGCGTGCGTCGCGCCGCTGCGCGGATGGGTGTGCACCGCACGACCGCGTTTCGCTGGCGTCACCGGTTTCTGAAGCTTCCCGCCATGGTGCGTGCCACGGCCCTGGCCGGTGTCGCCGAGACCGATGAGACTTATACCTTGCGCTCTTACAAGGGCCAGCCTCGTCGACTGCACGCCGAGCAGGCGCGTGCCCCACGTCGCCGCGGTGGCAAGGCGGCCAAGCGCGGCCTGTCCGACGAGCAGGTGCCGATTCTGGTTTTGCGCGACCGTTCCGGGCAAACGGCGGACTTCGTCCTGGAGCGCGGCGACGCCTGCCACATCACCCCGGCACTTGCTCAGTCCTTGGCCGAAGACGCGATCCTGTGTACCGACGCCAGCGCCGCACTGGCCGCGGCCGCCAAAGACTGCGGCATTGAACATCACGCCATCAACACTGCTCGCGGCGAGCGGCGGCGAGGCCCGTGGCACATCCAGAACGTCAATGCCTATCACAGTCGTTGGAAGACTTGGATGATCCGGTTCCACGGTGTCGCCACGTCGTACCTGGAGAACTACCTCGGTTGGTTCCGCGCCCTCGACCGAAATGCCCAAACCGGCGCTCCACCCGCCTCGCTACTAGCGCTGGCCATCGCGGCATGACGGCATCAACAGCTAACGCGAAGATAGCCAAGTTATTGGTAATGGTATGGCTCATGGCGCCTCCAGATGCAACCTGAAGACAACATGTGACGTCATACAGCTAAATTTGTGTTTCATGGGATCCCTTTAACGTGAAGCGGGTGGAGCAGCGATAGGTTCGCCTGGCTTCTCCTTCAATCGGCTGAATACCGTGTCGAATCCTACGCCCGCAGAGAGTGCAACCAAAACTGCCGAAAAAAACTGGATTTTATCCGTACCCGCAACCTCGGTGGCCGTGGGGTTCAGCACCTCGGGCGCACCGATGAACTGGGGTATAAGGTAGGCCAAGCCGACAACAAATCCGGCGATCGATCCAAGGAGAAAGGAAACTCCCGGGGTTGTCTCTAACCCGCCCCAAATGAGCGACCGACTCAGCGCCCCGGTTGCGCCAGCAAACACCAGGCCAGAGATGGTCAGAAATGGCCAAAGGTATGGAGCTGGCGTGTAAGCCGACCCCAAAAAAAACACAGTGAGGAGCGCAATGAAGACCGCCGAAAGCCAGACCCCCGTCTGGCGGCGACGCATTAGCGTCACGCACAGCTGCTCCCTGCGAACGCTCTCACGACGTTCGTCAGCTGCGATTCTACAGCGCTCTCGCAACCAAGCCACCGATTGCTGGAGACTATGACTCGCCGACGATGGATAATCCGTGAACCGCGGCGACAATGTGCTCCAGATCCTTCCTGCCGCCCCGCCGAACTCGTCGATTGCAAGGACCGGCAAAGCACGAGCAACTGCAACCTGCCCGGCGATGAGTGTGGAGCGCCCGCCGGCCATCAACAATGCGGCATCGACTTGGTCTGCCGCCACTAGAGATCCGTAAAACGGAGCCTCCCAGTCGGGTCCCGCGAAGAGCTTCGCATCGAACAGCTCTCCGTAGTTCTGCTGCTCGGGAAAGTAAACCTGACCTCGCTGGGACTCGGCAAATCGAATCCGGATACAACGACTCCGCTCGCTAGTCGCCAACTCTTGAACATAGCCGTGCACCACGTGGGTTTCCAGCGACATGTCGTCGGAGAAATACACGACAAGACCGAAGCCGTTCTCGGCAAGCGCTTTGCCAAGTTCTACCGCTCTCGCCTTTGCGCTATTGGCCGTTACCGCGTCTAGGTCATAGAATCCCCCGATAATCGCAACGTATGGCATAGATTCATCGGTCATAAGTTTTGGCCCCGATTAGGTGCTTTCTGTTTCCTTCTTTGCAAAATCGCAACTCCATGATGACGGGCATGAAATTTGGTAGGCCGTTGAAAGAGCCACGGGCAACGGATAGAAATCCAAGCGTCCGCGCGAGTCCAAGGTGACCGATATGCGAGGCTAGCGGTCGCTGGAGGCCCGGTCAAGGCTCAACCGCGGGGCTCGAGCAGGTCGCGAGAGGGCAAGAGCGGGCGTCGGAGAGCTTTGAGACGAGAGTTGGAGGCGCAGCGGGCAGCCCCGAGATATGGGGCGGCGGCGCCATCGATCGCAGGAGACGGCGGTTAACGGGAGATGAACTGGTCACACTCCATGCCGGGGTCGGGTTGGGCGATGAGGTCCCAGTCCGGCATCGGCTCGGGATCGTCGTTCCAGGCGGGTGGTCCGCGGGCCGGTACAATCGGCGGTGGGTCGGTGGACTCATCGATACGGGCAAGGATCCGCTGCACTGGGGCGGCCTCTCTCACGAAGGCGAGGATGCGCATATCCGCCCCGCAGGTGGGGCAGACCAGCGGCACGGACGGGACCTAACACCGTTGGCGCCCGGAGAACACTGGCCAGCCAGACAAGCCTATGGCTGTCGGTTCTACTGCATTGTGCGGGCGCTCGGCAACTGGGCTACGCTGTCCGCTCTGGTCGTGAACAGTCGATCGCGGCGTGACGGGTGACGGACCGCAAAGCGCGTTGACCTGCCCTTGGAGGGACTCGGCTGGGTGGCAGGTCTTGGCCAGGCAAAGACCTCACGCCCTCCGCCGAGCGCTGCCAATCAGAATGATTGATGACGCATCACGAAATCTGATGGCTACCTAACCCGAAAACCGTTCCCGACCTCCATCTGCCTCTGACCACGCCGACTTGAGCGGCAGGTCAGGACGCGTTGGAGACGGTTGCAGGGCACCTTGAGACGGGCTCGGTTCGGCCAACGACGGAGAACGCCGGTGCGGTGTGCACAGGATGGTGTCAGGGTACTTGAACCTCTGCGGGTCGATCGGGCCGAAAACCGCTACCAGCACCTTCTGATGCGCGTTTGGGTGACGGGCGACTCCCCAGTCCGCGCCTACCGCGGCCTCCTGTTTCTACCCTTCCGGCGCTAGGGCTACCGGACGCTTGCCGATCTGGTCGCGGTCGGCAGAGAGATGATCGCCAAGGGTCTTGAGGTCTGGCTTCAGCGCCGGGAGCGGCGCGCCCCGAGCGCTGGCTGGCCCGCGACGCCCCCCTGCGGCCACGGCTGAATCCCAGTACGCGCGAACGCGCCACTTGGGGCCGATTCCTCCTTTGAGTATCGGCGGTACGAAACGCCGTTTCCTCCAACTGAATTGACTGATCGCGGCGATGGGTGTCTGCGTTCGACTTCTGCGCGGACCGGAGAGCGTCATCAGGCCGTTGATCGTCTCAGCCAGGGCAATGTGTCGTAGCGACCTTGAGTTCGCATCCTTCTGTTCACTATCTGGGCTACGCAGTAAAGTTTGCCTGTTTCCGTGCGGCCAAACATCTACGGCTATCCCTGTTTACTTCACGCATGGCGAGTGCGTACGAGAACGACCAGTATCGCTGCAGCTATTAGCAGAAACACAAATATTAAGAGAATCCAATCCCATTGCAGAGTGTAAGTGGGCGCCGCCGTGCCATAGGGGTCCCGCAAGCGGGCGGCAACCTGGTCGCAGACACCATCACCGTTGGTGTCGGCCACGACAATGCCTCCTGACAGACGACCCTCGTCCATATACACATTGACACCACCGAGAGAGTAGATCGCGCCCGCGACGCATTCCGTGTCGGCGAAGGAGTGCTCGTCCAGCGTGGTTGGAAAGGAGATACCGAGGCGGCGAAAATCGCGGCCATCACCCGATTTGCGGTAAACGTTGTAGCCGAGGATGTTTGCCGTGGTGCTCGGCTCCCACAGCAGGGTGGTGACACCATCGATTACAGCGATGTCCAGGCCGGTGGGGGCTTCCGGAAGGCCTGTGCATGCATCGCCACGATAGCTGGCGGCCGTGTCGAACTGATCCGGGTTGTCAGTGAAAGGACAGTTGTCAACCGGGTCGGCGATAGAGTCGGCGTCGGTATCCGGGAAGCCTTCATCTATTCGGCCGTCGCCGTCGTTGTCCATGTCGTCCGCGACTTCACCGTCGGCAGGTACGATCGGTGCCGGGGGGTCCACGGGCGAGAGGTCGGTTTCAGAGAATCCGAAGTTGATGTTGCCCCAGATCTTGGTCCGCAGCAGCGGTACCTCAAAACGAGCCATCAGCGGACTATCGAGCGCGTCGCTACACGCGCCTTGCGTTCTGCTCCAGTAGCGATTGAGGTCGTAAGCAACAGGCGTCGCGTCGATGGTGCCATTGAAATTCCAGTCAACGGGGCTGCCGTCGGCGAGTGTCAGAACGGTATCATACGGATCCGGGCTACAGTCTGCGGTACAACACCCGGATGTCGGGTAGCGTTCGATGTAGTACCAGCCCTGAAGCGTCGGGCGATACAACTCCATCTCCGCAGTACTGCGGCGCCAGATGTAGTTGCCAATGTCTGCGGGTGCCGAGAGCCCTGCCGACTCGTCCAGCGCCGCTTCGTCGAGCGGACGGTCACTGAGATTGAAGGTCATCGGAAATACATCGTCGCAGGGATTCGCGACCGCTGCGCGCTGGGTGGCATCGAGGTGGCCGGTACATGTGCACGGATGGGCGGCATCCGGTACCACGCAGATGCGCAGTTGCCACTGGTACTGATAATTCATGATGCTGAGGTAGTTCGGCTTGTAGTTCTCGTCGTCCGTTGCCCAATCGATCGCGTTATCGGAAATGATGTCGCCATTGGGGCCAAGGGTGTCAGCACTGCGCGGCTCGGTCAGCGCCTTTTGCCCGCCATGATGCACACCCAGATCATGTCCTAACTCGTGCATCATGTTGACGGTATATCCATGCACCGAGCTTGAGCGCAAGATAATGTTGCCGGCACCTTTGGATTTGGAACCGCAACCTTCTCCTGCCGTCATGGCGGCAATGTAATAGAAGATCCCGCGTCGAGCCCGGTCGAAGTTGGCGCCCTTGGTCTCCGCGAACCAAGTGGACTCGTAGTCGCAGGTGTTGGCTTCATAAGGCACGGCGTTTCCGCCACCCAGGTTGCCGGTGTCCACGTGCAGACGGATTCCGTATTCACGGAACGCGTTGACCAGCGCCTGAACCGCCGTCGGGTGAGGCCTCAGACTACGCGTCGCGTCCTCCATCCAGTCGATCTCCACGAAGACGTCCTTATGGTGCGGATTCGCACCCAGCATCGGCAGATCAAGGTCAAGCGTGCCGTCGTGGTCTCGGTCGAGCCCAATGACCTCCCAGCCGTCGTAAAGTCCATCGCCATCGGTATCGTTGCTTGCGGGATCAAGCCCCATCAGTACTTCAATGTCATCAGCAAGCCCGTCTTCATCGGACTCGTCGCCGGTATTGCCAATCAGAAGGTATTTGGTGCCAGTGGACGCGTAGCGTCCCTCACGATCGGTCGCGGCCGCGGAGTAGCGAACCACGCGCATGTCGGGATCGAGGGTATAGGAAAACTCCTCGCGCACTGCGGTCTCGGGATCCAATGCGCGGTCGTGAGGAACGCCTTGCACAGTCAGCGTGACGTGCCTGATGCCGGAGTCGTCTTCGGCCTCAACCACGAAGGTGACCGAGTCACCTGCCGGGGGCTCGGCTGGAGTGTGTGAAACCGCCACGCTAGGTGGCTCTCCATCGTGGTCCACGCGGAGACTCTTCGCCCGCGCTGCGGTCAGCATGGAGCGATTCCAGGCAAGCGCAGAATAATGGTGCCGGCCGGGATCCAGGGCTTCACTCACAGTGAGTGACAGGCTCGTCTCGCCCGTATCGCTGGTGATGTCGTCGACCACCGTTGCACCGCGAAGAAGCTGCAGCCGGTACATGCCTTCGGGATCAGTGGCCTCGACGGAGATCTGCACCGCATGATCGGCAATGGCAGGATCGGGATCGGCTTCGATGGAGGTTATCTCCGGTGCCGTTGTATCCGAGAGGGGTGTACAGGATGGGGCGGGTGTTTCGGGTGGTACATCTGCTGCCGTGTATACGATCTCAAGGTAGGGAGCGCATATCGGAGATTCGCGGCTGTAGAAACTGCGAAGCAGGTAAGGGCCCTCGGTCTTGTAGCGGTCTTCACCAGTGAGCGAAAGTCTGAGACCGTGGTTGGCGCGGCCGCCATCAAACCAGTCGCGGAGCAGGCTGCTGACATCAATGTCCTGCCAGCCGGCTGTCGCCGTCAGTCGCACTGAGCCGAGTGGTGTCGACGCGGGCTGCCGGTCCAGTGTCTCGGGGTTGCCCCAGGCGACACCTTCCGGACCGGCCTCTGACCAACTTTCGTCAACTGCACCGAGATCGATGTCGACATCGTCACCCAGATGCGTGGAATGGAGATAGATCTTGAGGGTGGCACTGCTGATTTCTGCATCGGCGGGTAGTCCTTCTATATCAAATAGCAGGTAAGAGCGGTACAGATAGCCAAATTCCGGTGTGAGTCCCACTAGAAGATGGGGTAGGCTTCCATGATTCGTGTTTGGAGCTTCCTCGGAAACGTAGGCATCGGCAATTGGGACTTCGCGAAGAACACCGGTATCTGCTAGTGCGCTGGATCCAACAACCAAATAGAGTACGATGAGAACAATGGTTGCTAAGTTGGCGAGTTCAGGCAGAGCGCGGACAGTCCCTTTGGTGCGCAGTCGACCGGTCGAACTCACACGAGACAACCGCAGGTGAAGATTTCGAATGCTCTCCGCCTTCATGCTTGCTCTTCCCTAATAAACATGTAGGTATCGCCAGTATATAGTTTCATCGGTGCAGTTCACTGATCTGAATCAGGAGCGTTTCGCTGTATCGTTGGCTACTTGTCGGGCGGTGGTGTGGTACGCCAGAGCGTCAATCGCGGCTGTTGCACGGGGATGTGCTCGGCGCGCAGATCGTTCTCCGTGATCGCGGCCGGCCCCGCCGATTCGGAACCGTAGTGGCCGGTGATGTTCAACATCTCGTAGCGGAACTGAGCGCGCCGCCCGCCGTAATACTCGCTCCCGGAGATCGCGCCTCGGATGAGCTGATGGGCGTGGCAGAGCTCGTGTCCGAGCAGGATGCAGGGGCAGGCGGGGGCGTGTGGCAGGGTTTGGCTCGGGTTCCAGCGGATCGTCGACCCGGTGCTCCCCGCGGATCGGTGGGCGGGGACGCACTCGCTCGCGGAACTGGTCTCCTCGATGCCGATCCGATAGCCCGACTGGATGAGGGCGCGAATCAGTTCGTGGCTCTTGCGGCGGGGCGCCATGCCAGAGTCGGACGCCAGGGTGGGATCCCAGTCGCCCCAACTCACGCAACCGTCGGCTGCAACATGGATTCCAGGGTCGAGGTGCGCGAGCAACCCACGGACCCGTTCACGGAAGGCGGATGAGCCCGATACGCAGAGCGGCATGACTCAGACTCCCTCACAGCAACGGCGATTTCCATGGCCCGGTGCGTCCGCCGCCGTCCTGCGGCGAGAACTCCTACCGAAAAAATAGCACATGAGGATCGGCACTCTCGGTGTTCGACCAGGGGATTGTTCGGCCCAGCACCCTTGCCCGATGGTGTGAGCGGGAGCGGATTGCGTCGGGCACTAGTGCCTTAGCGCCCGCCGTGAAAGCCGAACAATAGGGCGCGGTTTCCGATGGAATCGCTTCCCCGTGGCGCGCCTTGCGCACAAAACGCTGGACGACTGAGCAACCGAGAGCACGGCGCATTGCGACCAGCAGCATGAGGGTTGGGATTTCGACGCTGTTCGACCTGTCCAGCCAGGAGTGCGTGGCGGGTCCCGCCCCGTAGCGGACGCTCAGGATTTCCCGCGGACCGGCCGCATTTGAATGCACAGCGGACGCCTAAAAATGCAGTGTTTCCGTCACACGCACCGCACAAACTCTATGCATAGGAAAGTCGCAGGCCGCAACCCGGCGCACGCCTGCGCATGAATCAGGACGGAGAGGTATGTCTCAGAGGTCGTGTATCGACTGAACCACCGTCGGTAAGCGATTGCATGGTGCGTACTCGATTTCCCCCGTCACGCTTTCCCCGGCCCTCGCCGTGCCACCTTGCCGGACCGTTGTTGTCAGTACGGACTCACTTTACGGTACGCCCGCAGCGCGCCACCCGCCGCCGCTAGCACTTGCGCCTTTCGCAGCAGGACCATAGCCTCGTCCGGTAAAGATGCGCTTGCCGGCATCCCACTCCCTCCGATCGCGGCCCGATGCACCTCAGTCACATAACGAACCCAGGCGTTGGCCGGGCTTACGGGCAACGCCCGGGTGATCGTCAGGCTCCGCTCCATGCACTCCATGCCCGCCTTCTTGCCTCGTCCAAAGGCGTGCTCCAACACGCCGACGTCGCGCCAGACCAGGTCACCCGGATGACCTGAGTACCCGGGCAGGCGGTCGCGGAGCAACCCCAGCATGGCGCGCAGGTCGTCTCTGAGTCCCGTTTGTCCATGGATCACGGCATCGGCGGCTGCCCGAGCTGCGAACTGGGCGGCGAAGATCCCGGGATCGCGCTCGAGAAGCGAGCGACCGCGGCCGACGGCTGAATCCCAGCGACCGCAGCGTACATCCGCCCAAACCCGGTAGTTGTCGAGCCTGGTCTGATCGCTCCCACGCACACCCAGGGTCCCGAACACATCGAGCAGTTCATCCGCTTCCCGCAGGTCGTTGGCCTCACCCGAGAGCAACAGTGTCCGCAACAGAGTCATCTGGGCCTTAGCCCAGAGCCGGGAGCGGGTGAACCCCTCATGGCCTCGGTCCCCAGCCAGCAGTTCCCAGACGGCACCGTACTGCCCCACTAGGTCACAGTGCATCCGAGCAAGGAGGATGGCCGCCGCGAAGTCCAAGCGCAGTTCCTCTGTCACCGTTCGGAGCAGATGCGTGTCGAGGACGAGATGGAAAAGGCTGGGATCGACAGCGATGGAGTCGCCGATGGCGGCCTGCTCGCCGGCCAAGCGATCCGCAGTAACAAGATCCCCGACCTGGTTCGCGACCAGGTGCATCAGATTCCGTAGGCGGTAGACGAGCTCCGGCGCCCCTCCCGTGGATAGGAGGGACGCCTCCAGCCGCCCCAGCGCCGCAGCCAGCGGAGGATGGGACGCGGGGTCTTGGTGCTGTCGCCAGAGACGTTCGAGTGTCGCGTCCAGCGTCGCCATGGGACCGGCGGAGCCGCGCAGCATAGTCCGCCGCCACAGTCTGACAAGCGCGGCCTCTTGCCGCAGGCCCGCTTCCCGGTTTTTCTTCGGCTTTAGCAACGACCACCGAGCCAGAGCCGCGGCTAAGTCGCCATCCCGCTCCGCGATGCGGGCTCGTCGCTCGGCATATCCCCCAAAGCCCTCGAACAGCCGGATGCGTCCGGCGCGCTCGAGGGCAGAGTAGAGTTCACCACTCTCCACCCGGTGCCGGTTGTACGCCAGGTTCGCGGCGAAGTCGGCGACCGCCAAGCCTGCCGAGTCCTTTGCTCGCCAGATCCGAACATCTCCAGCATCGAGTCGATCCAGCAGTCCCTTGGCCGCAAGTCCCGCCTCAACCGCATCCGCTATCCGCTCCACGACGTCCGCCAGGAGTTCGTCGCGGGTGGACATTAGTTCCCCCTGCTTTTGCCGACGGGCGACAATGACCTCCAACCGGTGGTCTCCCCGCGCCTCCGGCAAGGCGGTGTCCGCGAGTGCCAACAGGTCCAGCAACATCAGTCGATAGGTCCGCTCGCTCTCTCGCAGCCCGACTCGCCGCTCATTCTCCACCACTAGCATGGTTGTCACGTTCCCCGTGCTCTCGGCGACATCGAATACCGCGCGGGCCGCCTCTACCGCTTGCCGGTTCCCAAGGCGCTGCCGCAACTCGGTCAGGTGCAGATCGGCAAGGGCCGAAAGCTGGAATTGCCGTAACACCGATTCCAGGGCCTGTTTCAGCCGCTTCTCCGCATTATCGGGCGAACCCTCGCAAAGGACCCCGCTGACGATCCAGCGCGGGTCCTGATCGAAATCGCCGGACTCGTCGATAAAAAGGGTATATGTCATGGAATCCAAGGGTACTCGCCCCACTCCGCTGGGATCAGGTACTCGCCGCAGTGCGGACACTTGATATCGTAAGGATTCAGTGCGCGCGTCTCATGGAAGCTCCAGTATCCACCGAGTTTCCAGAGGTGAGTGCCACACCGCCAGCAATGGTTGCGGACGATCAACTGGCGGCATGAATCATTGATGCACCATTGGACCGCATTTTGCCCCCTCCGAGACTCTACGTCGGAGAGTTGTGTGGCACGACATGCCGGACAGAACGAGGCTACGGAATCTGTTAAAGCGTTGTCGAGTGCCAGGTACAGGTGCATACTGATCGCCCGAATCAATGGGTCGATCACCCTCGGCCGAAGCAATAGTGCGCCATGGCGATGGTCCGGGGGTCCCTCGTCCCACTGCGGACGCGTCGCCGGGTCAGGCGTGAAGTGACCTCCCCCATATCGGCAGAACCGCCTCCAGTCATTCGCCGACTCGGTTTCTGGCCCAGGGTGAAGCACAAAGACCCGGTTCTGGCCACCCTCGTCGTATCCGCGGTTGACAATGAGCTCTTGTAGCTCGTCGGCAAGATCGAAACCCGCATTCCGCGATCCGATGGGGATAAACTGCTTGCACTTGGCATCGAAAATCAACTTCCGCCGACCTAGTGGATTGAGTTCTGGGCCGATGTCGTCGGACTCGTAGGAGTCGGCTGAACTGGGACTCAATTGGCCATGGTCGTAGAAATCGAAGGCACCCGTGTCGAAGCGGTCTTGTGCATAATAATCCGAGGGTCCAGGGTCATACGCGTCAGACCACGGAGCATCGAAGGGACCTGGATCACTCGGCTCAACCCAGAATCCTGTATCGCTCGGCTGCAGCCGCTGGGGTCGCCTGTCCAACGTCAGAACGAAGTCAGGAGTCAGAAAAGAGAGACCTTACGCTCTCGCCTGTTCCTGTTGGCAATTCTGGCCCGATGAATATTCCATGTTGGAGCGATTCACGTCGCTTACGAAGATTCGAAATGGGGAACTCCAAGATATTGCCGTCAAGGTCCGTCACTTCTGTCAGCCACCAAAGATCCCTCCGCAATTCTGGCCTTCCTTCGATCACTGGGTCGGATAGAGACCATTGCTGGAGCAAGTACTGCATCCGTTGCTGATCATTCATCTCGTCGATCTGAGCAATCGATTTGTATTCCGACGTCGACTCTTCCATACCGACCTGCCGCTATGGCTTTGCTGCGTTCATGGGATGCTGCGGTGTGGCGCGCTAGCTGGATTCCGATGTGGACGAAGGTACGAGAACCTTTGGGACGAGTTCGAGACGCTGCGTCCTCCGGGCAAATCGCCGGTCGTCAAACGTGTAGAGCGCCTCACAATGCCCGCTTGCTGCCAAGTGCAGGGCATCGGCGAAGTCCATGCCCTGGCCAAGCAAGTGCGTAGCCTGGGCAACGCGGCCGGCCTCTTCGACGTTGACGTTGGTGAGTCCCAGCAGGTGCTCCATGACCTGGACCACCTGCGCTGCGTCGAAGCGGTAGAAGGCTCGGAGCACCCACTCCAACTCCAGGGTGACGGTGAGCGGGACAAAGAGGCTTGGACTCTTGGCGATGACCTCGTAGGCGACCGGGCGCTGCTTGGCGGCCTCCGGGTCGCCGGGGTCATCGACGTAAAAGCGAGCGAGGATGTTGGTATCAAGGGCGATCATCGTCGGCGCTGCGCATGGCGGTTGCGACGTCGAACTCTGCGAGTCGCCTTTCCCCGGGTTGATCGCACCTCAACATCCCGTATCCATCCTCGGGTTGAGTTCGGCTGATGGTCCGCAGGGGCCGGACCCGGATAGTGTCCCCCTCCAGCTCGAAGTCCAGCTTGGTGCCAGGCTGGATGCCCAGCCGGTGGCGGATGGCGGCGGGGATCACTACTTGGCCTTTGTCCGAAACGGTCACGGTCGACATCGCTGAGACCTCTCGTCTTACGTAGTAAGAGCCCCAGTGTACCGGAGCAGTGGTGCCGCGCAAGTTGAACTAGATCACACAAAAAGGAGCGACTTCCCAAACGGCGCAATGGTTTGGGACCGAGGGACTGAGCGGAGAGCGCGGTATGGCCACGCGAACAGGCCGGGACACACCACCGGGCGGGGCGCCGGTGGCCGTTCCCTTGATTGGAGGTTGGCCGCGGGGAGTCGGGCTCCCCGCTGCGAGTCACCACCAGGGGCATTCGGGACAGCAGGTGCCCTGCAAACCTGCGGGTCCGCTTAGCCTCGCAGTGCGGTCGCCGTGCAGGGCAGGTCCGGCGACCGGTCCTGGCCGGCTGCCGCCGCGCAGGCTGAATGATCGCATCAGGAACGGCCGCGCGGTTGGCTGCCGTTCGCCTCATGACCGCGTTCGATCGGCAGGCGCTCCCCGCCCTAGGTGCGAGACCGTGCCCCCGAGCCTTGCTGAAGGGCAGGGCGGTCCCCTGTGCGGTCTGGCGCCTGCCTTGCTATAAGCGAGGCTGCGGCCGGCTCTCACAGGAAGCGCTCGGCGTCGGCCAGCTCGCCGGCGCGGGCAGCCAGGGCGGCGCGGACCTGCGCATGGCGCTCACGCGTGATGGGGAACCGGCGCAGGAACAGGACCCCGGCCGCCATCATCAGTGCCGGGACCAGGCCGTAAATCAGCATCACGCGGGCCTGGACATCTGGGGGTGTCACCGCAGCCGCGGGCTCGTAACCGAGGGCGGCGGGCAGTGCCGTCCCCAGCAGCACCCCCAGGGCGAGCGAGAGCTTGATCGTCATCCCCCAGGCGGCGAAGTAGAGCCCCGAGCGCTGCTCACCCGAGGCGAGGGTATCCACGTCGATGACGTCGGCGGCGATCGAGTGGCTGAGGAACAGGACCGAGGCGAAGCTCGAGCCGCGGATCGCGATCAGGGCCATCAGCAGTTCGGTATCCCCCGCCCGCAGGAAGGCCAGCGGCAGGCTCCACACCGCGAGCCAGAGCGCGGCGGCGATCAGGGCGCGGTGCTTGCCGATGCGCAGCGACAGCCAAAGCCACAGCGGGACGGCCGCGAGGGTCGCCAGGTTCTCGATCAGGATCATGAGGGCGAAACGGGACGGGTCGCCCATCACGTCGCTCAGCACCAGCCGGTGCAGGGTGCCTTGGATGGCGATGCCCGACACGAAGAGGACAACACACCCAATCATGCGGCCGAAGGCCGGGTTGCGGGCGACCAGCCGCAGACCCGCGAGGAAGCCGCGCGGCGGGTGCGGATAGCCCTCGGGTCGCCCCTCCGGCACGCCCAGTACCGCGGCGGCGACCAGCACCGGCAGGCCGAGGACGATCACCCAGGCCAGCCCGTTGAGCTGGGCCGCCGCACTGTCCACCCCGCGGGCAGCGAGCACCACCAGGAACGCCAGCAGCCCCACCTGGCCGGCCGTCGACAGGGCCTCCCGCCACCCGGTGATGCGCGAGCGTTGGTCGTAGTCGGTGGAGAGCTCCGCACCCCACGCCTTGTGGGGGAGGTCGATCAGGGTGAAGCCGAGGTACAGGAGTGCCGACCAAACCAGCAGGTAGGTCACGCTCGCCGCGTCGCCGGGCACGAAGACCTGCCACACGGCCACGATGAAGAGCGGCATTCCCAGGATCATCCAGGGCTTGCGGCGCCCCCAACGGGTCTGAAGGCGATCGCTGAGGCTGCCGATCAGGGGGTCGGTCACCACGTCGAGGAGGCGCGAGGCCGCGATCGCCGCACCCACGGCCGCCAGGGGCAGGCCGAGGTCCTGCGCGTAGAAGGCGGGCACCAGCAACGCCATCGGCAGGGCCGCCACCGAGGTCAGGATGGACGGCAGCGCGTAGAGGAGGATCCGCCCCAGGCGGGGCGTGGCGCGGTTGTGGTGTCTGGGGTCGGGTCCCATGTCTGAGTCACTTCCGCTGCCAGCGAGGACGCTCGGGGCACTCCGCTGCTGCACCCAAAGCCCGGCGATTCGGCCGACCGACCCCGCGACACCGCAGGAGCCGTAAGCGCATGAGCAACAAGACCCTCGAGTCGCTCCTCGTGATCCTGGCCGCGCTGCTGGTCGCGTCGGCTGTGGCCTGGGCGGGCAGCCAGGGCGGCGCCACCGTTGGCGGGCTGGCGCTGTTCGCCCTCGCCGGGGCCTTTGCCTTCCTGGTGCAGTGGGTCGTCTTCGTGCCCTCCTACCTTGCGCAGACCGAGCACTACTACGACCTCACCGGCAGCCTCACCTATCTCGCCGCCATCCTCGGTACCCTGCTGCTGGCGGGCTCCTTCGACGCACGTTCCATTGTACTTTCCCTGTTGATATCGATCTGGGCGCTGCGCCTCGGGGCCTTCCTCTTTCTCCGGATCCGGCGCGCCGGGTCCGACACCCGGTTCGACACCATCAAGCCGTCCTTCGCCCGCTTCCTGATGGCCTGGACCCTGCAGGGTCTTTGGATCTTTCTCACCCTGTCCGCCGCACTGGCCGCGATGACCGCCACCGACACCCCGCCCCTTGGTTTGCTGGGGCTGCTCGGGATCGCCGTCTGGGCCGCGGGCTTCACGATCGAGGCGGTGAGCGACCAGCAGAAGCGGGCCTTCCGGGCGCACCCCGCCAACGCCGGGCGCTTCATCACCACGGGCCTGTGGGCCTGGTCCCGGCATCCCAACTACTTCGGCGAGGTCACCCTGTGGGTCGGGGTCGCCCTGATCGCCCTGCCGGCCCTATCCGGCTGGCAGTACGTGACGTTGATCTCGCCGCTCTTCGTCTACCTGCTGCTCACCCGCGTCAGCGGCATCCCCCTCCTCGAGTCGCGCGCGCAAGAGCGCTGGGGCGACGACCCCGAGTTCCGGGCCTACCAGGAACGGACCCCGACGCTCTTCCCGCGCCCGCCACGCTGACGCGTCTGCCGCCAGCGCCTCCCTGCGATCTCGCGCCCGGCTCGCCGAGCCGCACACGCTGCCGAACTGCCTATGCCGTGACGGGTCCGCCGGCCGTCCAGATCATGTCCAGGTAGGTGGCCGGACATCGCCGCAAATTACACCGATGGTCCCAACGGATACGGAACATCCGTCCAGTGCGATTGCCGAACGAAGTGATGAATTGAACAGATCGGGAGATCCCAGCCATGAGACGCTCTCAGACCCCCATCGGCATCGCCCACGGCGTGGCGGCGGCACTGGCGTTGACGGCGACGTCGCCGGTTCAGGCCGATCCACGGGCGAGCGGCGCGCTCGCGCCGACGGCGACCCCGGGCCCGAGGATGTCCATCACGTCAGAGGTCCGGCCCGACGGCGCCCGTCCCGGCGTCCCCTCGCGCGGCCTCCTCGAGTCATTGGGGCATTTTGTCGATGGGGCCGGCTCCGTCGCCTTCTTCAACTCCCTACTGCGGGCCGCGAGCCTGGGCGATCTGCTCGATCTGCGCGGAACCTACACCCTGTTCGTGCCGGTCGACGCGGCCTTCTCGCGGATGTCGGGTGAGCGGATCGCGGAGCTGATCCACGACTCGCAATCCCTGCGTTCGCTGATTGCCGCACACGTCGTGCCCGGGCGGGTGCTGAAGAGCGACCTCACGCCAGGAGCGGCCGTCCGTTCGGTTTCGGGCGACCGGATCGAGGCGAGCACGGCCGACGGCCTGCAGGTGAATGGAGCGAACCTGATCACGACGGCGTTTCTCGGTTCCGTCGTGGTTCACGTCGTCGACCGTCTGCTCCCGGGGTCAGCAGCCAGCGACGCGTGAACCGACCGCTGAGCGATCAGCCCTCGCCCGCTCACTCTGTCGCCAGGTCGCCGTCATTACCGGGGGTCGTGTCTTGGATTACAGTAGCTTCAACGCCTTGCTTGGCCTCCTCTTTTTCGGCTCGGTGCTCCTATTCGGCGTGCTGCAGCTCGCGGCGCTGCGGCGCGATCGCCGCCAAGCGGAGGGGGTGACCCGGCAGGGGCGAGAGGCTTTCGCGCAGCCGACGGAGCGACAGGAGCGTTGATGGTTCGTCGCCCTGAGTAACCCCGCGGGCGGGGTCACGATCCAGTCGAAATCCTGATCTCCGGCGTGCCGGGGGCTGCTGCGTCCCTGGTAAAGCCGAGGCCCGATCCGCCCGGTCGCGCAGCAGGCTGAGGGCGATACACGGGATGCCACTCTGGCCGCGAGCGACGACCTGCCGGGGAGAGGGAGAGGCTCCAGCGCCAGGTACAGTCCGCGCTGCCCTGCGCTATCCTGTCCTCCAAAGGGTGTCTCGGGCCGTCTCATGTCACACCTCCGAGTTGGTTGAGTTACCCCCTCAACTGGAGGTTAGCCCGAGGCGCCCTGCATAGTATCTACCCCCCCATCCCCGGCACGCTCCAGTTCTGCCGCAGCGCGACGATCTGGGTGGCGGCGTTGATCAGCAGGATGCCTTTGGGTGATCGATCGCTATGGGCATCCCGGTGATTCATGAGGGGACCGTCGCGCTGCGATGGGGGAAGAAACCCGACCCCTGGGATGGACGGGAAACTGCCTCGGGCGCGATCTCGGTAAGGGAAGTTTTCCGGGAATAAGAATCAGGTACTATCGCCGCTCTCGACGGTCGGCTGCGGGTGGGGGGATCATGGAACTGCTGATTGGTTTGGGCGTCATCGTCGCCCTCGTGTTCTTCATCTTTGCGATCTACAACGGGCTGATTCTCGCCCGTAACCAGTACAAGAACGCATTTGCGCAGATCGACGTGCAGCTGACCCGGCGCCACGATCTGATTCCCAACCTGGTCGAAACCGTGAAGGGCTACATGGCCCACGAGCGGGAGACCCTGGAGGCGGTGATCCAGGCGCGCCACGGTGCAGTCAATGGGCTGAAGGCGGCCGCGGCGGATCCGGGCAACCCGGGCGCGATGCGGCAACTGGCGGGCGCAGAGAACCAGCTGACCCAGACTCTGGGTCGCCTGTTCGCGCTGTCGGAGGCCTACCCGGACCTCAAGGCCAACCAGAACATGATGCAGTTGTCCGAGGAACTGGCGACCACGGAGAACCGTGTGGCCTTCGCGCGTCAGGCGTACAACGACGCCGTCATGTCCTACAACAACAAGCGCGAGGTCGTGCCGAACAACCTCGTGGCGGGCATGTTCAATTTCACCGCCGCTCAGCTTCTGGAGATCGAGGACAAGGCCATGCGGCAGGCGCCCAAGGTCTCCTTTTGAGGCGCTGACTGAGGCGCTACGGAATCGACGATGGATTTTTTCGGCGCGCAGCGCCGTGCGCTGGGGCAGTCGAAACGCCTGGTAGCGCTGTTCGTGATTGCGGTGGGTCTGATCGTGACCGTGGTTGCGTCCGTCGTCGCGTTCGCGTGGGGCGTGTTCTCAGCCTCCGAGGTCGGGCCGGCGGGTCCGACCGCGACTGATCTGCTTGCGGTCGCCGCCGTGGCGGCCCTCGTGACAGCGGCGGCGATCGCGCTGTCGAGCTGGATCCGCACCAGCCAGCTGCGGCAGGGCGGAGGTGTGATCGCCCTGGAACTGGGCGGTACGCCGATCCCCCCGGATACTACCAATCCCAGCTACCGGCGCCTGCGCAACGTGGTCGAGGAGATGGCCATCGCGTCGGGCGTTCCTGTGCCCGACATCTACGTGTTGGAGCAGGAAGCGGGCATCAACGCCTTTGCGGCCGGCTACACGCCTTCCGACGCCGCCATCGGGGTGACCCGCGGCTGCCTCGAGCAGTTGAGCCGGTCGGAACTGCAGGGCGTGATCGCGCACGAGTTCAGCCACATCCTCAACGGCGATATGCGGTTGAACATCCGGCTGATCGGATTGTTGTTCGGGATTCTCATGCTGTCGATCTTGGCCCGATACGCGGTGCACATGAGCCGGGGAGGGCGGGACAGTCGCGGCGCAGTACCTGTGATGGTCGTTGCGCTGGCGGTGATGATCGTGGGTTCCATCGGAGTTTTCTTCGGTCGCCTGATCAAGGCCGGGCTGTCGCGGCAGCGGGAATACCTGGCGGACGCCTCGGCCGTGCAGTTCACGCGGGACAACACCGCAGTGGCCGGCGCGTTGAAGAAGATCGCGATGACCGCACAGGGCTCGCAGCTTGTAGCCGCCGACGGCGAGCAGGTCAGCCACATGCTGTTTGGCGACGGCGTCGGCTATTCGCGCCTGTTCGCCACGCATCCGCCGTTGATGGAGCGCATCCAGCGCCTCGATCCGGGTTTTCGGCCCGAGCAGATCCGGGAGCTTGCGGCGCAGTGGCAACGGCGACGGAAAGCCGAAGAGGACGCCGCCGAGGCGGCGGAGTTATACGAGACCCGTGCGCGGTTCCCGGGCGGGCTCGGCGCGCTTCCCGCGACCGACGCGCTGCCCGGTGGCGTCGTTGATGGGGTTCTGGCGGGCGCCGTGCTTGCAGGCGGGGCGGGTGGAGGTGGCGAGGCGGCGGCCGGTTCGGTGGCCCGGCAGGTCGCCAACCCGGGCTTCGATCACGTTCGCTACGCGGAACTTCTGCGCGGCGAGTTGCCTGAAGCGCTGGCACATGCCGCGCACATGCACGATCACGCGATCGACCTGGTTCTCGCGGTGCTAGTCGACGCCGCCGGTCGTGACCGGACGCGGCACCTGGAGCGGATCGAGGCCGATCGTGGGCCGGACGCGCGTGCCGCGGTCGAGACATTGCTTCCGCATTTCGCGAGGTTGCATCCGGTCCAGCGTGCGCCGCTACTCGCCATCGCCTTCCCCGCGCTCAAGCGTCGGCCGGCTTCCGAGCTGAAGGCGTTTCGGGAGCTCGTCGGTGCGCTGATCCGCCTCGATGGCGAGGTGAGCCTGTTCGAGTACGTGCTGGGCCGCGAGCTTGAGGCACATCTCGTGGAAGCGGACGATCCTTCGCGTGCGCAGCTGTTTGGTACGATGCGCCTGTCCGAGGTCTTGCCTGAAGCGGCGACCGCACTCGCGGTGCTGGCGATGCACGGGCACGAGAACATCGAGGATGCGCGTCGCGCCTATCTCAAGGGGTTGTATGCGCTCGAACCGTCGGCCACGCATCCTTTTTCGCCGCCAGGGGACTGGATTCGGGCGCTGGACGACGCGCTGCCGAAGCTCGATCGTCTCGAGCCCATCGCCAAGGAACTGCTGATCGAGGCGCTTCTGCTCACGGTCCAGCATGATGGCCGGATCACGCTGCACGAGGGTGAGTTGCTGCGCGCAATCTGCGCGGCGCTGCACTGCCCGTTGCCCCCGTTCCTGCCACCAGGGGACGTCGCTCCTGCGGAGCGCTCGGGCGCTCAGTAGATCAGAGCGCAAACAGTAGCGCCTCGGGCCGGTGATTGTGAAACCAGGATGTCCTGCGCCGGCCTCCGCGACGTGTATTCGGCGTTCCCAAAACACTCCCGCGAGAGCAAAGATCGTGCGGGGCTGCGTCGGATTCTGCTCAGGCCGCCGTTGCCGCACCGATCTGGCAGCCGATGGTCATGGCCCGGGTGCCCGATCTTTGCGAACCACCGCGTGAAGCAATTTGCGCATCCTTTTGCTTGCCGTCTGACCCAGCACCCGGCCCCCAAATGCCGTGAGCTTGTCGAAGGCAGTGGGGACGCTGATCAGCACGTCTTTCGCTTTCTTGAACCAACCGTCAGACTTCAGCCCCCGCTCGAGCTGCTTCTGTTGCGCCTCGGGCAAGACGCTGTGAATCGCTTGGTTCAGTTCCTCCCTATTCCAGAGCGGTTCTCCGGGGCGAACCGCAACCAGCGCGCATTGCTGCAGCGGCACGTTCAATACCTTGCAGGCGGCCTGGCGTGCCTCGCGCATCTCTCCATCCTTGATCCCATCCCATTACACACATCTCATAGCCCATGAGCCTCTCTGGCGAATTTGATCCCGGCGGCGAAGTCCATGACGCGCTGAAGACCCAGCCAGATGGTC
>JALOTB010000174.1 GCA_025458165.1 Chromatiaceae bacterium | reverse complement strand
ATCGCGGCCGGGGTCGCCGATGCCGGCGACGGCGTGACCACCCTGGGGAGCACGCTGGTGGTGAAGGTACTGTCCGAGCGCCCGGTCTTCGCGCCGGCGCACGGCGCCTACAGCCACCGGCTCGGCGATCGCTGGCTGGTCGGCGGCGCCTCGAACAGCGGTGGCGCGGTGCTGCGCCGGTTCTTCGACGACGCCGAGCTCGTGGCCCTGTCCGCCCGCATCGACCCGGCCGCCGCGAGCGGGCTGGACTACTACCCGCTGCTGCGCCCCGGCGAGCGCTTTCCCGTCGCCGACCCCGCACTCCACCCGCGGCTCGAGCCGGTGCCGGCCGACCGCGCCGCCTTCCTGCACGGCCTGCTGGAGGGGATCGCGCGGATCGAGGCGCTGGGCTACCGGCGCCTCGCCGAGCTCGGGGCCCCTTACCCTGCTCGCGTCCTGACGACGGGCGGCGGCGCGGGCAACCCGGCCTGGACGGCCATCCGCGCCCGCCTCCTCGGCGTGCCGGTGATGCCGGCGGCGGACCGCGACGCGGCTCGGGGGGCGGCCGTGCTGGCGCGGGGCGGGTACCGGGCAGCCGTCGGGCGCTGACGCCCTCCCAACGTCAGCGGCCGGGCGGCCCCGTCCGGCACCAGCGCGTGCGCCTCACCGGATCTGCTTCAGCAACGCCTCCGCCTCGGTCGCGGACGGGCTACCGGGGTGTTCCCGCTGCAGGCGCTCGAGGATCGGGCGCGCCTCGGCACCCCGACCCGCCTTCACCAGCGCCGATCCGACATGCAGGGCGATCTCGGGATGCTGCGGGGCCATCACGTGGGCCTGCTGCAGCAGCGGCAGTCCCTCCTGCAGCCGACCGGCGCGGACCAAGGCCCACCCATAGGTGTCGACCATCTCGGCTCGCTGCGGGGCCAGCTCGTAGACCCGCTTCGCGGTCGCGACCGCGCGGGGATCCCCAGCCTCCTCGTAAAGGACGGCGAGGTTGTTGAGAACCTGCACGTTCGCTGGATTCGCCGCGACGACCCGCTCATACGCCTCCATCGCGCCCGCTCGATCTCCCCCCTGGTGGAGCAGCAGGCCGAGCAGCGTCAGATTCACGCCATCGTCGGGATGGCCAGCGAGCCACTCGCGTAGCGCAGCGATCGCCTCGGTCCGCTGGCCCGCGGCCACGCGGATCTGGGCGTGAACCGCGGCGCGCTGGGCCGTTGGCTGCAGCGCGAGCGCGCGCCGGGCGGCCTCGATCGCGCCGGCCTGGTCGCCCTTCGCCCGAGCCGCCGTCGACTCGAGGTCGACTAGCTCCGCCGCAGCCGGGAAATCCTGCTGTGCCGCCTTGGCCAAAGCGAGCGCCTGGGCGGGATTCTTGGCACGCAACTCGACCTCGATCTGAGCCGCGCGCAGCAGCGGCAGCCGCTTGTCCGCATCGAGCGCCACTGCCCCCGCGAACGTGGCGCGGGCAGTCTCCACGTCGCCGGCCGCAAGCTGGGCCCGGCCGAGCTGGAAGCGGGCCTCGATCGAGGCCGGCTGGGCGTCGACCGTGGCCTGGAGGGTGCGGGCTGCGCTCGCTGAGTCACCGGTGGCGAGCTGCGCCATGCCACGCAGAAGCAGCACCGCCGGGACCCGCGCCGACTCGGCGGGGACCTCGTTGACGAGCGACAGGGCGCGCAGCCCGTCGCCGGCGCTCAACGCGCGCTGTGCGAGCAGCAGGGTGGGCTGCAGGGCCGTCGGCTGCGCCGCCCGCGCCCGCGTCAACCAGTTGTCGATACCCGCCGCGTCGCCTCGCTGCTCGGCGAGGACGGCAAGGCCAAGCATCGCCCCGAGGTGAGAGGGGTCGACCGCCAGCGCCGACTGGTAGTGGGTCTCCGCCTGCTCCGGCCGTCCGGCAGCGAGGCTGACGCGCGCCCGGTTGATGTATCCGACGGTGAACTTCGGGTCCCTCGCGACGGCCCGCTCGAACGCCTTGTCGGCACCGGTGAAGTCGCGTTGCGCCAAGAGAACCAGGCCCTGCAGATTGGCGGGTACCGGACTGGCCGGCATGCGCTGCTCCAGCGCGTCAACGGCCCGGCGCGCATCGTCGAAGCGATTTGCCTGGAGGTGCGTGAGCACCAGCAGCACGTCGGCCTGCAACAGGTCCTGACCGAGATCGACCGCAGCCTGCAGCTCGGTCGCGGCCGCCCCGACGTCACCGGTCGCGAGCCGGCCCAGCGCCAGCTGCGTGCGGAGCGCTGCCTGCTTCGGATCCAGCTCGACAGCGCGGGCGAGGGCTTCGCTGCCTTTCCCGGAATCACCCGCCTGCAGGTAGGCAGTGCCGAGCAGCGCCTGAAGCTGGGCGTCGTCCGGCGCGCTCTGGGCGGCCTGCTCCAGCAGCTCCACCGCCTCCGCATAGCGGCGCAGCTTCAGCTTGGTTCCGGCTTGAAGCTTGCGGACCGCCACCGGGCCGCCGCGCCCCGAGCCCAGTCTCGACAGGAAGTCGTCCGCAAGCTGGTAGTCGCCCTTCGCGTAGCTCACGGCCCCGTAGAGCAGCAGAGCCTGAGGCTGGTTGGCGTCGACGCGCAGAACGTAATCGAGGTGCTCCGCGGTCTGCGCCAGGTCATTGCGCTGGAAGGCGACGAGGGCTCGCAGATAGCGAACGAGCGGCCGATCCCGGTAGTTCTGGGGCAGCGCGTTCAGATCCCGTTCGGCCTCGTCCGGCTGGCTCTGGGCGAGCAATACCGTCGCCCGCCCGAGGCGCGCGCTCTGGTCCGCCGAGTTGATCTGGAGTACCTGGCTGTAGTCGGTCTTCGCAGCGTCCAGACGGCCGTCGAGTCGGGACGTCTCGGCCCTCAGCAGCCGAGCCTCGGCATTGCCGGGTGCATCGTTGATCAGCGCGTCGAGCGCAGCCAGCGCGTCGGCGCGCTTTCCGTCCGCCAGGAGCAGGACAACGAGACCGAGACGCGCCCGCTCGTGCCCGGGGCGCGCCGCCAGGGCGCCCTCGAAGGCGGCTCGCGCCTGCTCCCGCTCCCCGGTGGCGAGCAGCGCTTGTCCGCGCAGAGCCAGAACGCCGGCCGTCAGCTCCGGCGGCTCACCCGGCTCCTGAACGATCAGCTGGAGCACATCCGCGTTCTGACCAAGCCTAAGAAGTGCCTCGCCGAGCTGCGGCTTCCACACGTCGGGCGGAGCACCGAGCGCCTTCGCTTGCCGGATCTCCTTCTCCGCACCCTGCCAGTCGCCGAGGCGCGCGTAGGCGCCAGCGAGCAGCAACCGCGCCTCCAGGCTGCCGGGGTTGCGCTGCAAGGCATTCTTCAGGTGGATGACGGCGGCACGCAGGTCCCCCTTGTCGATGCTCGCGCGCGCCTCGGCGACGGCGCTGTCGGCCTTCGAATCGGCATGCGATGGAATCGCGAGAGTGGCGCA
>JALOTB010000102.1 GCA_025458165.1 Chromatiaceae bacterium | reverse complement strand
GGGCTAAGCCCGCCGGGCTCAACCGCCGGATGCGGAAAACCGCATGTCCGGTGGTGTGGGAGGGCTGACGGGCGCAATCCCGTCAGCCCGACCCGATCCTGGGTGAGCCGGAACGACCCGCGCCAGCGCGTGAAGGGCGGCATCAGGGCCAGGACCTCGTGGTGGCCGAGCGGCCGGATCGCGGGCTCGCTGGCCGGCTGGGTTCGGGGCCGTCGGTTGGCGACGACGCGAATCTGCGTCATCTGAAAAAGGTCTGGCGTATGCCGCCGCGTGTCGCTGGAGAACCGCGCCGGATGCCGGCGGAGGCGGGACTCGGGATGTTGACTCGTCAACACCGGGGACAGGCCTTATCTTTGCTGGGAGAGACCAGCGGACCGCCGATACGTCGGGCCCCGGACTTCGCGGCGGTCCCCAACTTGCCACAAGTCTTCAGGGGTGAGGGCGAGGGGTCTCGGTCTCAATTTGCAACGGGTCGATGTCGGGAGTGGTACCCATGCGCCCACTGCGTTGGAAGAGTCGCTATCAGACTGGTGATGCCGAGGTCGACCGGCGCAATCGCGCCTTCGTTGACTGCCTCAATACCCTGATCCACTCCGCGGGGCAGCGCGAGCACTGCCGGGAGATGGAGGAGTTCATCGGCCGCTTTACCGCCGACGCCGAGCAGGTGTTGGTCGAGCGCCCGGCGGATCAAGACCTGCGTGCCGAGTTTGCGCATCGGCTCCTCGATGCCTTGCCCTTGGGGCCTTACGGCGGCAGTGCCTGCCGGCAGTGCGGGCTCTGTGATCTCGCCCGCGAGAAGATCGCCGAGCACTTGGAGCCCCCGGCCGAGTGTCTTTTCAAGCCGGTTTGACGCGCATTTCCCCGTGATTCGTCAGGGTGCTTGACGCCAGTGCCTGGACGCACCTAGCCTCGTGCTCGATTCGCCACAAGATCGATCGCGCCACGCACCATCGGGGCCAATGAGCATCATCGCTGTCGTCGGGAACAAGGGCGGAACCGGCAAGACCACCCTCTCGCTCAACCTGGCCGCCGGACTCGCGCGGCAGGGGCCGGTGGTGATCATCGACGCCGACCCCCAGCAGTCCGCCTATCAGTGGCGCTTGGTTCGCGACGAGGATCCGGAGCTTCCTGCCGTGGTCGCCGCCGCCGTGGGCCTGGAGACATCGGTCGACGCCCTTCGCCAGACCCACGCCCATGTCGTCATCGACTGTCCGCCGTCGATCAAGGCCCCCCAGACCGAGCGGGCGCTGCGCCAGGCCGACTACGCCCTGATCCCGGTCCAGCCCTCGCCGATGGACCTCTGGGCGACCACCCACATCGCGCGGGTCATCGAGCGGCTGCGGCCGGAGAACCCGGCCCTGCGCGCCCTGATCGTGATGAGCCAGATCGAGCCGCGTACCACTCTCGGGCGGCTGATGCCCGAGGCCCTCGCCGAGCTCGACCTGCCGGTCGCCAGTGCCCGGCTCCAGCGCCGGTCCGTGCACCGGCTCTGCGTCCTTGAGGGGCGCACGGTCTTCCAAGCCGGTCGCCGTGGCGAGGCGGCCGTCGCTGAAATCGACGCGCTGATCGCGGAGGTCTTCAACCATGCCTAGCACCACCAGAACCCAGGACCGCCTGCTCGCATCGATCCGCAAGGCCAAGACCGCCAGCGCGGCCGATCCCGCCGCGGAGGCGGCGGCCCCGACCCCGCCTGAGCCGCCGAGCCAGGCGGCCGAGCCGGCGCCCGAGCCCGTCTCCAAACCTGCCGCACGAGCTGCCGCGAGAACGGCCCCAAAGCCACGCGCGGCGGCAACGAGCAAGCCCCGCACCACCGCGACGCCCAGCGAGCGCCCCGAGCCCGAGCCGCAGACCGCCCCGGCGCCGGCGGACGGCTATCAGCGTTTCCGGCGCGTCTGGCCGGATTGATCGCGCGGTGTGGTCACCGCCGGGAGCCGCGCGCGGTCCTGACGCCCGGCCTGGCCCCGGCGCTCGATCCGGCTACGGCTTGATGTCGGGCCGACCCGAGTCGGCTCGGCTCGCGTGCTGGCGCGTCCGGTGTGTGCGGCGGAGGCCGGCGGCGGCCGACCGCCGCCGCTTGCTCGGCAGCGAGGGCCCTGCCCGGTGAAGACCGGCCCCTACCTCATCAGCATCGTCGCAAGCGGGCTCTTCCTCGGCGTCTGGCTCTGGTACTTCCTGCCTGACATCAGCATCCCGGAGGGCTTGGTCGGGGTGGTGCTCGCCTTGGTCCTGCGCCACATCCTCTACCGCGGCCTCGGCGGGCGGCGGGGAGACTGAGCGGCGCGGGGCCGCCCGCTCCCGGTCAATTCGCACCGCTCTGCTCGGGATTGGCCGCTCGCACCGCCCGTGCGCACCAACCTTGTGCGCCGATCGCCGCGCGTCGAGGCCCGGATCAGTCCGAATCGCCAATGCCGGGCGGCGAAGCGGGGCGGAGCGCAGTGGTTGGCACGCCAGTTGCTGGGAATGGCTCAAAAGGCTCCATCCCCAGCTCGACGAGGACCCTGCCATGCGCCACACCTACGATCCTGCCGGATTCGACGAGGCCATCCTGCGTTCGGACGACGACTTCGAGCCCTACGGCTTCGCCCAGCCTCAGCTGGCGGCGTACGACACGCGATCCCCTTGGGACCCGCGCCGTCCGGCACATCTCGATCGGGTGATCGAGGCCGCCGTACTCAGGCAGCTCCGCCCCGACTGACCTCAGACCAGCGGCCGGCGGAGCGAGCGGTGAGCGATCTCGCCATGCTCAGCTACGGGGACCGCCAAGCCCGGCCGCTCGACGCAGAGGAGCGGCGACTGCCGCTCCTCCGCTTGCTCACCCTGTTCGCCATCCTGGCCGGCGAGGCCTTCAGCTCGGCGCGATTCCTGCTCGGGTAGTGGAGCGGTCCGAGGGCTGCGCGCGACGCGGTTCGCTGCGCTCGGTCTCGCATGCGATCAACGCAGTTACCCCAGTGCCGGTGGTTGGTACGGCAGACGCCCCGTTAGAACCGCACCCGCGCCCGGTAGCTCAGGCTAAGGCTCCCCTCCGCCGGGACCTCCACGTTCCACTCGGCGGTGAAGGCGTTAGGCTTGGTGTGCGGGAGGCTCTCCTGGAGCATGGTCCAGTCGCCCGGAATGTGCTCGCGCACCCTGACCGTCGCCGGCTCGGGCTTGGCGTTGCGGAGCACCAGCTCGTACGCCGACTCGAACTGGTACTGCCAGGGGCCGGTCCCGGAGAGCTTCTTGAACTCGGTCTGCTTGCGCTCGGCGGTGACGTCGAAGGACTTTCCGAGCTTGAGCCGCGCGGTCTCGTTCTTCGGGGTGTGGTCGATGCGGTCCTCGCCGATGAACTGAGCATTGCCCTGGGAGTCGCGCTTGTAGATGCGCACGGTGCCGGCCGGGAGCGGCATGCCGAGGTTGGAGGCCTCGTCGTTCTTGAGCTCGAGGAACGCGAGCACGTCGAGCTTTTGGCTGACCCCGCCCTGGGGGGCGCGGTAGGCGTATTCGTTCCCCTCGATGAGCAGCTCCTTGCGCACGGCCACGCCCTCGGAGTTGAGCAGTGCGACCTGCTTCGACTGGTTGTCGGCGATGGTGGTCGGCCGCCCGAGCGTATAGAGGTGGTACTCGAACAGGGCCTCCTCGGCCATCGCCGGGGCGGCCTCGGCCATGGCCATGACCCGCCCGTCGTACATCGGCTCCTGGATCGCCTCGCGGACGCGGTTCACCTCGCCCGCGATGAGCTGGAGCTGGGCGTTGGGGTAGCTGGTGCCGCTCTGGTTGGTGAGCGTCACCCAGCCGGTCAGGTCCATCCGGTCCTCGCCGGCGGCGAGCTCGCCGACGTAATCGGCCTGCCAGCCGAGGCCCCCCGTGAGGTAGCTCAGCTCCAGCTCGCGCGGCCCGGCGGCGGGGCTCTCCAGCGTCATGACCAGGGTCGGGCGGTCGCGCAGGTTGGCGGGGACCTCGCGGTAGACCAGGCGACCGGGGACTCCCGTCTCGATGCGGTCGCCGACCCGCAGCACCACGCCGTTGCTCGCGGCCAGGACCAATGCCTCCGCTTCGGTCTCCTCGCCGGTGGTGGGGTGGGTCCTGACCAGCCCGACCCGGCGGCCGACGTATTTCTCCAAGAGTTTGTTCGGCGTGAGCAAATCGAAGTCGAAGTTCTGCTCCAGCACGCGCACCCCGGGCCCCTCCCCGTGACTGGTGAGGATCGCCGTCTGCGGCTGGATCTTGGCGCTCACGTCTCGGAAGGCCAGCGCTGCCGGGCCGGCCGGCAGCTCGATCCGCCGGCGGTCCTTCACCAGGGCGAGGTCCTGGTTGTAGATGGTCACCGCGACCGCCTGCTGATCCACGAGCGAGCTGCGCAGCTCCTCGCCGCTGTTGTCTTCCGCCATCGCCGCCTCCGTTGTTGTCAGGGACATCGCCAGAGCGAGCGTCCACCAGGGGTTTAGAGCCATTCTCCAGTCACCTCGTGCGTGCTTTGTGAGATCACGGCCGGTCTGCGCCGGGCCGGCCCAACTGTAGCCGATCCGCCGTCGGGACGACGGCGAGAGGGCGCGCGTTGTTCCGCGCCGAGGATTTTGATTACCATTGCGCCCTTATGGATCTCAACTTCCTTGAATTCGAGCAGCCGATCGCCGAGCTCGAGGCGAAGATCGAGGAGCTTCGGCTCGTCGGCGACGACAACGAGATCAACATCGAGGAGGAGATCGAGCGGCTCCAGAAGAAGAGCCGTGCGCTCACCGAGTCGCTGTTCGCCTCGCTCACCCCCTGGCAGATCTCGCAGCTCGCCCGCCACCCGCTGCGGCCCTACCTCCTCGACTACATCAAGCGGATCTTCGACGACTTCCAGGAGCTGCACGGGGACCGCGGCTTCGCCGACGATCACGCCATCGTCGGCGGTATCGCCCGTCTCGGCGGGCGCTCGGTCATGGTGATCGGCCAGCAGAAGGGCCGCGACACCAAGGAGAAGATCCACCGCAACTTCGGCATGCCCCGCCCCGAGGGCTACCGCAAGGCCCTGCGCCTGATGGAGCTGGCCGAGCGCTTCCGCCTGCCGGTGCTGACCTTCATCGACACCCCCGGAGCCTACCCCGGCGTGGGGGCCGAGGAGCGGGGTCAGAGCGAGGCGATCGCCCGCAACCTGCTGGTGATGGCGCACCTGCGCACCCCGATCGTCTGCACCGTGATCGGCGAGGGCGGCTCGGGCGGCGCGTTGGCGATCGGGGTGGGCGACCGCCTGCTGATGCTCCAGTTCAGCACCTACTCGGTGATCTCCCCCGAGGGCTGCGCCTCGATCCTGTGGAAGAGCGCCGACAAGGCCCAGCTCGCCGCCGAGGCCATGGCGATTACCTCGGACAAGTTGAAAGAGCTGGAGCTGATCGACGAGGTCATCCCCGAGCCGCTGGGCGGCGCCCACCGCAACGTCGACGCCATGGCCGCCAGCATCAAGGAGGCACTGCTGCGCCACCTGGAGGTCGTGCGCGGGATGGACATCGACGACCTGCTCGCCCAGCGCTACCAGCGCCTGATGGGCTACGGCAAGTACAAGGAATAGCTGCCGACCCCCGGCGCGGGTCTGTCATGCCCGCCCTCATTCCCGATCGGCTCGTCGCGGTCCTGGCCGCCTTTCCCGCTGCCCGCCGCTGCTGGGTCGCCTACAGCGGCGGCATGGATTCCGAGGTCCTGCTCCATGCGCTGAGCGCGGTGCGCAGTCGCCTGTCGGGTGAGCTTCGTGCCGCGCACGTCGACCACGGCCTGCACCCCGACTCGCCGCGCTGGGCCGAGCACTGCCGGCAGACCTGCGCGCGGCTCGGCGTCCGCTTCCGCCTCTGCCGGGTCGATGCGGCCGCGGCCCCCGGCGAGAGCCCCGAGGCGGCCGCCCGACACGCCCGCTACGGTGCCCTCGGTGCATTGCTCGCCCCGGACGACCTGCTGCTCACCGCCCAGCACCAGGACGACCAGGCGGAGACCCTCCTGCTCGCGTTGCTGCGCGGGAGCGGGCTCAAGGGTCTGTCGGCGATGCCGGCGGTCGCCCCACTGGGCGCCGGGCACCTGGTCCGCCCGCTCCTCGGCTACAGCCGCCGCGAGCTCGCCGACTACGCCGCGGCGGCCGGACTCGCTTGGTGCGAGGACCCGGCCAATGCCGACCTCGGCTACGACCGGAGCCTGATCCGCCATCGGGTCCTGCCGCTGCTGGTCGAGCGCTGGCCCGCGGCCGCCGCCACCCTCGCCCGCAGCGCCGGGCACTGCGCCGAGGCGCAGGGGCTCATTGACGCGCTGGCATTCGAGACGCTGGCTCGCGTCGCCGGGGCGCGCCCCGGGACCCTCTCGGTCGCCGGGCTACGCGTGCTCGACCCTGAGCGCTGCCGCGCTGTGCTGCGCCACTGGATCAGCGAGCTCGGTTTCCGGCCGGCCTCGTCGGTGGTCCTCGGGCGGATTCTCTCCGAGGTCCTCCCCGCCCGCCCGGATGCGATGCCATGGGTAAGCTGGTCCGGCTGCGAGATCCGCCGCTACCGCGACGACCTCTATGCCCTCGCTCCGCTGCCGCCGCGTCCCGACACGACGCCGATCCCCTGGCGCAAGGGCGCCCTCCAGCTCCCGCACGGCCTCGGGCGCCTCACCTGGGTCGACCCCGAGGGCCGAACGATAGACCCCGACACACTTCACCCCGGCGGCTTCACCGTCGCCTTCGGCCTCAGCGGCCTGACCTGCCGCCCGCCCGGCGTCCAGCACCACCGCCGCCTCAAGAACCTGTTCCAGGAGGCAGGCGTCCCGCCCTGGCTCAGGCCTTATGTCCCCCTCGTGCTGGCCGGCCGCTCATTGTCTGCCGTGGTCGATATCGCCATTTGTGACACCGCCTGGGGCTCAGCCCCTCGATGGGAGAAGGCTCCTTGGGGTCGATGGCTCAAGACGCGTTCGGCCTGAGCCCTGAGGGTCGGCGCAATGACACCTAACGCTCAAACCGCCTCGTTTTCGACCGCTTAGGAGCATGAAAACCGCGGCACCTTCTTGTGCCGCGGTAAGCGCTGAATGGGTCAGCGTTTCCCTAGGAGATGGAGCGGCGGCAGCTCCCGGCCAAACGTTCATCCCTCAGGCGGGCAGAACGACCGAGGAAACGGACGAGAAGCCGTTGCCTCCCTGCCATCCTGTGCGTCGGGGGCATCGGGTTGGCCGCGTTCGTCTGGACCCGGGAGGTCGTCACCTCGCCGCCTGCCGAGTCGAAGGGCGTGTGGTCGACATGCTCCGCGCGGCCGCGGCAAGGGGGCGGGTGAGCCGACGCAAGCTTGCCGGGCGTCGTGGCGCGAGATCCCGCTCGGGCACACCGTCTCGCGCACTGCTGGGTGATGTCGATCCGCACCTCGCGCGCCCGGGCCTGCAGGCGGATGACCTCGCGCATCAGTGTCCCTCCTGCTTGGCGAGCTCCCACAGCCGCTCCATTTCCTCGCGGACCTCGGGTCCGGGCACCTTGCCGGCGGTGCGCAGGCCGTCCTCGATGCGGCCAAAACGCCGCTCGAAGCGGTGGTTGGCGGCGCGCAGGGCCTGTTCGGCATCGACCCCCATGTGGCGGGCTAGGTTGACGCAGGCGAAGAGGAGATCGCCGACCTCGTGCACGCGCTCGGTGGGGTCAGACTCGGCGCCGAGCGCCGCCCCGCACTCGTCGAGCTCCTCGCGCACCTTGTCGAAGACCCCATCGATTGTGTCCCAGTCGAAGCCGACCCCCGCGGCGCGCTTCTGGAGCTTCTCAGCCCGTACTAGGGCGGGCAGTGCCTGCGCGACGCCGTCGAGCAGTCCCCCGTGGGGGCGGCGGCGCTTGCGCTCGCGCTCGGCGGCCTTCTCGCGCTCCCAGTTGGCGCGAACCGCCTGCTCGTCGGCGAGGTCGGCCTCACCGAAGACGTGCGGGTGGCGGCGGATCATCTTGGTCACGATCGCGTGGACCACGTCGGCGAAGGCGAAGCTGCCTTCCTCCTCGGCCATCCGTGCGTGGAAGACGACCTGGAAGAGCAGGTCGCCGAGCTCGTCGCGCAGGTCCTCACGGTCTTCGTTCTCGATCGCCTCAGCGACCTCGTAGGCCTCCTCCAGGGTGTAGGGGAGGATGGTGCGGAAGGACTGCTTGAGATCCCAGGGGCAGCCGCCCTCGCGGTCGCGCAGCCGGGCCATGATGGCGAGCAGCTCGTCGATGCTGGTGTGCTCGGACATGGGTGGGGCCTCGGCGCTCAGCCGAATACTAGGCCGAGCAGAAACGCGCCTAGCCCGCCCCAACCCCAGTACGCCTTGGGGATGCCGATCAGCTCATCCGGCCGGGACTGTGAGGGGTCCTTGAGGATCGCCCAGAGGTGCGGCCCGGACAGGAACCAGGGGATGAAGCCGAAGACCACCGGTACGGCGATCCACAGCGGGACGGGCGTGTTGAGGATGACGAGCGCCACCAGCGCCGGCCAGAGCAGGAAATACGCGGCGGTGAGCTTGGCGTCGCTGGACCTGTCCCGGGATTTCGCCAAGGCCACCAAGGCTGAGGTCCCCCACAGGACGACAATGAGGATCAGGGCAAGGCGCATGAGGATCGCGGGTGCCCCGGGCGATGGGTGACGGGGGCTTGGGACGAGCGGACGACGGTAGGCGCGCCTCCAGCATACACGAAGCGGCCGTGGAAGGAGCCGTGCATGGCGTGTCCGTCAGAACTGTCCGGTGCGCAGCAGGACCAGGGTACAGGCGTGCTCGAAGGGGATGTGGGCATCGTGCAGGGCGTGCTCGAGGTCGCGCGACTCGCTCCCGGGATTGAAGATGATCCGCCCGGGCTTGAGCGCGACTATGTCCTCGATCAGCGGCCGGCTGCGCTCGGCGCCCAGATACAACGTCAGCGTGTGGACCGGCCCCGCGATCGACTTGAGGTCGTGGACCACCGCGACCTCATCGATCCGCCGCGCCTTGGGGTGCACGGGGATGACCTGATAGCGGTGGTCGGCGAGCAGCCGCACCGCCTGGTACGCATAGCGCACCGGCTTGGGGCTCGCGCCGAGGACCACGACGCGGTGCTCCTCGGGCTTCAGGCGTCTGGGGTGGTGCATGGGGTGAGATCCGCTGAGATCGCGCTGAACGGCCACCATTATCCACCGGGACGGGGGCGTGCCGAACCCCTCGGGAGGGAGATAGCGCCATGTGCGGCCGATTTGTTCAATACTCCGACCCGGAGCGCTATGCCGAGCGCTTCGGTCTCGGTCACCTCTGCCACGCGGAGCCGCGCTACAACCTCGCCCCGACCCAGCCGTTGCTGGCCATCCGCCTGGCCGCGGCGGGCGGCCGCGAGCTGGTGCCGTTGCGCTGGGGGTTGATCCCCCATTGGTCGAAGGCGCCGGACAGCCGTTACAGCATGATCAACGCCCGCGCCGAGACCGTCGCTACCAAGCCCGCCTACCGCGACGCCTTCCGCCAGCGCCGCTGCCTGATCCCGAGCGAGGGGTTCTACGAGTGGCGGGCGACCAAAGGTGGTAAGCAGCCTTACCTGATCGGTCGCCGCGACCAGGCCCCGTTCCTGATGGCGGGGCTCTGGGAACATTGGCGGGGTGGGGAGGGCGACCAGCCGCCGATCGAGTCCTGCACCATCATCGTGACCGACGCCAACGAGCTGGTGCGCCCGATCCACGACCGGATGCCGGTGATCCTCAGTGACGAGGCGGCGGATCGCTGGCTCGACCCGGACGAGCGCGATCCCGCCGCACTCGCCGGGCTGCTGCGCCCGGCCGATCCCGCGGAGATGAGGCTCCATCCCGTCTCCCGGGCGGTCAACAACGCGCGCAACGACGGCCCGGAGCTGTTGGAGCCGCTCCGCGAAGCCGGCGCCTGATCGCCGGGCCGCGCCACGCCCTCAGTCGGCGCTGTCCGGCTCGGCCGCTCCGCGTGCCATTGCCCGGCTGCGGGCGAAGCGTTGGTAGGTCCAGCCGCGCTCGAAGGCCCGCTCGGTGACGAAGCCGATCGAGTTCATCATCCGGCTCTTCAAGATCAGTGCGTCGCTGGTGAGGACCGCCCGCCCGCCTTCGTCGAAGAAGGCCAGGGCCGGATGCTGGGTGAAGCCGAGGGCTTCTGCCCAGGCGGCCGGTTTGGTGCGCTCGCCGCTGGGGGTGAGAACGGGCGTGGTGGGGTCGTCGGCGTCCAGCCGGACCACCTCGAACCCCTGGAGCGCCGCGCGCACCTCGGAGTCCGCGAGGACCTCGGCATGGAAGCGTGGGCAGCGGGTACAGTCGCGGCGCTCGAAGATGACCAGCAGCGGCCGATCCGCGGGCACTTGGCTGCGGTCGAGGGCGTAGGGCGGATCGGCGAAGAGTGGGTCGGCAATGAGCTCGGAGGGCGTGGCCGCCGCCTGTGGGCTCGCCGCCTCGCGGCGGGCGAGCCAGGCGCGCCAGGGCTCTTCCCGGTAGTGCCCGCCGATCAGGTAGTCGAGCACCAGGGCGAACCGCTCGGGCTCGTAATAGCCGGTGAGCCGCAGCAGGCGCTGGCCGTCAAGGTCGTAGAACAGGAGCGTCGGGGCGAACTGCACCCCTTGGTCGAGGGCGAAGGCGTTCACGCGGGTCGACTTACCGTCGAAGTCGACCAGCTCCGCGTCGTCGAAGATCTCCAGGCCGATGCTGTCGAAATGCGCGCGCAGACGGGCGACGAGCTCGGGGTCGCCGAGGCTGGTTGTCAGGAACAGGTGGCAGTAGGAGCAGCCCTGAGTCGAGAAGAAGAGAAACAGCCCCTGCTTGCCGGCGTCACGGGCATCGCTGAGGTCCCCGGGGAGGTCGAGGAAGCTCTCCTTGAACCAGTCCGGGTAGCGGATGTCGGCGATGACGGTATCGTCGAAGTCTTCGGCCGCCTTGGCGTCTACGGCGCACAGGAGCGCCAGGGATGCCCAGATGGCAACGAGTTGGGGAGAGCGTCGCGGCATGGTGTCACCTCCCGCCGGGATGAGTCGAACGAACCTTGCTCAGCTCGATGTGCGCATCGGGCGCTCAGGTTCAATGCCCCCTGTTGTTTCTAACGATGGTTCCTAGCGAATTTCTCGGATTCGCCCACTTCGTCACCGGCACTCTTGCCTGTACTGCGACGCCATCCCAGAGGTAACGAAAGTCGGCAACCGACCCGGAACGAACGCTGGCCCCTGTGAACAAGACCGGCGGCAATCCGTCCCTTAGCCGTCGCGAACGGCACCGTGCTCGGGGACTGCTCCTGGCCGTCAGCGCGCTCCGCAGTTTGGACACAGACCTCGAACCTCGGGCGGTAGCGACCAGCAGAAGCCAAAGGCCGACCATGTCGCGGTCGGCCTTGCGCCGGCCTGGGCGCATCGCGCCCCTGGCGGCCGGCTCGCTCAATAGACCGGGCTCTCACCCTCATAGCGCAGCCCGCCGCGTCCGGCCAGCTCCTGCTTGAGGTAGGCGTCGCGCTGCGCGCTGAGCGCCTGGATCTCCTGGGAGAGCGCCTGGCGCCGCTCGGCCTTCTCGGTGATCGCGGCCTGCTGCGCCTGCGGGGCCATCGCCTGCAGGGGCGCCGGCAGCAGCGTCGGGGCGATCGCCGAGAGCTCGACCCGCCCGCTTATCACGTCCTCCACCAATTCCTTGTCGCCGAGGAAGCTCGCCTTCCCGGCCTCCCGGGCGTTGAACCCCGCGCGGCGGGCGCGCGAGGCGAGCGAGGCCTCGGCCTGCCGCTTCTCACTCGCCGCCTGCTGGCGCTCCTTGAGCGCCTGCTCCTCGGCACTGCCGTAGTAGAGCCGCGTCGCATCGAGCTCGGCGGCGAGCTCGGCGAGCCGCCGATCATAGGGGCTGGCGACCGCCACCGCGCTGCCCGCCTGGTCGACGCGCAAATACTGACCGTCGCCGAGCTGCGCGATGCGCTCCCAGTGCTCGCTGGTGACCGCCTCCTGGCCGCACTGGATGGCGTTGACCCGGATGCCCCGTTCCCGCGCGAGCGCGAGCGTTTCCGCGTAGGGCACGTCGTTCGGGTAGTCGAGGTGGGGCGGGGCATCTCCAACCAGGAACACCACCTGGTACGCCCTGGGATCCTCGCTCCAAGTGATCTGCTGGACGGCCTCGTGGAGCGCCTGGTTGACGCTCTCCGGGCCATCCCCGCCGCCCTGCGCCTCGAAGTCCATCAGCGCGGCGTGGATCGCATCGAGGTCCGCCGACAGGTCCACCACCCGCGTGACATAGGCGTCGCCGCGGTCGCGGTAGGCCACCAGCCCGAGGCGTATCTGCGGGACGGGCTGCGCCGAGGCCAGAGTCGAGGCGATCGACCAGATCTTCTCCTTGGCCGCCTGGATCAGGCCGCCCATGCTGCCGGTGGTGTCGAGCACGAACACCACCTCCACGAGCGGCTGCTCCTGGGTGAGGGGATCGAGCGGCGGCAGAAGGATCTGCGCGGGGTCTTCCGGTGGACGTCCGGCGATGCCGGGGCCGGCGGGTAAGAGCGCGACGGTGGCCGCGGTGGCGGCGAATAGGGCCAGGGCGATGAGCGGGGTCTTCATGGTCAGTTCTCCTAAGGGATCAGTGGACGGCGCGATGGTTGCGAAGCGCGGCCTCGGCCGCGCGGTGGGCGCGCTCGAAGCCCTCATCCGGCGCCGAGACGCGCCGCTGGTCGGGCACGACCAGCCTAGGCGGGATGGCGACGAAGGCCGCCTGCGCGAGGAAGAAGCACCAGAGCGCGAGCAGCAGGCTGCCGGTGTGCGCCAGCGCCCAGACCCCCGCGGCGAGCGCGAGGAGGCCAAGCGCCAGGTCGGCCAGCGCCGCGAGCAGGCTCGCGTGGAAGAACAGTGTGCGGATGAGCCAGAGCAGGCCGACGTGGAGCACCAGATAGAGCGCGAGCGGTGGGGCCGTGAGCCAGAGACCCGCCGCGGCGAGACACCAGGCGACCAGAGCCGTGACGCGCCCGACGCGTGCCGGGGCGCGGGCCAGCAGGTAGAGCACATAGCCGAGCGCCAGCGCGGCGAGGGTGAGCCGCAGCATCCCGCCGCCGGCGATCGCCGATAGCGCGGTATGGACCGCGGCACCCGAGAGGCTCGCCGCGAGCGCCACGGCGACGCCTTCGAGGAAGCTCGGACGGCTCATGACGCTGCCCTCCGCGCCTTCTCGCGCAGGAAGGCGAGCTCGACGTCTTCCTCCCGCACCGCGGGGATGAGCGCCATCGCGCGCTCCTCATTGCGCCCCGCGGCCGCCTCCCCGACGATGGCCTCGACGCGCTGGCGTAGCTGCGCGAGCCGCTCGCGGTTGGCGGCGAGCCGGTCTTTGCCCTCGGCGAGCGTGCGCGCGAGGCGCGCCTGGCGCTCCGCGGCGAGCCGCTGGAGCTGCTCGCTCTCCAACCGGCGGCGGATGAGCGTGCGCGCCAGGTCCTCCCGGCCGCTGCCGAAGGCCAGCTCGAGCGGCTCAGCGAGCTCGCCCAGGGCTCGCTCGAGCTCCGCGACGCGCAGCGACTGCTCCCGCTCCGCCTCCGCCAGCCGCCGCGCGCGCTCCTCGTCGCGCGCGAGCGCCTCCTCCATGTCGAGGACCGCCTGGCGCAGCAGGCTGGCCGGCTCCTCGATGCGGTCGAGGACCGCGTTGACATCGGCTCGGAACAGTCGGGACACACGGGTGATCAGTGCCATGGTTGGCCTCCTTCGGGGACGGGATCGCTTGGCGACTGCAGTCTACGAAGGCGGCGCGCAGGGCCACAGGCACCGTTTGGTAAAGATTCAGGCGCTGGTTTTACAAAGGTTTTACGTGCCGCGGTGGGGGTGCCTTGCTACCCTTGGCGGGCACATGCCCAGCAAGCCCCGTCTGCTCATCGTCGAGGACGAAGCCGCCATCCGCGCCGGCCTGGAGGACGTGTTCGTCTATCACGGCTACGCGGTCGACTCTGCCGCCGAGGGCCGCGAGGGCCTGCGCAAGGCGCTCAGCGGGCGCTTCGACCTCATCCTGCTCGACGTCATGCTGCCGGGGCTCGACGGCTTTACGATCTGCGAGCGCATTCGCGCCGTCGACCGTGAGCAGCCGATCATCCTGCTCACCGCCAAGACCAGCGACGAGGACATCGTGCAGGGGCTGCGCCTCGGTGCCGACGACTATGTCGGCAAACCCTTTTCCGTGACCCAGCTCGTGGCCCGCGTCGAGGCGGTGCTGCGCCGCGCGCGTCTCGCCAGCGACCCGCAGCGCATCCACCTCGGCGAGGCGATCGAGATCGATGTCGCCAACCTCTCGGCCCGCCGCGGCGCCGAGACCATCGCCTTCACCCGCCGCGAGATGGACGTGCTGCAGTACTTGGGCGCCAACCCCGAGCGGGCGGTCTCGCGCGAGGAGCTGCTGACCAAGGTGTGGGGCTATGCGCGCGGGCTCGACCTCGAGACCCGCACGGTCGACATCCACATCGCGAAGCTGCGCCGCAAGCTCGAGCCCGACCCGGCGCAGCCCCGCTATCTCATCACCGTGCGCGGCGCGGGCTACCGGCTGCTGAGCGGCTGAGATGCGCCCCGCGAGCCTCGCGGGCTGGACCCCAAGGCGCCTGCGCCTGGTGCTCGGCCTGTTCGTGCTGGCGCTCGCGATCCCCGCGGGGCTGCTGATCCACCAGGCCTTCAGCCACCTCAAATGGGCGGCGTTTCGTCAGCACCAGCTCCTCGCCGAGGAGCTCGCCGCGCGCATCGACACCCGTCTGCAGGAGCTGGTGCGCGCCGAAGAGCGCCGCGCCATCGCCGATTACGCCTTCCTGGTGGCGGAGGGCGACGCGCCCGCCGGCTTCCGCCAGCGCTCGCCCCTGTCCCAGTTGCCGGTGCCTCAAGCGCTGCCCGGCCTGGTCGGGCATTTCCAGGTCGATGCCGCCGGGGCGCTGACCACCCCGCTGCTGCCGCCCGGGGACCACCCGCCGGGGGATCTGGGCATGACGCCCGCCGAGCTCGCCGAACGCGCCGCCCGGCAGGCGCGTATCCGCGCGATCCTCACCGAGAACCGGCTGGTTGAGTCCCCGCCGGCCGTGGCGCCAACGGCGCCGCCCGAGCGCTCCGACCGGGAACGACCGGGCCTGATGGCGGGCGCGCCCGGGCGGGCGCCCGAGGAGGCGGAGAGACCACGCCCGCAGGCGGCATTCGACCGGCTCGCCGAGCCCGAGGTGTCAGCGAAGGCGGAGAAAAAGACCCAAACCCGCGGCGCGCTCGGGCGGGTCGAGGACCTGCGGCTCGACGAGCGCTTCCAACAGGCGGTCCCTCCCGCACCCGCCGCCCAGGAGCCGATGCGCCGGCGCGAGGCGGGGGAGGGCGGCCCCCCCGCGACGGCGTCCACTGCCCCCCGCTCG
>JALOTB010000173.1 GCA_025458165.1 Chromatiaceae bacterium | reverse complement strand
GATGCTGGCCGCCGTCTCCCACGATCTGAAGACGCCGATCACGCGCCTGCGCCTGCGGGCGGACCTGCTCGACGACGAGGAGTTGGGGGAGAAGATCCGGCGCGACCTCGACGAGATGCAGGCCATGGTTCAGGAGACGCTCGACTTCATGCGCGGCACCGACCAGCATGAGGCGATCCGTCCGACCGACCTGATGGCGCTCTTGGAGAGCCTGATCGAGGATGCCGGCGAATCGGGCCAGGGGGTGCGCCTGGAGGGATCCGTCGAACGCCCTTACTCGGGCAGACCCCTTGCGCTGAAGCGTTGCATCGGGAATCTGCTCAACAACGCCCTGCGTTACGGCGGAGAGGTTGAGGTCTCGGCGCAAGACTCGTCGCAATCGGTCACATTGCGCATCGCCGATCGGGGGCCCGGGATTCCGCCCGACGCCATCGAGAAGGTTTTCGAGCCATTCTTCCGCCTGGAGGGCTCCCGCGGGCGCGACTCCGGCGGCGCAGGCCTCGGACTCGGCATCGCCCGCAACATCGCCCGCGCCCATGGCGGCGACCTGGTGCTCATGAACCGACCCGAGGGCGGACTGGTCGCGGAATTGAAGCTCCCTCGCTGAGGTCTGCTGTCGCGATACCCAACTGGAACCTCCGAGCACAGCGTTGATGACTGACACTCGACTTAGGTGTCCTCTTCGTGACCTGCTTGCTGGGGCGCGTGGAAGATGTATGGGAACCGCGTTTCGCCTGGCCAGAGACTGTGTCTCAGTGTCCGCTAAGTGGCGCTGGCGCCGAGTCGTCTGCTGGGCACCGCGCGTCCGCTATGCGCGTGAACCCGCCAGCACGGTGCAGATGCCGGCGTCCGGAGTTGGCCGACTCCTGCCTCCAGCCGTCGGGCGGGGCATGGCATGGCGCGTTGCTGAGCCGAGCTGGCTTCTGGTTCAGATCCGGAAGAAGGTCGAAGAGGCCGAAACGGTCCGCCGCTACGGGAGCAGGCGCTGTACCGCTTCGTCCGCCCAGTTCCTTGATGGCGCGCAGCGCACTGCCACCCGAGCGCGTCGACAATGCAACGGTGCCCGCCGGTCCGCGCCCCTGATTGCGGGGACGGAGCGCGAGGGCGGGCAGCGGGGGGTGTGTCAATGCGCGTCGCAGCAAGGCCGGTTCCTGTCCACGCGCTCCTGCCATTTCTGGCGATCGCTTTCGGCCTGGCGTGGGGAATCCTCGGGCTGTACATCTTCCTGCCGGACGCCATGGGCAGGGCGCTCGGCGAGCTGACCGGCCGGCATCCGCTCTTCTACCTGGCGGTCTACGCGCCGGCCATCGCAGCGCTCATCGTTGTCATCCACTACGGCGGCGCCGGCGGACTGCGGCGATTCCTCGCCCGGCTGTTGCGCTGGCGCTGCGCCCCCGCCTGGTACGCCTTTCTGCTGCTCGGGATACCCGCGGTGTTTTTCGCCAGCGCCGCTCTCATGGGCAAGCCCCTGGTGGACCACCTACAGAGCTCCTCGCCGGAGGCACTGGTCGCGGCCGTAGCCCTGATGGCGATCAAGGGGCCGGTCGAGGAACTCGGCTGGCGAGGTCTTGCCTTGCCCCTGCTGCAACGGCGCCTCGCGCCGCTCTGGGCGGGGTTGGCTCTGGGTTTGATCTGGGGCCTCTGGCACCTGCCCGCCTTCCTGCTGGCCAGTACGCCCCAGGGGACCTGGTCGTTCGGCCCGTTCCTGGCCGGAGCGGTGGCGGCCAGCGTGATTGCCACGGCCCTGTTCAATGCCTCCCGCGGCAGCATCCTGCTGGCGGCGCTGCTGCACTTTCAGCTCATCAATCCCCTGTGGCCCGACGCGCAGCCCTACGACATGTTCGGGTTCATCTTGGTAGCGGGCGTCATCGTGCTGATCAATCGTCGCGCCATGCTTCGCAAAGGAGAGGCGGTAGTCGAGGTCATCCCGGATCAGGCCGGGCGCATCCGCGGTGGCGGACCATGAGTCCGCGACCGCCGGGCGCGGTTCCGCCGCAGGGATTGGTAAGGGAGGGGCCTACACGCGAAGGGTAGTCGCTCGGCGTCTCGCGGCCCGCAGGCGCAGCCCCATCAGGTCACAGCCGCACCGCTTGCCGTCAATCGCGAGGTCCCGAAGCCGCTTGCCAAACTCCGAGCGAATCCGGAGCGCCCAAATCTCCGGGAGCCGCAGCGGCGGGGTTCTGGCCGACGAGCCTTCCCTTGTCCCAGGGAGCACGGGCCGTTGGGGCGGGCAGGTAGTCGCTTGTCTCCGATATCTTCTTTTGCCTACGTCAGGTTGAAGCAACAGAAGTTTGGCCGCGCCCCGCGTGGGACGCGCAGGGCGCATGCCGCCCCAGAGCGGCCGTGTGGCCCGCTCGCGGCAGCTCCGTTCGAAGAGCGGTCGGCGCTTGCTCCAAAGATGACGTCGGCAGATGGACCCTCAACGGACGCCCATTCGCGGGGCAAAGGCCCGGTATCCCCCGTGCAAGACGCAGTTTGGCGAACGTACCTCTGCGCTAGCAGAGACGCACGCTGGCGCCATGGATGCGGATGGCAAGGTCCAAAGTTGCGCTTGCCACGCACGGCGAGACGTATCCTGGAGACGAAGACCTAGGGGACCGGTCGGCGGCGCGGCGCACCTGAGTGAGGATGGCCGTCATCAGGGCTGGGTCTTGGCGGCGGCCAAGGATGGTGTGGTGTCGCAGCGGGGTGCCGCCGCTGCAGGCACCGCTCCAGGCCGCGATCTCGGAGTCCCCGTGCTCTCCGAGGATCAGGGCGAGAACTGAGCGTGTATCCAGGTGATCGTGCTCGGCGGGGAAAGTGCGTACCAGGGTCAGGCGACTCCCCGGCGCCGACCCTCTGGCCCTCGTGAACCTGAGCGAAATTCTCGCAGAGCCGAGAGAGCTGCTCCCGCCGGATGCCTTTTCCGCCAACGCGGATGCTGATCTCCCCCTCCTCTGCCTGGCGTTCGGCGCCGATCCAAATCCGCCCCCCTCGCTCATTTGCGCCAGAACTGGGGTGTGAACAGAATGAGGAGCGAGAGGACTTCAAGCCGGCCAAGCAGCATGGTGAAGCTCAGGACCCAGAGCTCGTAATCGGTGAGGCCGGCATAGTTCGAGCCGGGACCCACCTCGCCCAGCCCCGGGCCCATGTTGTTGATGCAGGCGATGACGGCACTGAAGGCGGAGATGAAGTCGAGCCCGCCGAGGATGAGCAGGAAGGTCATCCCGACGATGCTCATGGAATAGAGAAACATGAAGCCCAGGACCGCGAACACGATGCTGTTGGAGATCCAGCGGCGAGCGTCGGATGGATCATGCGCCGGAGCTCGCGCCCGCTTTGGCGCACCAGGATCAGGGTCCGAATCATCTTGATGCCGCCCCCGGTGGAGCCGGAGCTGACCGTCACACAGGAGAGAAACAGCATCCAGAAGGGGACGAACAGCGGCCATTGCGCGAAATCGACACTGGCATATCCGCAGTCGGTCGCCACCGACACCAGGTTGAAGGCCACGTGACGCAGCGCCGTCACCGGATCAGTGAAGGTGCCGACGAACCACAGATAGCCCGCGCAACCCAGGATGCTCCACCCGAGCACCAGCAGCACCCCCTTGGCCTCGGCATCGCGCCAGTAGGCCCTCAGGCTGCGCCGGTGCCAGACGGTGTAGTGGGTCGCGAAGTTGACGGCGGCCAAGACCATGAAGACGATGAGCACGCCCTCGATGAGCGGAGAGTCGAAGGCCCCGATGCTCCCGTCGCGGGTGGAGAAGCCGCCCAAGGACAAAGCCGAGAAGGCATGGCAGAGCGCATCGAACCAACCCATGCCGGCGAGCGTCAGCGCCAGAGCACAGGCGACGGTGATGCCCAAGTACACGGTCCAGAGGATGGCGGCCGTGTCACCGATGCGGGCGGTCAGTCGCGCGTCCTTGATCGGCCCCGGGACCTCTGCGCGTAGGAGCTGCATGCCGCCCACGCCGAGCAGGGGCAGGATGGCGACCGCCAGCACGATGATCCCCATCCCCCCCAGCCAGTTGAGGATGTGCCGCCAGAGGTTGATCGACGGGGCCAGGGTATCCAGTCCCACCATCACCGTCGCCCCGGTGGTGGTGAGCCCCGACATGGTCTCGAAGAAGGCGTGTGTGAAGCTCAGCGGCTCATCGAGTGCCTCCGGCTGATGCAGCATGAGCGGCACGCAGGCGATCGCCGCGGTCAGCGTCCAGGCCGCGACCACGAGGATGAAACCGTCCCGGGCCTTGAGCTCGGTGCGAAAGCGCCGGGTGAGCCGCTCGAGCAACAGCCCGGCCAGCACGCAGGCAACCAAGCTCACGACGAAGGTCGTCAGGGTCCCGTCGTCGAAATAGATCGCCGAGGCGATGGGGAGGAGATAGGTCAGGCTGAAGACGATCAGCAGCCGCCCCATGACGTTGGCGACAGACCCAAGGGGACGCATCAGAAGAAGCTGAAGCTCACCTGGAAGTAGCGTTCCACCTTCGGCACGAGTGCTTTGTGAAGCAGGAACAGCACGACGTGGTCTTCCGCCTCGATCACCGTGTCATCGTGCGCAATCAGGACCTCTCGGCGATCGCCGCCCCCGGGCTTAGGAGGCGGCCCGCGCACGATGGCCCCGACCGTGACCCCGAGCGGCAGCTCGAGCTGCCGGACCTGACGCCCGACCACCTTGGAGCTACCCGCGTCCCCGTGCACGACCAGCTCCAGGGCCTCGGCCGCCCCGCGGCGCAGGCTGTGCACCGCCGCCACGTCCCCCCGCCGCACGTGGGCAAGCAGCGAGCCGATGGAGACCTGCGCCGGGGAGATGGCGATGTCGATGCGGTCAGCCTGCACCAGGTCCACGTAGACGCGCCGGTTGATCAGCGCGAGTACCCGCCGCGCCCCCAGGCGCTTGGCCAAAAGGGCGGCGACGATGTTGTTCTCGTCGTCGTTGGTCAGCGCGAGAAAGAAATCCAGCTCCTCGATCCCCTCGGCGCCGAGCAGGGCCTCATCCCCCGCCTCGCCCACCAGCACGAGGGTGCGGCCCAGGCGGGCGCCGAGGTCCTTGGCGCGCTCCTCGTGGCACTCGACGAGCTTGACCTGGTAGTGATCTTGGGTCGCCGCCGCCAGGCGCTCACCGATGTTGCCCCCGCCGGCGATCAGGATGCGCCGGGTGGGACGGTCGCGCTGGCGCAACTCGCTCAAGACTCGTCGGATATCCCGGGTGGCGGCGAGATAGAAGACCTCGTCGCCGGCCTCGATCCGCGTGGCCCCGGTGGGGACGATCGCCTGATCCTTGCGGTAGATGGCGGCGACCCGGGCATCGAGTCCCGCGAGGTGCCGGCGCAGGTCCGATACCGGGTGGCCGACCAGGCGGCCGCCCTCGACGACCCGCACGGCCACCAGGCTCACCCGCCCGTCGCCGAATTCCACCACCTGGAGGGCTTCGGGAAACTCGATCAGCTTGACGATGTAGTCGGTGACGATCTGCTCCGGGCAGATGCTGAAATCCACCGCGAAGTTCTTCTCCTCCAGCAGCTCGGGGTGGCGAGCGTAGTCCTCCGAGCGCAAGCGGGCGATCCGGGTGGGGGTGTGGAACAGGGCGGCGGCGGTGCGGCAGGCGCAGAGGTTCGTCTGATCACTCTGGGTCACGGCGATGAGGAGGTCGGCGTCCTCCGCGCCCGCCGCCTCGAGCACCGAGGGCAAGGCCGCGTTGCCGTTGACGACGCGCAGATCGAGTCGATCCTTGAGCGGGGCAAGGCGCGCCGCGTCGCTGTCGACGATGGTGATCTCGTTGGCTTCCGAGACCAGGCTCTCGGCCACGGAGCTTCCGACCTGGCCGGCCCCGAGGATGATGATCTTCATTGGGGCTGGGTCTTGTGAGTGAAATCTTGCCGGCAGCTACGGGCGCGGTCGCCGCGGTGTGCCGGGCTCCGAGGCGCAGCCTGTTGCTCGTCGCACCGGCGCGTCGACGGCGGG
>JALOTB010000101.1 GCA_025458165.1 Chromatiaceae bacterium | reverse complement strand
CGCCTGTACCTGGAGGTCGGCGTCCGCCATGGGCGGAGCCTCGCGCTGGCGACCGGCCGGGCGATCGGGGTCGATCCCGCCCCCGAGGTGCGCGAGGCGCTAGGCACGGCGACCCGGGTGGTGACCGCGACCAGCGACGACTTCTTCGACGAGCAGGCCGGCGGGCTGATCGACGCCCCGGTCGATCTCGCCTTCATCGACGGAATGCACTTGTTCGAGTATGCCCTGCGCGACTGGATGCAGGTGGAGCGCCGCGCCGACCCGGCGGGGCTGGTGGTGGTGGACGATATCTATCCCAACCACCCCCGCCAGGCCCAGCGCGAGCGTGCGACGCACGTCTGGATGGGTGACGTTTGGAAACTCCACGCCTGCCTGACCGCCCTGCGCCCCGACCTGCTCCTGCTGGCGCTCGACACCCACCCCTCGGGGCTGCTGCTGATCGCGGGGCTCGACCCCGGCAACCGGGTGCTCTGGGAGCGCTATAACCCGGTGGTGAAGGAATACCGCGACCGCCTCGCGGCCGAGCCCCCGGCCGAGGTGCTCGCCCGGCGCGGCGCGCTGCCCCCCGACGATCCCCTGGTCGGCGAGCTGCTCGGCCTGCTGCGCCGCCTGCGCGACGCCGGCGCCGGGGTGCCCGAGGTGCGCGCCGCGCTCAAGCCCTTGCGGGCACGGCTCGGGGAGCAGGCGCGATGATGCTGGTTAGCGGGTAGCCCGAGCCGACGCGGGTCGGACTGAAGTCCGACCGACACCGACGGCGGGCCGGGCGGATAGGGTTGTAGGTCTGGCTTTAGCCCGACAGGGGCCGTCTGAGCAGACCACCAGGGCGTCGTCGGCCTGAAGGCCGACCTACACGGAGGCTGGGTCGGGTGGCTCGGGTTGTCGGGCTTTAGCCCGACCCGTCTCGACCAATCGCTGAGAACGTCATCGCCGAAGCGTTCAAGAACGACTTGCCCATTCTGGCCGCGCCGGGACCACCGGCTGGCGGGCCCGTGAAGCCGCGTGGAAGAAGCGCGGCGGTTTCACCGCAACGCTGCCGGCGGATCGGTCGCAAAGCGTCTTGACCCACCCCACTCCTGCAGCCCCGGAACCAAAAAACGGGGCAGAAGACTTTCGTCGTTGCCGTTGTCGTTGTCGTTGTCGTTGTCGTTGTCGTTGTCGTTGTCGTTGTCGTTGTCGTTGTCGTTGTCGAACATCTTCACGATTACGACAACGAACACGACAACGAATTTTCTGCGGCAGTCTGGTCAAGATTCGCGGGGTCAGGGACAAAGGGCAAGGAGAAGATCGAGGTCTATGCCCAGGCGGTGCGCGGCCTTATGGAGCGGGAGCCTGCCCCCGAGCGTCGACTCAAGTATCTGGATTTCATCGACATCTATGCCGATCTGGACGAGAATGAGCGCATCATCTACCGGCAGCGCTATCCCGAGGAGGACAGGGCCGTGACCCGATTCGCCGAACGGTTCGTAGAACAGGGCCTACAGCAGGGCGTGCGGCAAGGTGAGGCCGAGATGTTGCTCCGGTTGTTAGGTCGCCGCTTCGGCGAGGTGCCGGATGAGGTCCGCCAACGGGTGGAAACGGCCGACGCCGAGACGCTGCTCCAGTGGTCCGAGCGCCTCCTCACCGCCCGGAGCCTGGAGGATGTCCTGCATTGACTTACCTACCCGCTCCGCTGCGGGGGTAGCTAACCCCCACGTCCGGCAAGATACAAGGTCGGGCTTTAGCCCGACAGGGGCCGTCTGCGCAGACCGCCAGGGTGTCGTCGGCCTGAAGGCCGACCTACACGGAGGTGGGTCGGGTGGATCGGGTTGTAGGTCGGGCTTCAGCCCGACAGGCGCCGTCTGAGCAGACCGCCGGCGCGTCGTCGGCCTGAAGGCCGACCTACACGGAGGCTGGGTCGGGTGGATCGGGTTGTAGGTCGGCCTTCAGCCCGACCGGTGTCGGCCAAGCGCTGAGAACGTCATCGCCGAAGGGTTCAAGAACAAGTTGCCCATTCCTGCCGCGCGGGGACCACCCGCTGGCGGGCCGGTGAAGCCGCGTGGAAGCAGCGCAGCGGTTTCACCGCAACGCTGCCGGCGGATCGGTCTCAGAGCGCCTTGATCCACCCCAACCCGGCAGCGCTGGAACCAAGAAAGGGGTCGAGGACTTTGCTCCTCGTCCTTGTCGTTGTCGTTGTCGTTGTCGAACATCTTCACGATTACGACCACGACAACGAGGCGAGTGCGAAAAGTGTTCGCTGATGGGGTTGTTTGATTCTTTAGTGAACTGTTGCTGAGCGAGATGGCTCCCGCACTGTCCGTCATCGTCGTTGCCTACAACATGGCGCGGGAGCTGCCGCGCACCCTCCGTTCGCTCGGCGTGGGGATGCAGCGGGAGATCGCGGCGGCGGACTACGAGGTGCTGGTGCTCGACAACGGGTCGACCGAGCCCTGGGACGAGGCCGAGTGCCGGCGCTGGTGTCCCGGACTGCGGGTTCACCGGGTGGCGGATGCGACGCCCTCGCCGGTGGCGGCGATCAACCAGGGGCTGGCGCTCGCGCGGGGCGAGCTGATCGGGGTGTGGATCGACGGGGCCCGGCTCGCCTCCCCTGGGCTGCTGGCGGGGGCGCTGCGCGGGGCTCGGCTGTATCGGCGCCCGGTGATCGGGACCATCGGTTTTCACCTGGGCCCGGACTTGCAGCGACGCTCGATCCAGGCGGGCTACTGCCAGGCGCGCGAGGACGAGCTGCTGGCCTCGGTGCACTGGGAGGAGGACGGCTACCGGCTGTTCGAGATCGCGAGCTTCGCGGGCTCTTCGGCCGGGGGCTGGTTCCAGCCGATCGGCGAGAGCAACGCCCTGTTCCTCACCCGGGCGCTGTGGGACGAGCTCGGCGGCTACGACCCGCGCTTCGTGATGCCCGGGGGCGGGCTTGCCAACCTGGACATCTGGCGGCGCGCCAGCGAGGCGCCGGACACCGAGGTCATCGTCCTGCTCGGCGAGGGCACCTTCCACCAGATCCACGGCGGGGTGGCGACCAACGCCGACCGGCCGATGTTCCCGGTGTTTCACGAGGAATACCAGCGCATCCGCGGCGGGCCGTTCGTGGTGCCGGCGGTCGCACCGCTCTATCTCGGCCGGGTGCCGCCCGCGGCGCTCCCCAAGCTGGCCTGGTCGGCGGAGCAGGCGATGGCGGTACTGAATCGTCCGCAGGCGGACCCTCATGGCCGTGGCTGAGGTGCGCGGGGCGCCGGTGGCGGTCGGTGGCGTCGGGGGCAGCGGCACCCGGCTGATCGCCCAGGTGCTGCTAGAGCTGGGGTTCTACCTCGGCGGCGACCTCAACGAATCGCTCGACAACCTGTGGTTCACGCTGCTCTTCAAACGGCGTGAGGTGCTCGACCTCGGGGACGGCCCATTGGACGCGGCAATGGAGATCTTCGTCTCCCGCATGACCGGAGGCGACCCTCCCTCGCCGGAACAGGCCGGCCTGGTCCGGGACCTGACCGAGGCCGATCGGGGGGAGCACCCGCCCGATTGGCTGCGGGCGCGGGCCGAGAGCCTGCTGAGGGGGTCGATGGCGCCCCGGTCGGGACCCTGGGGCTGGAAGGAGCCCAACACCCACATCCTGATCGACCGGCTCGCCGAGCGACTTCCGAGGCTGCGCTACATCCACGTGGTGCGTAACGGGCTCGACATGGCCCACAGCAGCAACCAGAACCAGCTTCGGTTCTGGGGGGAGCGGTTTCTCGGGCCGGATTTCAGCATCTCGCCCTACTGGTCGCTGAAGTACTGGCACCTAGTGCACCGGCGGGTACTCGCGCGTTGTGCGCCGCTGGGCGAGCGCTTCCTGCTGCTGAACTACGACCGGCTGTGCGCCGACCCCCTGGCCGGGCTGCGCGAGCTGGCGGGGTTTCTTGGCGTGCGGCTCGCCGACGAGGAGCTTCAGCGGCTCGCGGCCCTGGCGCAGACGCCCGCGTCCGTCGGGCGCTTCAAGCGCCACGGGCTCGAACTGTTCGACCCCGAGGACGTCGCCTTCGTCCGCCAGCTCGGATTCGACACCGAGCCGGGCTGATCCGGCCGTCGCGGCGCGGTAGGAGCCGGCGACGATGGTAAGGTTCAACATCTCGCCGAATTCTTATTAATCGCCGTATAATTGTTGGCTTTTTACGGAAGCGCTCGTGCCCGGCGTTGTCGCCGCGCAGGCGCCGAGCTGGAGATTGGCCTTGAGCGTACCGACGAACCCTCGGGCGACCGAGCCGGCGGGCACACCGGTCCGCCGGGGACTCCTCGTCGCGGGCATGCACCGCAGCGGCACCTCGGCGCTCACGCGCACGCTGAGCCTGGTCGGGGGGGCGCTGGCGGGCGAGCTCGCCGGGGGGGTGGCGGGCGACAACGACCTCGGCTTCTGGGAGCCGGTCGAGGTCGTTGCGCTGCATGACCGGGCGCTGGCCAGCGCGGGAAGCGCCTGGGACGACGTGTCGCGCTTCCCGCCGGAGTGGTTCGCTTCGGAGGTCGGTGTGGCCTTCGCGGAGGAGCTGGCGGAGCTGCTGCGGCGCGAGTTCGCCGCGGCGCCGCTGTTCGCGATCAAGGACCCGCGCCTGTGCCGCCTGGTGCCGCTCTGGCTCGGGGTGCTGCCGCGGATCGGCGTTCGCGGGCAGTTCGTGGTGCCGCTGCGCAACCCGGCGGAGGTTGCGGCCTCGCTCAAGGCGCGCAACGACTTCCCGCTCGCCAAGGGTTACCTGGTGTGGCTGCGCAACGTGCTGGACGCCGAGCAGGCGACCCGCGGTCAGGAGCGGGTGTTCGTGACGTACGAGGGGCTGCTGCGCGACTGGCGCGCGGTGGTCGACCGTATCGGCGCGGCGTTGGACATCCATTGGCCGCGGCTCTCGCGCACCGCGGAGGCGCAGGTCGAGGACTTTCTCTCCCCCGAGCTTCGGCGCCAGCGCGCCGACTGGACCGAGATCCGCGACCGCCGGGAGGTGCCCGCATGGGCGGTGCGGGCGTATGAGGCACTGCTCCACCTGGCTGAGGACGACGCCGGTGCCGAGGTTGAGCTCGACGCAGTCCGCGAGGAGCTCGACCGTGCCGACGACACCTACGGCCGGGCGCTCGCGGGCATGGGATTTCGGGTGAACGAGGCGGCCGCGCGGCTCACAACGGCCGAGGCCAAGCTGGCCGAGGCCGCCTCCGCACGCGACGCCTACCGGGGGGAGGCAGAACGGCTGCGGGGCGTGCTCACTGAGCAGCAAGCGGCCCAGGCCGAGCTGCAGGAGGCCGTCGGACAGCTCCATGGCCAGGTCGGTGAGCTGCAAGGGGCACTGGACGCGCTCAATGACGAGATCCTGCGCGTACTCGCGTCGCGTGACGCGCAGCAGCGCGAGTATGAGGCGCGTATCGCCGAGATCCTCGGCTCGACCTCTTGGCGGTTCAGCGCGCCAGTGCGCGGCGTCGGTCGGGTGTTACAACGGCTTCGCGGCGACGGCGCCTAGCCTAACGGGCCGCCAGCACGGCAGCGGACCGAGTCATCAAAGGTGTGAGTTTTGGTTGCATCGACCGGAGTACCTCAGGTTCGCGCGATTGCGTTCTACCTGCCGCAGTTTCATCCAATCCCAGAGAACGATGCCTGGTGGGGCAAGGGGTTCACGGAGTGGACCAATGTCACCAAGGCGCGCCCGAATTTTCGCGGCCATTACCAGCCGCACGTGCCGGGGGACCTGGGTTTCTACGACCTGCGTGCGGCGGAGACGCGCATCGCGCAGGCGCGCCTCGCCCGAGAGGCGGGGATCCACGGCTTTTGCTTTTACTACTACTGGTTCGCTGGAAAGCGGCTGCTGTTCCGCCCCTTGGAGGAGATGCTCGTCAGCGGCGAGCCCGATTTTCCATTCTGCATCTGCTGGGCGAACGAGGACTGGACGCGGGCATGGGACGGCAAGAGCAGTGAGGTACTGATCGGCCAGGAGCACTCCGAGGCCGACAGCCGCGCCTTTATCAGGGGCCTGTACCCGTTCTTCCGGGATCGGCGCTACATCCGGGTCAAGGGCCGGCCGCTGCTGCTGATCTACCGGATCGACATCATCCCGGATCTGCGCGCGACGGTTGATCTATGGCGCCGGGAGTGCGCAGAGGCCGGTATCCCCGATCCGTACCTGGTGGCGGTGCAGAGCTTCGGCATTGGGGACCCGACGCCCTATGGGTTCGACGCCGCGGTGGAGTTTCCGCCGCATGGAACGGACCTGGAACGGCACTGCAACGAGCGCTACCAGGAGAAATTGCTCAATCCCAGCTTCACCGGTCATATCGTCGATATGCGGCGGGTGATTGAGGTGGCGCGGCGGCGCGTCCTCCCGTCGTACCGGCTGTTTCGAGGGGTCATGCCCGCGTGGGACAACACCGCGCGGCGGCAGGACACGGCGCTGATCTTTGTCGAGTCAAGCCCGGAGCGGTATGAGGCCTGGCTGTCGTCGATGGTGGCGCAGACCCGGGAGCGGCTGGTGGGCGATGAGCGCTTGGTGTTTATCAATGCATGGAACGAATGGGCCGAGGGTTGTCACCTAGAGCCCGATCAACGATACGGCCACGCCTTTCTCGACGCGACTCGCCGCGCCCTCTGCGGCGAGACGGCGCGGGAGACGCTTCCCGAAGGCGCGGACGGACAGGGCGCCCGCGCCACCCCGGGGCATGACGGCCACCGGCACCCGGTCCATTTCCCTCTTCGTGACGGAGAGGGGGACGCGGAGCGCGCTGCGCGCGACCTGCACGGCGACGACGGCGAAGCACACTCCGCAGAGCAGAGGGTAACGGTCAAAGAGACGGGGGAGACCCCGACGGTAACTGAGGCGGCGGAGGGAGGCGGGGCCTCGGGGCCCGGTCGTTGGCTGTTCCGCCGGCTGCCCTTCGCTCATCACGCCAAGGTGGAGCTGGCCCACCGCGCCTTTCGACACCTTCCCTGGCTGGTGCGCCATACCGGCGCTTATCAGCGTTGGCGGGAGGCGCAGGAGGCCGCGATTGCGGCGCAACAGGCGGCGGCGCTCCTCGCCGAGATCGAAGGAGCGGTGATCGCCGAGCAGGAGGCGGCGGCGGTGGTCGTCCCGCCGGTGCTCACGGCGACCCCCGAGGCCGCGAAGGCCATCGTCTTTCCGCAGTGCGCCAGCCCCGTGGTCTCGATCATCGTGCCGGTCTACGGCGAGGCCGATTACACCCTGCACTGTCTGAGCGCGATCTGCGCAACCCCGAGCCGGGCAAGCTACGAGGTGATCGTCGTCGACGACTGCTCGCCCGATCACACCCCGGAGCTGCTCGCGTTGGTCACGGGCATCCGGCTGGTCCGCAACGAGACCAACCTGGGCTTCCTGCGGAGCTGCAATCGGGCGGCCCGGGAGGCACGCGGCGACTACCTGGTCCTCCTCAACAACGACACCGAGGTGTTGAGCGGTTGGCTCGACGCCTTGGTAAAGACGTTCAAGAGCCGGCCCAAGGCGGGACTCGTGGGCGCCAAGCTGCTCTACCCCGACCGCCGACTCCAAGAATCCGGGGGGGTCATCTTCAGCGACGGCTCGGGGCTGAACTACGGCCGCGACGACGATGCCAATCGGCCGGAATACAACTTCGTGCGCGAGGTGGATTACTGCTCGGGCGCTTGCATCATGGTGCCGAGGCAGCTGTTCGAACAGCTCGGCGGATTCGACGAGCGCTTCGCCCCAGCCTATTACGAGGACACGGATCTCGCCTTCGCCGTGCGTCAAGCGGGGTATCACGTCCTCATTCAGCCCGCATCCCAGGTCATCCACTTCGAGGGCGTGACCTCGGGCACCGACACCAGCACCGGGGTGAAGGCCTACCAGCTCGTCAATCAGGAGAAGTTCCTCGCCAAGTGGCAGGACGTGCTCGCCGGTCACCTGACCCGCGCCGATGACGTGTGGCTGGCACGGGAACGGGGTGTGGAGAAACGCGCCTTGATCGTCGATGTGACCACGCCGATGCCGGACAAGGACTCGGGCTCGATCGACACCATGCAGTACCTCCGGATGCTGCAGGCACTGGGATACAAGGTGGTCTTCTGCCCGCACGATATGCTGATGGCCGGCCGCTACACCCAAGCGTTGCAGCAGATGGGTGTCGAGTGCCTGTATCGGCCCTACGTGCCGTCGCTGGAGGCGCATCTGGAGGCCGTGAGCGGCTACTACGACCTGGTGATGCTCGAGCGCGTGCACCACGCCGCCGAGCACCTTGGGGTCGTCCGCCGCCTCTGCCCCAGGGCCAAGGTGATCTTCAACACGGTCGACCTGCACTACATCCGGGAGGAGCGCCAGGCGAAGGTGGAGGAGTCGGAGTTGCTGGCGGAACAGGCGCGGCGCACCAAGGCCCTGGAATACGCCCTGATGCGCGACTCGGATGGGACCATCGTGATCAGCGCCACCGAGCGGGAGATCGTGGCGCAGGAGGCGCCGGAGGTCCGGGTGGCGGCCATCCCCTATATCCGTGAGGTGGTCGGCTCGCCCCTGTCCTTTGGTGAGCGCCGCGATCTCGTCTTTGTCGGAGGCTTTCTCTTCCCGCCCAACGTCGACGCGGTCCGCTATTTCATCAGCGGGATCTGGCCGCACGTGCGGACCGCGCTGCCCGATGCGCGGTTTCTGGTCGTCGGCAGTAACGTGCCCGATGAGATCCTGGAGCTCGCCCAGGAGCCCGGGGTGGATGTGCTGGGCTATGTCGAGCATCTCTCGCCGATTCTCATTCGCTGCCGGCTGTCCGTCGCGCCCTTGCGCTACGGCGGCGGGATCAAGGGCAAGGTCGGAACCAGCCTGAGCCACGGGCTGCCCTGCGTGGCCACACCGGTGGCCGCGGAGGGGATGGGCCTGGTCGACCGCGTCTCCGCCATGATCGCCACGGACGCCGATACGTTTGCGGAGGCGGTCATTGCGGCCTACCGAGATGAGGCGCTCTGGAGCACCCTTTCGAAGGCGGGGCTCGATCTGATGCGCGAGGAATATTCGTTCGAGCGCGGCCTCGAGCGGCTGCGGCAGTTGATCGAGGACTGCGCGGGGTGAGCGTCGGGCAGAATCCGGGCTCGTCGGCTCAGGCCGGCACCAGCACCCAATCGGACTGGTCCGGAACGCAGACGCGCAGGGTATCTGGGTCGCCGTCGAGCCGTTCGCAGCGCTGGCGGAACTCGGTAAGGTGGGTACCCTGGGGGTCGAGCTCCGCGTAGCGCCGGTCGAGCCGCGCGCGCACACGCCGCAGGAGCTGGTAGTCGAGTGCGTTTGCCTCGATCAGCCGTTGTTTGACCTCGGCGGACAGCGTCTCGTCGGGATGCTCGCTCGGCTCAGACTCGCTTCGCGAGACGTTTTGGCGAACGTAGCTCGCATCGAATGGCGTCCCGCCGTCGCGCATCAACGCTTCTAGGAGCACCAGCCCTTGATCGAAGCGATCGACGGTGAAGACCAACGCCGTCTCCAAGGCCGCCTCGACGGCGAGATCGAGGTCCGCGTCCCAGCCCTCCAACCCGGAGGCATGGCGGCCGCTCAATCCTGACGGCGGGGCACCCCATCGCCGGCGCAGCCGGGTCTGGAGCCGGCGCACGGCCGCGGCCGCACCGTACTGCGGGGTGCAGCAGCGTGTTTGCCAATCGAGCCAGATCCCCGAGGGGTTGTCGAGCCACCACTGACAGTAGGCCTCCAAGCCGAGCTCGCGGGCGGCCCGGTTGGCGGGATGGTCGATCTCACGGCTGCGCTCGAAGCGATAGATCGAAGCGTAGCGATCGATCGGGTCGCGCAGCACGCTCAAGTGGACCCGTGCCCAGGCCTGCCCGCGGCTCGGCAGGGGGAAGGAATGCGATGAGACGGCGCGGTGATCGGGATAGCGAGCGGCCGCGTTGCGGACTTGCCGCGGCCGGAGTCGACCGCCTGGATCGGTGCCTTCGACATGAAGTACCTGACCAGGGAAATTTCGCTCAAGGATCCAGTCGATCGTTGTCCCCGCGTTCTTGAAGATGTGATGGTGGGCAATGAGGGTCATGACGAGGGATGGCGCTCCTTCGCGGTCCGATGGGAGCGATTCGCGATCGCGTCCCTTGGCCTTTCGGCAGGGTGGGAGTTGGGAGCGGGGACGAGCCGCGTCCGCGCGTAGACCACGGGGACAGATAGACGATCATGGCCAGCAGCAACTTTGATGGTTCCGGGCGCTGCGGCCTCCGCGTCCATCAGCCGGCCCGCAGCTTTCGATATTGCTCAAGGATGCTCGGGGTATCGCCGGCGGCGATGACGCGGCCGTGCTCCATCAGAACCGATTTTGGGCACATGCTCTGGACCAGAGCCTCACTGTGCGATGAGAGCACGATGATGTCGACCTGACGGGTGAACTCTTCCAGGCGCTTGTTGGCCTTCTCAAGAAAGGCGGCATCTCCTGTCCCGATACCTTCGTCGAGCAAGAGAATCTCCGGCGCGACCGAGGTTGAGACCGCGAATGCCAAGCGCATCTTCATCCCGGTGGAATAGGTGCGAATGGGAAGGTCGAGAAAATCACCGAGCTCTGTGAACTCGGCGATGTCGTCAATCCGCGCGCGGATCTCGCGGCGCGAGAGCCCGAGAAAGAGCCCGCGGAGCGTGATGTTCTCGTAGCCGGTGCTCTCCGGGTCCATTCCGAGGCTGATATCGAACAAGGGGACAGCCCTTCCGCGGATCTGAACCGAGCCGGAATTGGGCTCGTAAATGCCCGCGAGGACGCGGAGCAGGGTTGTCTTACCGGCCCCGTTGTGGCCGACCAAGCCGACACGCTCGCCCTGCTCGATATGTAGATCGACCTCCTTGAGCGCCTCGACGATCGTGATCTTGTTGCTGTGCTCGGCGGTTCGGATGGAACCGCCGGTACGTGCCGACAGCAGTCGGTTCTTGAGCGATCGGCTGCTGGCGCTGTAGATGGGGAAGGAGACCGAGACTGAGTGCAGATCGATGGACGACATGGCGGCTTCTCACACCCAATAGGCGATCCGCCAGCGGTACGTGGCGAACAATACGAGCGTGGCGGCCCAGCCGGCGAGCGTGATGAGCAGCGCTGCCACCCAGTTCTCCCACTGCGGCGGCATGCCAAGCATCGGCGCCCGCACGATCTCGATCAAATGATAGAAGGGATTGAGATCAAGCAGCAAAGCCCGATCGGGGAGCATGCTGGGGCGCCAAATCACGGGCGTAATGAAAAACATGACCTGCACGACACTCCCGAGGATGAGCGGAACATCGCGAAAGCGCGCGCTCAGCAGCCCGAAGAGTAATCCAGCCCAGACGCCGTTGACGAGCAATACGGCGAGCCCGGGGATTGCGAGCAGACTGCTCCAGCCTATATCGACACCGAACCAGAGGGCGACGCCGACGAAGACCCAGATGTTGTGCGCGAAGATGAGTAGATTGGTCCAGACGACTTCCAGAATGAGCTGTGACAGCAATCCCCAGACGACAAACCCGGCGGATAGAAATGGGAGATAAAGCGAAAGGTCCTGGTTGAAGATCTTCCCGTAGAGCAGACCGAGCGCCAGGACCATCACGCCCATCGAGATCGTGATCCAAAACGGCCCGAGTACGGACCGGCGGTAGCGCTGCCGCATCTCGTGGAAGCCGATCATTCCCCACAGCGGATATCGCCGCAGTCCCGCCGTCAGGTCGTCGATGGCGCGGTGGATCTGCCGCCGCTTGAGGCCGTCGCGTAACTGCGCGAGCAGCGCGGACTGCGGAACGCTGTCTCTTGTCATGGGACACCGAGCTCAAAGTGCGCACCCGGGGAGTTGGGCGCGCTCGTTAGGGGACGAGGCGGGAGCAACATGGTCGGAATCCAAGGCCCGTGTTCAGACTGGGTTCGCGCGGCTCACATGTCCCGGCCGGCGGCAGAACTCCCCCGTCAGTGGCACGGGAGCGACCTCAGCGTACTGTGCCGCGCTGAGGCGACTAGCCGCCTGAATGGGTCGCGACGGGGCACCGGCCGACGCATGCTTAGGACCCCAGAGGGCTGGCCGCGCGCGTGATGCATCCTCTCCACACCCCTCGACCTCGGCTCAGGCGGCGACCTCTCGCGGCGCGAGAACCAGCCCCGGCCTCTCGGCCACATCCGTTCCAAGCTCAGGGCTGGGATTCGCCATGTGGGCGCACGGGGCGCCCAAAAACCGTGGTAGTATATCAAACAAAGGCACGTTTACGACGCTCTGGCGAATTGCCGAGCCATTCCGGGCGAGGACTGA
>JALOTB010000029.1 GCA_025458165.1 Chromatiaceae bacterium | reverse complement strand
GTAGCCAGGCGCTACGCCCGCCTGCCGGGCGATACTTCCTGTAGTTTCCGACTGTTACGTTACAATCAAGCTGGTCGGACGGGGGAAGATGAGTCGGACAACCTCGATTCGGCCGCGCCCCGGAGCCGTCACGCGACATCGCGGAGTGACCCCCTCGCAAGACTAAGAATTGCCCGCCTGAGGACGTCCGGTGAACCTTCGGTCGGTCATCGGGGATCGCTCGGTCCGTGTCCGCCGTCCTTGGGCGCCGCGGCACGGATGGCCGGGTGGTGACTCCCAGGGCTAGCCGCTGTCCTCGGCGGCGCGCAGCGAAGCTGGCGACCGCCCACCTGGCGCCGCCGCGGATGATCACCGACGCCGGATGCGCCAGCAGTGGTGGATCCGCGGGCTGCGCGCAAAGTCCTTGGGGATGGTGTGGCCGGTGATGTCGTCGATGACGAGGTCGGCCAAGGCATCGCGGTCCAGCCGGAAGCGGCGCAGGTTGTTGGAGAAGATCAGCTCGCCGTCGGGCTCGAGCAGGACGACGGCGTCACGGATGAGCGAGACGTGGTCGCGCTGGATGTCGAGCGTGTCGTCCATGCGCTTGGAGGTGGAGAAGGTCGGCGGGTCGAGGAAGATCAGGCCGTAGCGGCGTCGCTCGCGCTCGGCCTCTGCGAGCCAGCGCAGGCAGTCGGCCTGGATCAGCCGGTGCGCGGGGCCGGTGAAGCCGTTCAGCGCCAGGTTGCGCTCGGCCCAGTCGAGGTAGGTGTTGGATAGGTCGACGGTGGTGGTGGAGCGCGCACCCCCACGGGCGGCATAGACGCTGGCCGTCCCCGTGTAGCCGAAGAGGTTCAAGAAGTCCCGCCCGGCGGCCAGCTCGCCGAGCATCCGGCGCGTGTCGCGGTGGTCGAGGAAGAGGCCGGTGTCCAGGTAGTCCTCGAAGTTGACCAGGAACCGCAGTCCGTTTTCCTCCACCTCGTAGAACCGCCCCCGTTGGTCCAGCCGCTCGTACTGGGCCTTGCCCTTCTGCGGGCGCCGCACGCGGAAGAAGACCTGGTCGCTCGGGACCTCCAGGACCTCGGCGATGACCCCCAGGGCCTCGCGCAGCCGGCGTCGGGCGAGGCGCGGATCGATGCTCTTCGGCGCCTCGTACTCCTGCACGTTGACCCAGCGCCGCTCGCCCGCGTAGACGTCGACGGCCAGGGCGTACTCGGGCAGATCGGCGTCGTAGAGCCGGTAGCAGGTGACGCCCTCGCGCCGGCGCCACTTGTCGAGCGCCTTCTGGTTCTTGCGCAGGCGGTTGGCGAGCATGGCCGCGCCCTCGCCGCGCTCCTCGGGTGGGAGCGGGCGCGGCGCGCTGGAGGTGAACGCCTCCGGCCCGATCTCGAAGTGCAGCAGCCGGCATTCGATGGGGCCGTTGTAGAGGCTGTGGTAGCGCCGGGCGCGCAGGCCGAGCTCGTGCCCGAGCTCGGGGTTGCCGGTGAAGACGGCCGCCCGCCAGCCGAGGAAGCGCTCGCGCAGCACCGCCCCGAGCTGGGCGTAGAGCGCGGGCAGGTCGGAGTGGGCCCCGAGACGCTCGCCGTACGGCGGATTGACGATCACGAGCCCGCGGTCGCCCTCGCGCCCTGGGTTGCAGTCGGCCAGCTCGCGCCGCTCGAAGTGGACCCGCCCCGCGAGCCCGGCCCGGCCGAGGTTAGCGAGCGCGACGCGGATGGCGTTGGGGTCGCGGTCGTAGCCGCGAAGCGAGCCGAGCTGCCCGAGCCCGGCGCGTCGCCGCTCTTCGGCCTCGGCGACTAGCCGGTCCCAAAGCCCGGCGTCATGGCCCAGCCAGCGAGCGAAGCCCAAGTAGCGGCGGAGCAGTCCAGGCGCGATGTCGGCCGCGATCAGCGCCCCCTCGATCGGTAGGGTGCCCGAGCCGCACATGGGGTCGAGCAGGGCACCCCCCTCGGCCGCGATTTCGGGCCAGCCGGCGCGCAGCAAGAGCGCGGCGGCCAGGTTCTCCTTGAGCGGGGCGGCCGAGCCCTGCTCGCGGTAGCCGCGCCGGTGCAAGGACTCCCCGGCGAGGTCGATGCTCACCGTCGCCTCGTCGCGCAGCAGCCAGACGTGAACTTGAAGGTCCGGGCGCTCGGTGCGCACGTCGGGGCGGCTCCCGGTGCGCGCGCGTAGCCGATCGACGATGGCGTCCTTGACCTTGAGGGCGCCAAATCGGCTGTGGCTCACCTGCGACTGGGCGCTGTCCAGATGCACGGCGAGCGTGCGGTCTGGGCTCAGGTGGGCTTCCCAGGGGATGGCGCTCGCGCCGGCATAGAGCGCCTCGGCGTCCGGTGCCGGGAAACGGGCGATGGGCATCAGCACCCGACTTGCCACCCGCGACCAGAGGCAGGCGCGGTAGGCGTCGGCGAGGTCGCCGGCGAAGCGGGCGCCGCCGCGGGCCTCGGAGACCCCGGGCAGGCCGATGGCCTTGAGCTCCTCGGCGAGGAGCGACTCCAGGTTACGCGGTGCGGTGGCGAAGAAGCCGAGGTTGGACATCGCCGCGGGGCCGTCAGCGCGCGGCGCCGGTGATCAGGCGGTGGACCGACTCCGCCAGCCGCCGGTAGCCCGCCGCGTTGGGGTGGACGGTGTCGCTCTTCAGACTGGCGTCGCCGAGGATCTCGGGGATCGTGTCCCCGTCGTAGGGCAGGCGCAGCTCCCCGGCGAGGTCGCCATAGAAGTCGGCGGCGCTCAGGAACAGGCCGGGCTTGGGGACACCGAGCAGCACCACCTCGGCCCCGGCCGAGCGGGCCATCTCGATCATGGCGCGCAGGTTCTCCGCGGTCTCGGCCTGGTCCTTGCGCCGGAGCAGGTCGTTCCCGCCGTGCAGCAGGATCACCAGGCTCGGCTGATGCTCCTCGAGGAGCACGGGCAGCCGCTCGCGCCCCTCCGCCGAGACCTCGCCTGGGACGCCAGCATTGATGACGCTACGGTCCAAGAGCCCCGCGAGGACCTCCGGATAGGACGCCCCCGCCGACGCCCCCGTGCCGTGGGTCAGGCTGTCGCCGAAGGCGAGGACCACCGCGTCCAGCCCGAGCGGGCGCAACGGCTCTGTGCGCTCGCAGGCAGCGAGCGCGAGTGCCAGGATAAGAAGCGCGATGCGAAACGCCATCAAGCGAGCCTCCACGCAAACCCCTCAGCGATCCTCATGCGGCCGCCGCCGTCGTGCGCACGGCGTCCAGGGCCTGGATCAGCTCGTCGACCTCGGCCGGCGTGAACAACCCTTCCGGCCCCCTTGGCGTGAGGTCGGTAAAGGGCGATTCGTAGAGCCTGCCCGGCTCCATGGCCCCGTGCTCCGTCAAATGGTCCACGATCAGGTTCATGAGCTCGATCTGATTGCTGCTGAGGGCCTTTCCCGACAGAAAACCCGCGAGGGACTCCTTTGCCGCGCCGCGATCCATCCCGACCAGCGAGCGCACGAAGAGCCCCAGGCCCCGCGATTGCTCCGCAGCCCGCTGGAGTTGGTCCGGATCACCCACGCCACTCTCCCCGAGCATACGTTCCAGCTCAGCGAGGTCGCTCGCCGTCAGCGGTTTATTGGTACGGAGCTTGTGGATGGTGACATGGTCCAGGTGCTGCCGCAGGAAGGCCCGCGCCTTCGCGAGGAACCATACGCGGTTGACCCAGTTGCAGCGCTTCAGCTCGTCGTCGAGCGGGGTCTTGTCGGCGGGCAAGACGGAGGGTCTTTCGTCGCGCTCGCGCAAGCTCCGTCTCAGTGCCCGCAACTTATCCGCCGTCTGCGCGGACGACGGCGCCACCTTCGGCAACACCGCGGAATCGAAAGCCAGGTTGGGCGGCGGGCGAGCGATACCTCGGTACCCGAGAGCAAGCCAGTAGGCAAAGTGGAACAGTTCGCGCACCGCCGCCCGTGCGTCCGACTCCGGCGCCGGGCGATGACTGTGGACCGCGCGGTTGCCGAGCATGACGATGCCCCGTGCCTTGCTGAATGCCGCCTCGCCGGCGACCTGCTTGAAGCTCGGCTCGTGGATCAGCGCGGAGTGGTTGTCTTGGTAGGGTAGCGATAGCGCGGGGTCGTGCTTGTAGGCTCCGCCGACCGCCAGCTCCAGCGCGCGCCGGGCATAGAAGCAGGCCGTGCGTGGATCGGCAGGCACGGCCGTCTCCGCTCCCGCCGTCGCGTCGAAGGCAGCGGCCGATACGCGCTGGAGGAAGGCGAACTGGCTCACGCGGGCGCCTCCAGCTCGGCAGCCAGTTCCTCGACGTACTTGCGATAGCTGAACACCCGACCACGCTGCCGATTCGTGAGTTCGTCCACGATGCCGATGCGCTCCAGATGCGCCAGCGACTTGTTGACCGTCGCCGCAGTCAGCCGCGTGGCCTTGACCAGCGCGGCCGAGGTGGCGATCGGTTGGCGCTGCAGCGCCTGGTGCACCGCGAGCGCCGACGCCGCCGCGCGCCCGAGCCCGGCAATCCGGTCGCGATCCGCGTTGACCAGCGCGATCAACGCATTCGCCGTCGACACGCCCTGCGTGGCGCTCGCATCGATGCCCTCGGCGAAGAAGTCGAGCCAGCGCTCCCAATCCCCGCGCAGGCGCACCTCGTTGAGCAGCTCGTAGTACAGCGCCCGATGGGTCTTGAAGAATAGACTGGGATACAGCATCGGCTCGCGCAGTACGCCGTCGGCCACCAGCTGCAGCACGATCAGCAGACGCCCGATGCGCCCGTTGCCGTCGAGAAACGGGTGGATGGTCTCGAACTGCACATGGACGAGCGCCGCCTTGATCAGCGGCGGGACGGGCTCGGGCTCGTCGTTGAGGAAGCGCTCGAGCGCTGCCAGGCCTTCCGGCACCGCATCGGCCGGCGGCGGCACGAAGACGGCGTTGCCGGGCCGCGTGCCGCCGATCCACACCTGCGTGCGGCGCACTTCACCGGGCGTCTTGCCCCGGCCGCCGGGGTGCGTCAGCAGCACCTCGTGCATCTCGCACAGCAGGCGGGTGCACAGCGGCAGCCCGCCGCGCAGCTTCTTCAGCCCCCGTTCGAGCGCCGCCACGCAGCGGCTGACCTCGCGCGCATCGTCCACCGGCACGCCGGGCTGCTCGTCGATCTCGTAGAGCAGCAGGTCCGCGAGCGAGGACTGGGTGCCCTCGATCTGCGAGGACAGCACCGCCTCCTTGCGCACGAAGCTGTAGAGCAGCAGGGCCGCGTTGGGCAGCAGCGCGGTAACCGCGTCCAGCCGCCCCAAGGCGACCAGCGCCGCGTCGAAGCGCCGCCGCAGTGCGGCCGACCACACGACCGGCGGCTCCGGGGGCAGCGGCACCGGCACGAAGGCCTGGAACGGCTCGTCGGCCGTCGTGACGGTGACGTAGCGGCCGGGAGCGGGTCGGCGCATGGGGGCGAATCTAAAATAAGGACGCTGATTATTTTAGGATGTGGCAACAACGTCAATCAACGGAGAGCGCTGATTCAGGATCGCACCGGTGGCCTGACCTCGCGCCGCTCCCATAGCTCCCGCCGGTCGGGGTGAGCGCCGCGAACCCGACCGAATCCGCTAAACCCAAAGAATCCGCATCACCCCGCGCCAAATCCGCCCTCGTCGATCATGCCGACGCCCCAATCAGGACCCACCATCCCGGCCGCGACGTACTGATGACGACTCGAATGCGGCCAATCGGCCGCTCGGGCGATATACCCGTGTTTGACCGGGTTGTCATGCATGTAGTCCACGTGCCGCTCGCCATTGAGGTCGTCCCGGATCAGGTGCTCCCAATATCGCCGTTGCCACATGCCACGCTCGCCCTTGGCTGCGCGGCTTGCATTGCAGTGCTCCCTGGTTTCGAGACGGCGCGAGAATCCCGCCTTGATCAGCATCCACCGCGTCGCGAAATCCGCGTCTCCCTCGGACAGGGTCCAGATCGCATGGAAGTTCTTCGGCAACACCACGAAGGCATCGATGTGAAAGGGATGTCGTCGTGTCACCTGCGCGACCCCCATGCGCAAGACATCCACATCGTCCACCAACAGACGACGCCGACGCTCGGCGAGATTCCGTGAGGAAATACGTGCCGCCCCTCAGACCCGCGCGCCGATACCGCATCGTCGTTCCCATTGACCATGGTGTCGATTGCGATGACGCCAGGAACCCCAACATCCGCGGACCGCGTTCATGCCGGCGTTTTGGGGTTCGCAAGCTCACCCCAACCTACGACTCCATCGGCCTCTTGAGGCGGGCCGACTTGTTCTCCTCCAGCGTGTGCAGGTTGTCCAGCCGGCGGATGAAGAGGAGGTAGGTGATCTGCTCGATGACCTCCAGCGGGTTGGAGATGCCGCCGGACCAGAACGAGTCCCAGATGCGGTCGATTTGGTTCTTGATGGCGCCGGTGATCATTCGACGTTCGCGTTCCGTTGGTTAACCCCGCCCGAGACCGGGTTTCTGCACGCGTCAGGGGGCGCCGGCTGATCAGCGCCAGAGGCGGCAAACCACTGGCGTCTGGCTAGAGGAACAGCCGCCGCAGCTCGGGGTGGGTGTCGCTCGCTTCCCAGACCCGGTCGAACTCGGCGCCGAGGAGGCGGACCTTGAGCGGGTCGCAGAAGTCGGCCGTCCCCTCCCAGACGTCGGCGAGCTGGCGCAGGACGTAGCCGCGGTCGTCGGCGAGGAGATAGGCCTCGGTGCGCGGCTCGAAGTCGGCGGGGACCCGGCGGATGGCGATCTTGGAGGTGAGCTGGCGGGCGAGCTCGATCAACCGGTGCCCGCGACGCACCGCGGTCTGGGCCTCGAAGGCGAGTACCCGCACCGGGTAGTCGCGCCGGGTAAGGGAGAGTCGGCGAACGGCCGCGAGGAAGTCCTGATGGTCGTAGAGCGCGGCGTCGAGGTCGCGGCTGAAGATCCGGAGCTCGCGCGCCGCCTGCGTGGCCATCAGGAGCCCGGTGTCGCGGATCGTGGCGCAGTCGGGGAGGGGGATCTCCTCGGCGCTGACGCCGAGTACCCGGTCGCTGAGGTCCAGCTTGGGCGCGCGGCTCATCGGGTGAGCACCATGCGGCGGTGGGGGATTCCGGCCTCCATGAACTCTCCTCCTTCAGGGACGAATCCCTGGCGTTGGTAGAAGTCGATGACCGCGGTCTGGGCGTTGAGGAAGGGCGCTGGCTGCCCGGGCTCGTTGGCAATGGCCAGGGTCGCCTCTAGGAGCGCGCTGCCCACGCCGCGGCGGCGCCACTCGGGGAGCACCGCCATGCGCCCGATCTGTCCGCTCGGGAGCAGGCGGGCGGTGCCGATCGACTCGCCGTCGGCATCAACCGCGAGCAGATGAATCGCGCACTCGTCCCCCCCGTCCCACTCGAGCTCGGCGGGGACCGACTGCTCTCGGACGAAGACACACTCGCGGATTGCGCGCAGGGCCTCGCGGTCGCGCGACCAGTCGGCGCGGCGCACCGAGAAGCCGGCCTGCCTGGCTCCTGGGGAAAGAGACCCTGTCACGGAAGGATGCGCAGGGCAGCCGGGCATGAGGGGCGCACCCGTCTGGACCTTAGACCGCGCGGGCCTGATCGGCCGCGTTTCCGATGTAACCGGCCGGGGTGAGTGCCTTGAGCTCGGCCTTGGCCGACTCCGGGATCTCCAGGGCGTCGATGAACTCCGCCAGCTCCGCGCGGCCGATGCGCTGGCCGCGGGTCAGGCCCTTCAGGCGCTCGTAGGGTTTCTCCAGGCCGTAGCGGCGCATCAGGGTCTGGATCGGCTCGGCGAGGACCTCCCAGTTGGCGTCGAGATCGGCCGCCAGGCGCTCGGGGTCGGCCTGGAGCTTGCTCACCCCGCGCAGCGCCGACTGGAGCGCGATGCTGGTGTGGGCGATGCCGACCCCGAGGTTGCGCAGCACGGTCGAGTCGGTGAGGTCACGCTGCCAGCGCGAGATCGGGAGCTTGCGCGCCAGGTGTCCGAGGATGGCGTTGGCCAGCCCCAGGTTGCCCTCGGCATTCTCGAAGTCGATGGGGTTCACCTTATGCGGCATGGTTGAGGAGCCGACCTCGCCCGCGACCGTCTTCTGGCGGAAGTACCCGAGCGAGATATAGCCCCAGGCGTCGCGGCAGAAGTCGAGCAGGACGTCGTTGAAGCGGGCGATGGCGTCGAAGAGCTCCGCCATGGCGTCGTGCGGCTCGATCTGGGTGGTGTAGGGGTTCACCGTGAGCCCGAAGGACTCGACGAAGCGCTGGGCGAGTTCCGGCCAGTCGACCTCCGGATAGGCCGCGAGGTGGGCGTTGTAGTTGCCCACCGCCCCGTTCATCTTGGCGAGCAGGGGCACGGCGGCGACCTGGTGGCGCTGGCGCGTCAGCCGGTGGACGGTGTTCGCGAGCTCCTTGCCGACCGTGGTCGGCGAGGCCGGCTGGCCGTGGGTGCGGGCGAGCATGGGCTGGTCGGCGAGGGCGTGGGCCAGCTCGCGGAGCGCCGCGATCAGCTCGTCCATCTGCGGCAGCAGGACCTGGCCGCGGGCCTCGCGCAGCATCAGGGCATAGGCGAGGTTGTTGATGTCCTCGGAGGTGCAGGCGAAGTGGACGAACTCGCTGACGGACTCCAGCTCCGCGTTGCCGGCGATGCGTTCCTTGATGAAGTACTCGACGGCCTTGACGTCGTGGTTGGTCGAACGCTCGATGTTCTTCACCCGATGGCCGTCGGCCTCGGAGAAGCCCTCGAACAGACCTTCGAGGATGTGGACGGCGTGCTCCGAGAGGGGCGGGACCTCGGGGATGCCGGGCTCGGCGGCCAGGGCCTGGAGCCAACGCACTTCGACCAAGACGCGGTGTCGGATCAGCCCCAGCTCGCTGAAGATCGGGCGTAGGTCATCGGTCTTGGACCCGTAGCGCCCGTCGATCGGGGAGACGGCGGTGAGGGTGGAAAGCTCCATGGCGGTCGCAGGCTCCTTCAGTCGGGGTCAGGCGGCGAGGCGGCGCAGCACGTAGTGCAGGATGCCGCCGTGGCGGTAGTAGTCGACCTCGTTGGGGGTGTCGATCCGCACCCGGGCGCGGAAGCGCCGCTCCCCGCCTTCGGGGTTGGTGACGAGCACGCTTACCTCCTTGGCGTTGCCGCCGTGGAGGCCCTCGACCGCGTAGGTCTCGCGCCCCGTGAGCCCCAGGGTCTCGGCGCTCTCCCCGTCGAGGAACTGGAGCGGCAGCACCCCCATGCACACCAGGTTGGTGCGGTGGATGCGCTCGTAGCTCTCGGCGATCACCGCGCGCACCCCGAGGAGCCGCGGGCCCTTGGCCGCCCAGTCGCGCGAGGAGCCGGAGCCGTACTCCTTGCCCGCGATGACGATCGCCGGCACGCCCTCGGCCTGGTAGCGCATGGCCGCGTCGTAGATCGACATCAGCTCGCCGGAGGGCTGGTGCAGCGTGACCCCGCCCTCGGTTCCGGGCGCCATGCGGTTGCGCAGCCGGATGTTGGCGAAGGTCCCCCGCATCATCACCTCGTGGTTGCCGCGCCGCGAGCCGTAGGAGTTGAAGTCGGCGGGCTGGACCCCGTGCGCGATGAGATAGCGCCCGGCCGGGCTGTCGACCTTGATCGAGCCGGCGGGCGAGATGTGATCGGTGGTCACCGAGTCCCCGAGGACGGCCAGGCAGCGCGCCCCGGCGATGTCCGCGACCGGCTCGGGCTCGGGCCGGATGCCGTCGAAATAGGGCGGGTTGCGGATGTAGGTCGAGTCCTCGCGCCAGTCGTAGACCTGGCCGGCCGGGGCGGCCAAGGCCTGCCAGCGGCTGTCGCCGGCGAAGACCTCGGCATAGGCGCTCTGGAACTGCGCACGGCTGAGATGCTGCCCCATGGCCTCGGCGATCTCGCGCTGGCTCGGCCAGAGGTCGCGCAGATACACGGGATTGCCGGCGGGGTCGGTCGCCAGTGGCTCGCTGCACCAGGGGCGGCGAGGCGAGGTAGTTCATGCGCACCTCGGGGTGCACCCGCCCCTCGAAGTTGCGGTTGCCCGAGAGGACCGAGGCGACCGCGAGCTTACCCTTGGCGATGGCCGCGGAGACCGCCTCCGGCAGCGGCCCCGAGTTGCCGATGCAGGTGGTGCAGCCGTAGCCGACGACGTGGAAGCCCAGGGCCTTGAGCGGCTCGATCAGCCCGGCGGCCTCGAGATAGCGGGTCACCACCAGCGAGCCCGGCCCGAGCGAGGTCTTGACCCAGGGCTTGGTCTTGAGCCCGCGCTCGACCGCCTTCTTCGCGAGCAGCCCGGCGGCCAGCATCACCGAGGGGTTGGAGGTGTTGGTGCAGGAGGTGATGGCCGCGATCACCACCGAGCCGTGGCTAAGCTCCGCCGGCGGGTCGCCGAGCTCGGCATGGACCGGCCCGCTTCCGGCGGCGCCGCGCTCGGCCTGGAGCTCGGCGAGCGAGCGGGCGAAGGCGGCCTTGATCCCGGTGAGCGGCACCCGGTCCTGAGGCCGCTTGGGGCCGGCGAGGCTAGGCACGACGGTCGCGAGGTCGAGTGCGAGGCGCTCGCTGAAGTCCGCCTCGCGCCTATCGCCCTGGTGGAACATGCCCTGGGCGCGGGCATAGGCCTCGACCAGGGCGATCTCGGACTCCGGGCGGCCGGTGAGCCGCAGGTAGTCGAGGGTCTCCTGGTCGATCGGGAAGAGCCCGCAGGTCGCGCCGTACTCGGGCGCCATGTTCGCGATGGTGGCGCGGTCGCCCATCGGCAGGTGGCTCACTGCCGGCCCGTAGAACTCGACCAGCTTGCCGACCACCCCGTGGCGGCGGAGCAGCTCGACGATGGTGAGCACGAGATCGGTGGCGGTCGCCCCCTCGGGGAGCGTGCCGGTGAGCCGTACGCCCACGACCCTAGGGATCAGCATCGAGACCGGCTGCCCCAGCATCGAGGCCTCGGCCTCGATCCCGCCCACGCCCCAGCCGAGTACTCCAACCCCGTTGATCATAGTGGTGTGGGAGTCGGTCCCGACCAGGGTATCGGGATAGGCCTGGAGCACGCCGTCCTGCTCATGCCCGAAGACCACCCGCGCCAGGTACTCCAGATTCACCTGGTGGACGATGCCGGTGTCCGGCGGGACGACCTTGAAGTTGGCGAAGGCCTGCTGGCCCCACTTCAGGAACTCGTAGCGCTCGCGGTTGCGGGCGAACTCCAGCTCCGCGTTCTGCCCGAGGGCCGCGTCGGTCCCATACTTGTCGACCTGCACCGAGTGGTCGATCACCAGCTCCGCGGGCTGCAGCGGGTTGATGCGCTCGGGGTCGCCGCCCAGCGCCCGCATCGCGTCGCGCATCGCGGCGAGGTCGACCACCGCCGGCACGCCGGTGAAGTCCTGCATCAGGACGCGCGCCGGGCGGTACTGGATCTCGCGGGAGGGCTCGGCCTGGGCGTCCCAGGCGGCGAGCGCGGCGATGTCCTCGCGGGTGACTGTCACGCCGTCCTCGTGGCGCAGCAGGTTCTCGAGCAGGACCTGGAGCGAGTAGGGCAGGCGCTCCGCGCCGGGGACCGCGTCGATGCGGTAGATCTGGTAGCGTCTGCCGCCGACCTCGAGCTCGGAGCGGGAGTTGAAGCTGTTCAGCATGGAGCGACCTCGCCTGTGCGCCGGAGATTAGGGGATATGAATGAGTCGGGATTCTAAACGCGAAGAATCGCCGTCGCAGCCGCCGGACGCAGCGGTCCGCTCGACGTCAGTGGGAAACCTGTCGCAGGTAATTGCGGGCCTCGTCGAGCAGCCGGCGGCGCTTGATGAGGATCTGCCAGCGGCTCCCGCCGACCTGGCGCCAGAGCCAGGCGGCGCGGATGCCAGCCAGCAGCAGGGCGCGGATGCGGGCCTGGTTGTCGGGGTTCTTGAGGTACACGGGCTCGCCCTGGACCATGATCCGCGGCCCGAGCAGGCTGACCGTGCCGGCGTAGAGCTCGCCCAGCGCGGCCAGCACTTGGGGGTCGAGGAGGTGCTGCTCCTCCAGCTTCGCGCTCGTCTGTGCGATCCCGTCGGCGATGTTGCGCACCATCACCGGGCGGCCTGTCAGCACCCGCTCCAGCTTGATCAGCGAGACCAGGTAGCGGGTGAGCTCCAGGTCGCGCGGCTCCTTGCCGGTGAGCTGGCCGAGTAGGGTGCGCACGCCAGGCGCGACCTTGGCCTCACCGCCGAAGACCTCGGCGACGCTGTCCGCATTGGTCTGGAACAGGCTGTAGAGGCAGGGCTCCATCAGGTCGGCGTCGACGCTGCCCTGGCGGGCAATCTGACGCACGCAGAGCGCGGCCTGGTAGATCCCGGCGAGGGCGAGGAGACGGTCGCGGTCGGAATGGGGCATGACGCGAGCGGGTAGGGTGTTTAGCGGGTAGGGAATAGCGGCTATGGGACGGCCTGATCGATGCGGGCCCCACCAAGGCACTCGTTGTCGAGGTAGAAGACCACCGACTGGCCAGGGGTGACGGCACGCTGGGGCTCGGGGAAGCGGACCTCGCAGCCCACGCGCCCAATGCCCGTGAGGATACACCGCTGCAAGGGCTGGCGGTGGCGCAGGCGCGCGAGACAGGCGAAGGGCACCGGAGGCGCGGCGCCCGAGATCCAGTGCGCCGGTCCTGAGCGCAGCCCCGAGGCGAAGAGCAGCGGATGGTCCTGGCCCTGGACCAGGATCAGGGCGTTGCGCTCCGGGACCTTGGCGGCGACGAACCAGGGGGCCTCGGGATGACCGGCGACGCCGCCGATGCCGAGGCCCTGGCGCTGGCCGATGGTGTAGTAGGCGAGGCCCTGGTGCTCGCCGATGACCTCGCCCTCGGGGGTCTCGATCGGCCCCGGCTCGGGCGGCACCCAGCGGGCGAGGAAGTCGCGGAAGCGCCGCTCGCCGATGAAGCAGATCCCGGTGCTGTCGCGCTTGGTCGCCGTCACCAGGCCGGCACGGCGGGCCAGCTCGCGGACCTCGCGCTTGCGCAGCTCGCCCAAGGGGAAGCGGCTGCTGGCGAGCTGCGACTGGTCGAGGAGATGCAGGAAGTAGGTCTGGTCCTTGTCCGCGTCGGCCGCGAGCCGCAGGTGACAGCCGGTCGAATCGGCGCTGATCCGGGCGTAATGTCCTGTCGCGATCGCCTCGGCCCCGAGCCCGAGGGCGTGGTCGAGGAAGGCGCGGAACTTGATCTCACGGTTGCACAGGACGTCGGGGTTCGGGGTGCGGCCCGCGCGGTACTCCGTTAGGAACTCCGCGAAGACGCGGTCCCAGTACTCGGTCGCGAAGTTGACGGTGTGCAGGCGAATCCCGAGCCGGTCGGCGACCGCTTGGGCGTCGGCCAGGTCGGCCGCGGCGGCGCAGTACTCGGCGTCGTCGTCCTCCTCCCAGTTCTTCATGAACAGCCCCTCCACCGCGACGCCCTGGTCCAGCAGGAGCAGGGCCGCGACCGAGGAGTCCACGCCGCCCGATAGACCGACGATCACCTTCACGGGTGTCGACTCCTCGTCGTCTGCCGAGCGGTTGTCGGGCCCGCGCGGCCAGCCGGCCGAGCTGGAAGCCGGACCAGCCCCCACTCGCCGGGTTGCAGCCCACGCAGCCGCCAGGGACCCACGGCGACGCGCACCAACCGCAGCGTGGGGAGCCCGACCGCCGCGGTCATCCGCCGGACCTGGCGGTTGCGGCCCTCACGGATGCTGATCTCCAGCCAAGCGGTAGGGATTTGCGCGCGGTGGCGGACGGGCGGATCGCGCGGCCAGAGCTGGGGCGGAGGGATCTCACGCACTCGCGCCGGCAGGGTGGGTCCGTCGTTCAGGAGCACCCCCTGGCGCAGGGCGGCGAGGGCGGAGTTCGCGGGTGTGCCCTCCACCTGCACCCAGTAAGACTTCCACAGCTTGTGCCGGGGGTTGGCGATGCGCTGCTGCAGGGCCCCGTCGTCGGTCAGGAGCAGCAGCCCCTCGGAGTCCTTGTCCAGCCGCCCGGCCGGATGGATCCCGGGCAGGTCGATGAAATCGGCGAGGGTCGGCGTGCCCGCGACCAGACGAAACTGGCAGAGCAGGCCGTAGGGCTTGTTAAACAGGACGAGGCAGGTCAAGGCTCGAGCGCGATCTGTGCCGCCGCGGAGGTATGACGCGGAAAGCACCATGATAGACGCGGCGGCCGGTGATCGAGTGAGAGCGGCCAAGCAACCGCCGGGAACCCGCTCGTTCGCGGCTTCTGCCGCTGCCCACTGTTGCTGCGAACCAGCGGGTTACGGACAGTATTCCAGACGGGGGGAATGCAGTGCTGGATGGGGGACAGCCCCCGTCGCGATCGATTCGCTGGCTAGTCTTCGGTGGGCGAGGCTGTTGCCAGCTCCGTGGCGCGAGCCTTGAGGCGCTCCGCGCAGTCAAGGACCTCGGGCACCGCGGATCGGATGGCGTTTAGGATGTCGGTGATCGCGGATGCGTCCGGGTATTCGTGACTGACGGCGTTGCGCAGGCTGCGCTGGCGCTCCCAGTCGTCTCGACTGGTGGCGACGCCCTGTTTCTGCATCAGCGCGAAAAGTGCGAGAAAGCCCTGGTCGGCTTTGGGCTCCAAATGGGGCGCGACCGAGGGCACGCATGGCCGGGAACAAGAGGTCTCCTGATTAGCAAGGAGCTTCAGCCACTGCGAGGGAACGCCCCAGTACCGGCGCGGGTGCCGCTGTCGGGCGTCCATAAACGGCAGATTTCGCGCCTGTGCGGGTGCTGGGTGCCGGGTTCACGGCCGGAAAGGGCGGTTAGCTGAAGCACCTTGCTAATCAGAAGAGGTCTTGGCAGCGTGCGTAGCGGATGGCGTAGGCGTCGAGCTGCTCGCGCTCCCGCTCCGACAGTCGGCCGAAGGCGACGGGAGCGAGTGGAAACAGGCCCGAAACGCTTCCATGCGTTGCCGCCAGTCGCGCCGCCGCCTGGCTTAGCGCCGAGACGGTCTCGCCGAGAACGGCGAGGCGCTGGCTCATAGGGGGTGCCCCTCGTTCCTTGCCTGGCGCATAAAGGCGGTCGCCGACCCTGGGTTGATGACCAGGTCTACCGGCTGCCTCAGTTGGCGCTCAAGGTCGCGCCGCAGCCGCTCGCGCACGAGGAAGAGGTTGCCCGCGATTTGCTCGCCCGGCTCGACGTAAAGATCGATGTCACCGCCACGCGCAGAATCGTCCAGCCGGGAGCCGAAGAGCCAGATCCCCGTGGTCGGTCCCATCCGCGTCCGCACCACGGACCGGATCATGGTGATGTCTCCGGGCGTGAGTCGCATGCGAGCGGATGACGATTCGAGGATTTCCCGCAATCATAGCCCGTCGGGAGGAGAGGGCGCTGCTCGACAGGCCAGGCGACCGGGCCCTCGTGACAGCAAGTACGCAGTCCCAAAGCCCGATGATAGACTCGAATCCCCCTTTTTCAGAGCGAAGTACCCACATGGCCTACGACAGGATTCAGGTCCCGGCGGACGGCGAGAAGATCGCGGTCGGGGCGGACTATGCGCTCGCGGTCCCGCACCGCCCCATCATCCCCTATATCGAAGGCGACGGCATCGGGGTCGACATCACGCCGGTGATGCGCCGGGTGGTCGATGCCGCGGTGGCCAGAGCGTACGGCGGGCAGCGGGAGATCCGCTGGATGGAGGTCTACGCCGGCGAGAAGTCGACCCGGGTCTATGGCGAGGGGGTCTGGCTGCCGGAGGAGACGCTCGCGGCAGTGCGCGAGTTCGTGGTGTCGATCAAGGGACCGCTCACCACCCCGGTGGGCGGCGGCATCCGCTCGCTCAACGTGACGCTCCGCCAGCAGCTCGATCTCTACGTCTGCCTGCGGCCGGTACGCTACTTCAAGGGCACGCCCAGCCCGCTCAAGGAGCCGGAGCACACCGACATGGTGATCTTCCGGGAGAACTCGGAGGACATCTACGCCGGGATCGAGTGGGCCGCGGGCACGCCCGAGGTGCGCAAGGTGATCGACTTCCTGCGCCAGGAGATGGGGGTGACCAAGATCCGCTTCCCCGAGACCTCGGGCATCGGCGTCAAGCCCGTCTCCTCCGAGGGGACCAAGCGCCTGGTGCGCAAGGCGATCCAGTACGCGATCGACAACGACCGGCCCTCGGTGACGCTGGTGCACAAGGGCAACATCATGAAGTTCACCGAGGGGGCCTTTAAGGCCTGGGGCTACGAGCTCGCGCGCGAGGAGTTCGGCGCCACCGATCTCGACGGCGGGCCCTGGTGCCGAATGACCAACCCCCGCACCGGCTCGGAGATTGTCATCAAGGACATGATCGCCGACGCCTTCCTGCAGCAAATCCTACTGCGGCCAAAGGAATACAGCGTGATCGCCACACTCAACTTGAACGGCGATTACATCTCCGACGCCCTGGCGGCCCAGGTCGGTGGCATCGGCATGGCGCCGGGGGCGAACCTGTCGGACTCGGTGGCCATGTTCGAGGCCACCCACGGCACCGCCCCGAAGTACGCCGGCAAGGACATGGTCAACCCGAGCTCGATCGTGCTCTCCGGCGAGATGATGCTCAGGCACCTCGGCTGGACCGAGGCGGCGGATCTCGTCATCCGCGGGGTGGAGGGTGCAATCGCCGCGAAGACCGTGACCTACGATTTGGAGCGGCTGATGGAGGGGGCGACCAAGCTGTCCTGCTCGGCATTCGGGGAGGCCATCGTCGCCCATATGTGAGTAGACGGTGGTGGGAGGGTGGAAAGCTGCCCCGGGCACTCGCCCGCCCGGGGCATGGCCGTTATGCCAGCCGGTTGACGCGGGCGGCGTGCAGGCCTTTAGGGCCTTGGCTGAGCTCGAACTGGACCTTTTGCCCCTCCTTGAGCGTCTTATAACCGTCCATGTCGATCGCCGAGAAGTGGACGAAGACGTCCTCGTCGCGTCCGTCGGGCTTCACGAACCCGTATCCCTTGGCATTGTTGAACCACTTCACAATACCCGTCATCATCACGCGCACTCCTCCTGGGGGTTGTCTGAGGTTTTCCTCTGGTCGTCGTCGCTATCGTTATCCGGCGCTGCCGCTTGATTCCCGCGGACCACGCCTTATCTTCGAAGTATAGTGAGCTGATTTCATTGGTCAAATCCCGCGTGAAATCTGGCCCCTTTGGAGCCTTCTCGCATCGCTCGGCATGGCCCGGGGAAGGGCTCCCCGACAAGGCCGGCGAGCGGGCGGAAACCTTAGATTTCTCGGCTAGAATCCAGAGGTCATGAGCGGGCAAGATCCCCAGCACGAGGGCGGGTCGGGGCTGTCGGTCGAAGAGTCCAAGCCGAAGCTCAAGCGGCCACCCCTGTTCAAGGTGCTGCTCCTAAACGATGACTACACGCCGATGGAGTTCGTCGTCCAGGTGTTGGAGACCTTCTTCCGCATGAGTCGCGAGAAGGCCACGCAAATCATGCTGCACGTGCACACGCGGGGGGTCGGGGTCTGCGGCGTCTACACCCGCGACATTGCCGAGACCAAGGTGTCACAGGTCACCGAGTACGCCCGCAGCCACCAGCATCCACTGATGTGCACGATGGAGGAGGCCTGAGCCCCTCCGCGCCGACTAGGGCCGGTTCACCAGCGTCCTTTTCCCGGGATCGACGAAGCCATGTTAAGCAAAGAGCTCGAGTTCACGCTCAATCAGGCCTTCAAGCAGGCGCGAGAGAAGCACCACGAGTACATGACCGTCGAGCACCTGCTGCTCTCGCTGCTCGACAACCCGACCGCGGTCCGCGTACTGCGTGCCTGCGGCGCGAACACCGAGCGGCTGCGGCAGGATGTCGCCGCTTTCATCGAGGAGACCACGCCGCTGATTGCCGCGAGCGATGGCCGAGAGACCCAGCCGACGCTCGGTTTCCAGCGCGTCTTGCAGCGCGCCGTCTTCCACGTCCAGTCGGCCGGCAAGAAGGAGGTGACCGGGGCCAACGTCCTGGTCGCCCTGTTCAGCGAGCAGGACTCCCAGGCGGTTTTTCTCCTGAACGCCCAGGACGTCACCCGCCTCGACGTCGTCAACTACATCTCGCACGGCATCTCGAAGGTCCCGGGCGAGAGCCGGGACGAGGAGGGGCAGGGCAGCGAGCCGGAAGAGGGCCGGGCCGAGGACAAGGAGGGCGCGAGCCCGCTGGAGAGCTTTGCCACCAACCTCAATGAGATGGCGCGCCAAGGACGGATCGACCCCCTGATCGGTCGCGCCGACGAGATCGAGCGGACCACCCAGATCCTCTGCCGGCGGCGCAAGAACAACCCACTGCTGGTCGGCGAGGCCGGGGTCGGCAAGACCGCGATCGCCGAGGGGCTGGCGAAGAAGATCGTCGAGGGCGATGTCCCCGAGGTGCTCTCCGACGCCGTGATCTACGCGCTCGACCTCGGCGGCCTGGTTGCGGGGACCAAATACCGCGGCGACTTCGAGAAGCGCTTGAAGGCGGTGCTCGCCCAGCTCAAGCGCCAGCCGCATGCCGTGCTCTTCATCGACGAGATCCATACCGTCATCGGTGCCGGCGCGGCCTCGGGCGGGGTGATGGACGCCTCGAATCTGATCAAGCCGGTGCTCGCCTCGGGCGACCTGCGCTGCATCGGCTCGACGACCTATCAGGAGTTCCGCGGCATCTTCGAGAAGGACCGCGCGCTCGCGCGGCGCTTCCAGAAGATCGACGTCAACGAGCCGAGCGTCGAGGAGACGGTGGAGATCTTGAAGGGGCTGAAGTCCCGCTTCGAGGAGCACCACCAGGTGAGCTACACGCTCCCGGCCCTGCGTGCGGCCGCCGAGCTCTCGGCCAAGTACATCAACGACCGCCATCTGCCGGACAAGGCGATCGACGTGATCGACGAGGCCGGCGCCAATGTCCAGCTCCGCCCGGTCGCCAAGCGCAAGAAACGCATCGACGTGACAGACGTGGAGACCATCGTCGCCAAGATGGCGCGGATCCCGCCGAAGAAGGTCTCGATGTCGGACACCGAGTCGCTGCGCAACCTCGACCGCGACCTCAAGATGGTGGTCTACGGGCAGGACGAGGCGATCGAGGTCCTGACCTCCGCGATCCGCATGAACCGCTCGGGCCTGGGTCCGGACGAGCGGCCGATCGGCTCGTTCCTCTTCACTGGTCCGACCGGCGTCGGCAAAACCGAGGTCACCCGCCAGCTCGCCCGCATCCTGGGCATGGAGCTGATCCGCTTCGACATGTCCGAGTACATGGAGCGCCACACGGTCTCGCGCCTGATCGGGGCCCCGCCCGGCTATGTCGGCTTCGACCAGGGCGGCCTGCTCACCGAGGAGATCAGCAAGCACCCCCATGCCGTCCTGCTCCTCGACGAGATCGAGAAGGCGCACCCCGATGTTTTCAATCTGCTGCTGCAGGTGATGGACCACGGGACCCTGACCGACAACAACGGGCGTAAGGCCGATTTCCGCAACGTGGTCCTGGTGATGACGACCAACGCCGGGGCGGCGGAGACCAGCCGGCGGTCCATTGGCTTCACCGAGCAGGACCACGCGAGCGACGGCCTAGAGGCCCTCAAGCGCTACTTCAGCCCGGAGTTCCGCAACCGGCTTGACGCCGTGGTGCAGTTCTCGCCGCTCAGCACCGAGACCATCGCCAGCGTGGTCGATAAGTTCGTCTTCGAGCTGGAGCAGCAGCTCGCCGAGAAGAAGGTGGCGCTGACGGTCGACGCCGACGCCCGCGCCTGGCTCGCCGAGCGCGGCTACGACCCGCAGATGGGCGCGCGCCCAATGGCGCGGCTGATCCAGAACGAGATCAAGAAGCCCTTGGCCAACGAGCTGCTGTTCGGGGCGCTCGTCAACGGCGGCTCGGTGCGGGTTTACGTGGAGGGAAAGGGGCTCGCCTTCACCTACGGGGATCGCCCCCTGCACTGAGGCTGGGCGCCCCTTCCGGGATCCGGCTTGCAGCGCCGGCTCGCCTCCGCGGGCCGACCGTCCTTAAGGAGACGCCGATTATTGGCCATCCTGGCCAAAATCAGTACGCGGTCGGCGAGGCGCGCCGCTCGGACCGCTTCGTTTCCAAGCGCTTAAGCGCTTGGAAACGGCGGCACGGCCCTGTGCCGCGGGAAACGCTGAATTGATCAGCGTTTCCTTAGCGCGCCCGGTAGGTGATCCGGCCCTTGGTCAGATCGTAGGGTGTGAGCTCGACCGTGACCTTGTCGCCGGTGAGGATGCGGATGTAGTGCTTGCGCATCTTCCCGGAGATGTGTGCGGTGACCACGTGGCCGTTCTCCAGCTCGACGCGGAACATGGTGTTCGGCAAGGTCTCGATGACCGTGCCTTCCATCTGGATGACGTCTTCTTTGGCCATGGAGTGGGCGTGCTGCTTGAGCGGCTTCCTGCTGGTCGGAAAAACCGCGCGAGTATAGCACAGGGCCGCCGGGTCACCGCCCGCCGATCCGGGGTTGAATCCCTAACACCAGGGAATCGATGCCCCCCGCTCGACGCTTCGCCAGCCCCCATCGATCCAGGCCTCCAGTGGTCGGAAGCGGTCCTTGTAGCTCATCTTGCGGCAGCCCTCGATCCAGTAGCCGAGATAGAGCCAGTCAAGCCCGAGCCGGCGCGCCTCGGAGATCTGACAGAGCACCGCCAGCGTGCCTGGGGACTGGGCCGAGAACGCTGGGTCGAAGAAGGTGTAGACGGCGGAGAGGGCATTCTCGAGGACGTCGGTGACCGCCACGGCCATCAGCCGGTCCTCGAGCCAAAGCTCCAGCAGCGCTGTGGTCCCGCCCCAGGGGCTCAATAAGAAGTCTTGGTAGCTCTCGGGCGAGGCATCGGCCATGCTGCCGTCGGCGTGGCGGGCCTCGATGTAGCGACGGTAGAGGGCGAACTGGATCGGGTCGAATCGGGGTGGGTGCTTGCGCAGGGAGAGCGCCGCCCGAGTCCGTTCCCAGGTGCGCCGCTGCGACCGGTCGGGCCTGAACGCGCGCACTGGGATCCGCAGTGGTACGCAGGCGTGGCAGCGAGCGCAGGCGGGCCGGTAGATGTGGCTGCCGCTGCGTCGGAAGCCGTGCTCCAGGAGCCGCAGGTAGAGCTGGCCGCTCATCGGCGCCAGGGGGTCAATGAAGAGGGTGCGCGCTTGTCGTCCCGGCAGGTAGCTGCATACGTGCTCGCCGCTGAGATAGAGGGCGGGTCCGCCGGGGCTCCGCGTCACCGGCCGTTCTCCCTCACCGTCTGGGCGGACCGGACCGGACCGGCGGCATCAAGCCCAGAGGCTCCCCAACGGAAAGCCGATGGCATCGAAAGGGGGCTGGCTCACGGCGTCGTCGTCCTTGAGCGTGCCCAGCAGCAGCCAGTGACTGTCCTCCTGGAGCCGATAGACCTCCAGGGTCCGTGCGTCGGGGTCGACGAGCCAGAGGTGGGGAACGCGCTCACGGGCGTACAGCGACATCTTGAGTGTACGGTCGATTCGGGCCGTGGACGGCGACAGGATCTCGCAGGCCCAGTCCGGGGCCAGCTCGAACCAGGCCGTCTCGGGGAGCGCTGGCATCCGCTCGCGCCGCCAGCCGGCGAGGTCGGGGACGACGATGTCGCCCCCCAGGTGCAGCTCCGGCTCATCGAGGATCCACCAGCCGCCGGGGCCGCCAATGCCGCCGTCGAAGGGGCCGCCGATGGCGTAGCCCAGGGCAGAGTACGCACGCGCATGCCGGGGCGCCGGTCGCGGGTGGGTATAAAGCACACCGCTCAGGATCTCCCCGACCAGATGCTCCGGCAGGTCAAAGAGGTCCTGGTAGGTCGCGTGCCGCCTCGCCGGCTCGTTCATGGGTCTCCCCTCAGAAGGTTCGATCGGTTAAGCGCAAGCAATCGCGACCCGACTGTAGTCCAGCCTGAGTGCGCTGACAAAGGCGGTCGCCGCGCGGCGGCGGTGCTCACCGCACAACCTCGGTCGTGCCAGGCTCCCCCCAGGGGCCGGTATGCCCGGGCAGATCACACCAGTGGTCGAGCAGGTCGACGAACTGTGCGCGGGGGATCTGTACCGCCCCCATGCGCAGCAGGTGGCCGGTCAGGACCTGACAGTCGATGAGCCCATAGCCCCAGTCCTCGAGGGTGCGGCAGAGGTGCACCAGGGCGACCTTCGAGGCGTCGGTGACCCGGGTGAACATGGACTCTCCGAAGAAGGTCCGCCCGATCGCCACCCCGTAGAGCCCGCCCGCAAGTTGACCCTGATGCCAGACCTCGACCGAATGGGCCAGGCCGCTCCGGTGAAGCCGCCGATAGGCCGCGATCATCTCGGGGACCAGCCAGGTCCCGCCGCTGTCGGGCCGCAGCTCGGCGCAGCCGGCGATCACCGCGTCGAAGGCCCGGTCGAGGCTCACCGTGAACGCCCCGCGCTTGAGGGTCTTCCTGAGACTTCGGGAGACCTGGACGTCCGACGGCACGAGGATGGTCCGGGGGTCCGGCGACCACCAGAGGATCGGGTCGCCCGGACCGAACCAGGGAAAGATCCCGTGGCGGTAGGCGGTCACCAGCCGCGCGACGCTGAGATCTCCGCCGACTGCCAGCAGTCCGTCCGGCTCGCGCTCGGCCAGGCTCACGTCGGGGAAGGGCGCGGTCGGGTCGCGCGGGTCGAGCAGGGCGAGCATCAGGTCCCCTACCTGGGCTCGACCCCGGCCTTGAAGGGGCTGCGCTGATGCATCTCGGCGATGTAGTCCGCCATGCCTTCGCGCTCGTGCTCGAGGAAGCGGCCGATGGCCTGGCCCATGCGCGGGTCGGCGATCCAGTGTGCCGACCAGGTGGGCGTCGGCAGGAACCCGCGGGCGACCTTGTGCTCGCCCTGCGCCCCCGGCTCAAAGCGCTGCAGGCCGTTGTCGATGCAGAACTCCAGCCCCTGGTAGTAGCAGGCCTCGAAGTGCAGGGCGTCGAGCTCCTCGAAGCAGCCCCAGTGGCGGCCGTACAGGCTCTTGCTCCCGATCAGGTCGAAGGCGGCGGCGACGATCTCGCCGTGATGGTAGGCGAGGACCAATAGGAGATGATCGCCCATGGTCCGGCCGATCTCGCGGAAGAAGTCGAGCGACAGGGTAGGGATGCCGCCGCGCTTGTCGAAGGTGCTGCGGTAGAGGGCATGGAAGGTCCGCCACTGGCCGTCGTCGAGCTCGCCCCCCCGTAGCAGGCGAAACTGGATCCCCGCCTCGGCGACCCGCCGGCGCTCGCGCTTGATGCCCTTGCGCTTGGGCGCCGAGAAGTCTCCGAGCAGATCGTCGAAGACGCCGTAGCCGCGGTTCTCCCAGTGGAACTGGCAGCCGATGCGCCGCATCAGGCCGCCTTGCTCTAGCCACTGGGTCTCCTCCTCGGTGGGGAAGAGCCAGTGCAGGGAGGAGACGCCGAGCTCTTGGGCGACCTCGGTGGCGGCGCGGATCAGTGTCTCGGCGTAGCGGGGACGAAGGGGCGAGTCGCCGGTCAGGATGCGCGGTCCGGTCGCCGGGGTGTAGGGCGAGGCGACCACCAGCTTGGGGTAGTAGCGCAGGCCGCTTCGGCGGTAGGCGTCGGCCCAGGCCCAGTCGAACACCAGCTCGCCGTAGGAGTTGAGCTTGAGGTAGCAGGGGGCCGCAGCGACCAAGACACCACCCTGGTCGCGCAGCGCCAGGTGCCGCGGGATCCAGCCGAGCTCGGTGCCGACGCAGCCGTGGCGCTCCATGGCCGCGAGGAACTCATGGCGGAGGAAGGGGGTGTCGGGGTCGACCAGCCGGTTCCAGTCGGCCGCCGCGATCTCGTCGATGGCGTCGTGGAGGCTCAGGCTCAGCATGGCGGGGCTCCAATCCGGGGCTCCGCGGCAAGGTGAGGTGCGCGGGTCGCGGCGACAAGGCCGCGCACCTCGTCGGATGCTGTGGGTCTCGCCGGTCAGGCCAGGGCGTCGAGGTACTTCTCGGCGTCGAGCGCCGCCATGCACCCGGTCCCGGCCGAGGTGATCGCCTGGCGGTAGACGTGATCCATCACGTCCCCGGCGGCGAAGACCCCCGGGATCGAGGTCGCAGTGGCGTTGCCCTCGATCCCGCTCTTCACCTTGATGTAGCCGTTGGCCATCTCGAGCTGACCCTCGAAGATCTGGGTGTTCGGCTGGTGGCCGATGGCGATAAACACGCCTTGCAGCTCGATGTCGCGGGCGGACCCGTCCTTGACGTTACGGATGCGCATCCCGGTGACGCCGGTGGGGTCGCCGAGGACCTCGTCGAGGGTGTGGTCCCACTCGATGCGCACGTTGCCGTGCTTTTGCTTCTCGAACAAATGGCTTTGCAGGATCTTCTCGGCGCGCAGGGCATCCCGGCGGTGGACCAGGATGACCTCGGAGGCGATGTTGGAGAGATACAGGGCCTCTTCCACCGCGGTGTTGCCGCCGCCGATCACGGCGACCTTCTGGTTGCGGTAGAAGAAGCCGTCGCAGGTCGCGCAGGCGGAGACGCCGCGCCCGCGGAACTCGGTCTCGGAGGGCAGCCCGAGGTATCGGGCGCTGGCCCCGGTGGCGATGATCAGGGCGTCGCAGGTGTAGGTCGCGGAGTCGCCGATGAGCTTGAAAGGACGCTCACCCAGCTCGGCCTTGCTGATCTGATCGAAGATGATCTCGGTCTCGAAGCGCTCGGCGTGGCGGCGCATGCGCTCCATCAGCTCCGGGCCCTGCACCCCGTCGGGGTCGCCCGGCCAGTTGTCGACGTCGGTGGTGGTCATCAACTGCCCGCCTTGCTCCAGCCCAGTCACGATCACCGGGCTGAGATTGGCGCGCGCGGCGTAGACCGCCGCGGAGTAGCCGGCCGGGCCCGAGCCCAGGATCAGCAGGCGGCAGTGCTTGGTATCGCTCATGTTAGGATGCTCCGAAGGCTGGCGGTGTCGCCGGGGGCCCCGACGGATTGTGCGGCGGGGCAACCGCGAAAACAGCAAATGGTACGAGTTGTGCTCGGTCGGGTAAAGCCGCGAGGGCCGGCATGCGCATCGGTATCCCACGGGAAATCAAGCCTCTGGAGGGGCGGGTCGCATTGATCCCCGAGGCCTGCGGCGACCTGGTGCGCCGCGGGCATCGGGTCCTGGTCGAGCGCGGTGCGGGCCTGGCGAGCGGATTCGCCGACCCGGCCTACGCGGCGGCAGGTGCGGTCCTGGCCGAGGATGCCCCGAGCCTTTACGGCGAGGCGGAGCTGGTGGTCAAGGTCAAGGAGCCCTGGGGGCCAGAGCTCGACCTGCTGCGCCCGGATCATCGCCTCTTCTCGTTCCTGCATCTCGCCGCGGATGCCGAGCTCACCCGGCGGCTGCTCGCGATCGGGCTCACCGCGCTCGCCTTTGAGACGGTCGAGGTCGCGGGCGGGCTGCCGATCCTGGCGCCGATGAGCGACATCGCCGGGCGGTTGGCGGTGCCGATCGGCGCCCACCTGCTGCACCGCCATGAGGGCGGCAAGGGGCTGCTGCTTGGCGGTACCGCGGCGGCAGAGCGCGGGAGCGTGGTCGTGCTCGGCGCCGGAAACGCCGGGGCGGCCGCCGCCGCCACCGCCGCCGGGCTGGGGGCCTGGGTGACCGTGCTCGACCGCAAACCGGAGCGGCTCCAGGCCGTGCGGGGAATCGGTCCGAACGTGACGGCGCTCTACGCCTACGCGGACGCGGTCGCCGAGTGGGCGCTGCGGGCCGACCTCTTGATCGGCGCCGTGCTGGTCCCCGGCGCGCGCGCCCCGCGATTGATCGCCGCCGATCAGGTCGCGGCCATGGCGCCGGGGAGCGTGATCGTCGACATCTCGGTGGACCAGGGCGGCTGCGTCGAGACGACGCGTCCGACCACCTATGCGGACCCGACCTACCGCGCGCACGAGGTCACCCACTTCGCAGTGACCAATATGCCCGGGGCGGTCCCCCGCAGCGCCTCCAGGGCCCTGTGCGCAAGCCTCTTTCCTTGGGTGGTACGCCTCGCGGAGCCGGGCTGGCGGGGCGATCCCGTCCTGTCCGCGGCCATTAACCTGTCGGCCGGTGCCCTGGTCCACCCGGCCCTCGCGGAGTCCTGATCGGCACCGCCGGCTCGCCCCCGGCCTGTCCAGGAATTTGCGCGAAGAACCCGGCGTAAGGCTAAAATTCGCATAAGCCGTTTCCCGGTGCGGCGACTCGCCACACCGATCAGCGCATCGAGGTGCAAGGGTGTCCCAGGCAACCAGAGTTGGACAGCTCACATTCAGCGACTATGTCCAGCGGGGCCTGCGCGAGGCGGCCATGTGGTCGCTGGTCTGCGTCGCGGTCTTCCTGGTGGCGACGCTCGCGACTTACTCGCCCGAGGACCCGGGTTGGTCTCACGTGGGGCACGGCGAGACGGTTGCCAATGCTGGGGGGCGCGCGGGGGCCTGGTTCGCCGACGTGGCCCTCTATCTCTTCGGCTTCGCGGCCTACCTGATCCCGGTGATGGTGGTGTGGAGTGCCTTCCTGGTCTTTCGCACCGACGAGTCGGAGCGCGAGACCCAGGTCCAGCTCCTGGCCCTGCGCTGGGCCGGCTTCCTGGTCACCCTGGGGGCCGCCTGCGGGCTGGCGACCATCCACTTCCCCGGGCTGGGAGTGGGTCTGCCGAACGGGACCGGGGGCGGCCTCGGGCTCCTGGTCGGCGAGCGGCTGAGCGCGGCATTTAGCCGTTCGGGCGCGACCCTGCTGCTGCTCGGGGTCTTCCTAGCCGGCTTTCGAGTCTTCTCGGGGATCTCCTGGCTCGCGGTGATCGACCTCGTGGGTGCGGCGATCCTCGCCCTGGTGCGGTTGGTCGGGGGGGCACTCCGCCGCCTCTGGCCGTTCGGCGGTGCACGGGGTGACGGCCCGGCGACGTCCGAGCCCGAGTCGATCGACGCCGCGGCGTTCGCGGGCGAGCCTGGGCCCGAGTCCGCTTCGCCGAGCACCCTGATCCCGCCCCGGCGTCCGGTCGAGCTGCCCAAACCGGAGAAGCGGCGGCGTGCCAAGCCGGCCGAGCCCGATCGGCTCCAGCTCCCGCTCCCCCACATCCTCGGCGACGGGGTGCACCCGCCGCTCGAGCTGCTCGACCCGCCGCGCAAGAGCGGCAAGGGCTACAGCCCGGCGATGCTCGATGAGCTCTCGCGCCAGGTGGAGACCAAGCTCGCGGACTTCGGAGTCTCGGTAGAGGTGGTCGCAGTCCACCCCGGTCCGGTGGTGACGCTGCTGGAGCTGCAGCTCGCCCCCGGGATCAAGGTCAGCAAGGTGAGCGGGCTCGCCAAGGACATCGCCCGCGCCCTCTCGACCGTCAGCGTGCGGGTGGTCGAGGTCATCCCTGGCAAGTCGGTGATCGGACTGGAGATCCCCAACGAGCAGCGGGAGACGGTGTTCCTGAGCGAGGTCCTGAGCTCGCCCGCCTATCAGGAGGCCAAGTCCCCAATCACGCTGGCGCTCGGCACGGACATCGCGGGGCGGCCGGTGGTCGCAGACCTGGCGCGCATGCCCCACACCCTGATCGCCGGGACCACCGGCTCGGGCAAGTCGGTGGCCATCAACGCCATGGTCCTGAGCTTGGTCTACAAGGCCGGCCCGCGCGACGTGCGCCTAATCATGGTCGACCCCAAGATGCTCGAGCTCTCGGTCTACGAGGGCATCCCGCATCTCCTGACGCCGGTCGTCACCGACATGAAGGAGGCCGCCAATGCCCTGCGCTGGTGCGTCGGCGAGATGGAGCGGCGCTATCGGTTGATGGCCCGGCTCGGGGTGCGCAACATCGGGGGCTACAACCGCAAGGTAGCGGACGCCGAGGCGGCCGGCGAGCCCATCCCCGATCCGCTCTACGTCGCGGGGGAGGATGTCGTCGAGGAGGTCCCGACGTTGAACCACCTCCCCTACATCGTGGTCATTATCGACGAGCTGGCCGACATGATGATGGTGGTCGGCAAGAAGGTGGAGGAGCTGATCGCCCGACTGGCCCAGAAGGCGCGCGCCTCGGGAATCCATCTCATGCTCGCCACTCAGCGCCCCTCGGTGGATGTGCTCACGGGTTTGATCAAGGCGAACATCCCCACCCGCATGGCCTTCCAGGTCTCGGCCCGAGTCGACTCGCGCACCGTGCTCGACCAGCAGGGGGCGGAGCACCTGCTCGGCAATGGCGACATGCTCTACCTGCCGCCCGGGACCAGCTTTCCCCAGCGGGTGCACGGTGCCTTTGTCGACGACCACGAGGTCCATGCGGTGGTGGAGTACCTGAAGAGCCTTGGGGCCCCGGAGTACATCGACACCATCCTTCAGGACGACGGAGAGGGCATCCCCGGCATCGACCCCGAGGCGCGCGGTGGGGACCTGGAGGAGCGCGACCCACTCTTCGACGAGGCCCTGCGCTTCGTCACCGAGAGCCGGCGCGCGTCCATCTCGGGGGTGCAGCGGCGGCTCAAGATCGGCTACAACCGGGCCGCACGCATGATCGAGGAGATGGAGCGCATCGGCGTGGTCGGCCCGGCCGAGACTAACGGCAACCGGGAGGTGCTGGCGCCGCCTCCCCCGGAGGAATGAGCCCAAGAACGATCACGGGGATACGCGAGCGATTTTCATCGTTCGGGGCGGCGTGTATCGCCATGATGGTCGGGCGTCTGAACGGATCTGATTGAGGCTCAATGATGATGTTGATGAATCTTACCCTTGCTGCCGGACGGCGCCTGCTGACGACCCTCGCCGCTGGGCTCATCGCGCTCGCGATCGCAAGCCCGCTGGCGGCTGCGGCGAGCGGGGTCGAGCGCCTGGACACCTATCTCGAGGGTCTCGACAGCCTGAGCGCCGAGTTCCGCCAGATCACGCTGGCCGCCGACGGCGGGCGCATGGTCGAGGCGAGCGGCACCCTGTATCTCAAGCGCCCGGGGCGCTTTCGCTGGGAGTACCAGGCGCCGATGGAGCAGGTCATCGTCGCCGACGGCAAGCGGGTCTGGCTGCATGACATCGAGCTCGATCAGGTCTCCCACCAGAGCCAGGACACCGCGCTCGCTGGCACCCCCGCGCAGCTCCTCGCCTCGGATGATCCGGTCGAGAAGCACTTCACCGTGCAGCCCTGGGACGCCGGGGACCAGCGCGAGTGGGTCGAGCTGCTGCCCAAGGCGGGTAGCGGGGAGATCATCAAGATCCGCATCGGCTTCGCCGGCGCGGAGCTCGACACCCTGCTGATGGAGGACGCCTTCGGCCAGCTCACCCGGCTGAGCTTCACGGCCACGAAGCGCAACCCGCGCCTGAGCGACGACCTCTTCAAGCTTGAGAAGGGCGTCGGCGGGGACCTGCTGCAGTTCTGACCGCCCCTCCCTCTGAGTGGTCGTGAGCGGGATGCCCGATCGCTCCGGCGTTCCGCTTGCCGAGCGCATGCGTCCCCGGGCCCTGGAGGACTTCGTCGGCCAGGGGCACCTGCTGGGACCCGACAAGCCCCTGCGCCGCGCGATCGAGGCCGACCGGCCGCACTCGATGATCCTCTGGGGCCCGCCGGGGAGCGGCAAGACGACGCTCGCCCGGCTCCTCGCCAACCGCTCCAATGCCCAGTTCCTGCGGCTCTCCGCGGTCCTCGCGGGGGTCAAGGAGATCCGCGCTGCGGTGGCCGATGCGAGCGCGGCGCGCGAGCGCGAGGGCCGCGGGACCATCCTCTTCATCGACGAGGTCCACCGCTTCAACAAGGCCCAGCAGGACGCGCTGCTGCCCCACGTCGAGGACGGGACTTTCGTCTTCGTCGGCGCGACCACCGAGAACCCGTCGTTCGAGCTCAACAACGCGCTCCTCTCGCGCGCCCGGGTCTATGTGCTCCGACCCCTTGGGACGGAGGACCTGGAGCAGGTGATCGAGCACGGGCTGGCCGACCCCGAGCGCGGCCTCGGCCGGCGGCACCTAGCGCTGGTGCCCGCCCAGCGCCGCCAGATCGCCGAGGCGGCGGACGGCGACGCCCGCCGGGCGCTGAATCTCCTCGAGCTGGCCGCCGATCTCACCGAGGGCGACAGCATCACGCCCGAGGTCGTCGCCGAGGTGATCACCGGTCACCTGCGCCGGTTCGATAAGGGCGGCGACATCTTCTACGACCAGATCTCGGCCCTGCACAAGTCGGTGCGCGGGTCGTCCCCGGATGCCGCGCTCTACTGGCTCGCCCGGATGATCGACGGGGGCTGCGACCCCCTCTATATCGCGCGCCGGGTGGTGCGCATGGCGAGCGAGGACATCGGCAACGCCGACCCCCGGGCGCTCGCCCTCGCACTCGATGCCTGGGATGTGCAGGACCGTCTCGGCAGCCCGGAGGGGGAGCTCGCGATCGCCCAGGCCGTCGTCTATCTCGCCTGTGCGGCCAAGAGCAACGCCGTCTACACCGCCTGGGGCTCGGCCCAGGAGGACGCCCGCCGCTCCGGCTCGCTAGAGGTCCCCGTGCACCTGCGCAACGCCCCGACACGCCTGATGCGTGAGCTGGGCTACGGCCGGCGCTACCGTTATGCCCACGACGAGCCTGAGGGCTATGCGGCGGGGGAAGTGTACTTTCCGGACGGTCTCACCGGCCGCCACTACTACCGGCCGGTCGACCGGGGGCTGGAGATCCGCATCCGCGAGAAGCTCGCGCGGCTCGCCGAGCTTGACCAGGTCGCGCGGAAGGGAAAGGCGGAAACCGTAGGCGATGATGACTAAGCCAGCGAGCTGCGCCTCTCTTTAACTGGGCGGCACCCGTTGCGAGCGGGGATGGAAGGCCCGTTACGCATCCCCGGCGGTGAGCCAGCAGGTCTGCCGGTTGGCGCACGCTCCGAGCAGACTGACGAGGAGCACGAAGGTCCCCAGGGTCAACCCTCAACGGCAGCACCGCAGACCGGTGTCCCTCTCGGTTAGGGCCCGTGAGTCACCGACGGCCGACTGCATGACCTTGCTGTCCCTTGGCCGGGCGAGGACGGTGAGCGGCCACCGCCCCGATGGTCGACAAGGACTCGCAAACCCGTAAGCTGGCGGCTGCACGAGTGCGGCGCCGACCACGCCGCTTCGTGTGTGTCCGCGTGTCTATCAGTCCTTGTTGGAGGTATCGAGATGAGCGAGCGCCTGGATCTGGTGTTCCCCGGCGGCAAGCGCGTCGATGTGCAGATCGGCCCATTTCTGGTTGCGACCGACCAATCGGTCAAGGTCGGGGGTGATGCCTCGGCGCCCGAGCCCTTCGCCCTGTTTCTGGCCTCGCTGGCGGCCTGTGCGGGGATCTACGCGCTCAACTTCTGCCAGTCGCGGGATCTCTCGACCGAGGGCCTGGGTCTCAGCATGGAGTGGGAGCGGGACCCGAGCCAGCCGCTCAACCCTCGGGTGCGTTTCCTGTTGCGGCTCCCAAACGGTTTCCCAGAGAAGTACCGTGCCGGGATTCTCAAGGCGATGGATCTCTGCGCGGTCAAGAAGGCCATCCAGAACCCCCCTGAGTTTACCGCCGAGATCCTGGACTGAGTCTGCCCCGCGCCGGGATGGGTCCAGCAAAAAAAGAGCCCCGCCGGAGCGGGGCGATTCACCACTGAGGAGGTCAGAGAACGGAAACGGCAGGGAAGACTTCCGTCTCACTCCGAGATACGCAGATCCCGTGCCAACTTCGCATTGCAGAAAAAATGTCTATTCAACAATCACTTCTGGCTGGGACGGAAAACCTGGGCTCGCGTGATGATCCGATTTGCGCGCACTGCCTTTAGGCCCCGGCCGCCTCGGCGCACCAGCGCGGTGCGTGCAGCCCTCGGGGGGCGGCTCGCCGGGGCCTCCCTGGCAGCGCTTTCTCTGGTCTGGCCCCTGTCGCTCCAAGGGGCGGAGGGCGCCGCTGCCCAGGCGCGCCGGGAGGCGCGGGGCTGGTTGCAACTGGAGCGCGAGCAAAGCACGTACCGCGAGCGGCGCGAGCCCTTGTCTCCCAGCGCGTCGCGGGATCTGGGGCAGATCGAGCGCCGCCAGGACCTCGATCTGCGCCAGATCCAGCAGGGCCAGCAGCGGGCGGTCCGGGAGGCCGAGCGGCGCGAGCGGTTCACCCCGCCCGGCTCCGTGCCGCCGCTCCCCGGGGCTACGCGCGCACCGCGGGACGAGACCCGCCAACGCCTCGACCTGCGCATCGAGCACGAGACCCTCAGCCCGCGCGGTCCTTAGCCGCTCGTGCCGCGGGTCGCCGCCGGCCACCGCTGGTATCATGGACACCATTGCGTTGAACGATATGAGTAGTCGTGCGATGACCGACGGAGCGCGTGTGAGAGTGCTCTTTGTGTGCATGGGTAACATCTGCCGGTCCCCGACCGCCGAGGGGGTCTTCCGCAAGCTCCTGGAGCGCGAGGGATTGGGCCACTTGATCGAGATCGATTCCGCCGGGACCCATGGCTATCACGTCGGTTACCCGCCGGACCGCCGTGCCCAGGAGACGGCCGTGCGCCGTGGGATCGACTTGAGCGGACTGCGGGCGCGCCGGGTCGCCCCCGAAGACTTCGAGACCTTCGACTATGTCCTGGCGATGGATCAGGACAACTACCATCACCTCTCCGCTATCTGTCCGCGCGGCCTGGATCGCAAGCTGATGCTCCTGATGGACTTTGCGCCCCATCTGCGCACCCGCGAGGTGCCCGACCCGTATTACGGCGGGCCGAGCGGCTTCGAACAGGTGTTCGACCTGGTCGAGGCGGCGGCCGAGGGGCTCTTGGAAGACATCCGCCGGCGTCTGTCCTAGCCGCTGGGCACCTGGGGCTCGTTTCTGACCCGAGGCGACCGACTGGCTGCGGGTCTGCACCGACTCGACCCGACGCTTCGCGTGACAAGACTGGGGTAACCACATGATCTCGTTCCTCGACTACGGCGCCGGCAACGTGCGCAGCCTGCGCAACGCCATCCGCAAGCTCGGGTTCGAGCTCAGGGAGATCGAGCGCCCGGAGGACATCCTCAGGGCCGAGCGGCTGATCTTCCCCGGAGTTGGGAGCTTCGGCTCGACCATGCAGCGGCTGCACCAGCTCGGCTATGTCGAGCCGCTGCGCCGCTACCTCGGCGAGGGGCGCCCCTATCTCGGGATCTGCCTGGGGCTGCAGACGCTCTACGAGGGCAGCGAGGAGTCCCCCGGGGTCGAGGGACTGGGGCTGATCCCAGGGTTGATTCGCCGCTTCGAGCCGGGCCCGCTCTCGGTGCCGCATATGGGCTGGAACGGTCTGCGCGCCGCCCGAGGCTCGTCGCTGCTCGCCGGCTATGCGGGCGAGAAGCTCTACTTCGTGCACTCCTACTGCGCCCTGCGCGAGCCGGCCAACGCGGACTGGGTGTTGGCGCTCACCGACTACGGCTCCGAGTTCGTGAGTGCGGTGCAGAAGGGCGCCGTCGCTGCGGTGCAGTTCCACCCGGAGAAGAGCGGGGCGGCCGGGCTCGCGCTCCTGGAGCGCTTCCTGGCTGGTGAGGCGTCCGGCGCGGCCGGGGTCGACGTGGGGCGGGGCGCTGAGACGCGGCTGGCCAAGCGCATCATCGCGTGCCTCGACGTGCGCACCAACGACCAGGGCGACCTGGTGGTGACCAAAGGGGATCAATACGACGTGCGCGAGCGCGGCGAGGTGCGCAACCTCGGCAAGCCTGTCGACCTCGCGCGTCGCTACTACGAAGAGGGGGCCGACGAGATCACCTTCCTCAACATCACCGCCTTCCGCGACTTCCCGCTCGCCGACCAGCCGATGCTGGAGGTGCTGCGACGCACCTCGGAGAACGTCTTCGTCCCGCTCACCATCGGCGGGGGCATCCGCGCCTTCACCGACGCCGACGGGCAGTACTACTCGGCGCTCGACGTGGCCGCGGAATACTTCCGCTCCGGGGCCGACAAGATCTCGATCGGCAGCGACGCCGTGCACGCGGTCGAGGAGTATCTCGCGCTCGGCGGGCGTACTGGTGCGAGCTCGATCGAGCAGATCGCGCACGTCTATGGCAACCAGGCGGTGGTCATCTCCATTGATCCCAGGCGGGTCTACGTGCGCTCACCCGGGGACACGCCGCACCACACGGTCGCGACCCAGATCCCTGGGCCGACTGGCGAGGACTACTGCTGGTTCCAGTGCACGGTGAAGGGCGGGCGCGAGGGGCGCGACGTCGACGCCGTCGAGCTCGCCCGCGTCTGCGAGGCGATGGGCGCTGGCGAGATCCTGCTCAACTCCATCGACCGCGACGGCAGCGGCGCGGGCTTCGACCTGGAGCTGATCGGCGCGGTGCGCGCCGCGGTCGGCATCCCGGTGATCGCTTCCAGCGGCGCGGGGCGTGTCGAGCACTTCTCGGAGGTCTTCGAGGCCACTGGGGTCGAGGCCGCCCTCGCGGCGGGGATCTTCCACCGCCAGGAGGTGCCGATCGCCGCCGTGAAGGCGCACCTCAAGGGCCGCGGGATCGAGATCAGGGACTAAGCCGGGGACCCCGTCACCCGCGCGGCGGTGCGCACCAGCCGGCCCTCGCGATAGTCGCGCATGGCCTGCTCGATCTCCTCGCGCGTGCTCATCACGAAGGGTCCATGCTGTACCACCGGCTCGCCGAGCGGACGGCCCGCGACCAGGATGAATCGCGCCGGCCCGCCGGGTGCCGCGGCTTCGATCGCGTCACCCTCGCCGAGCAGGGCGAGCTGGTGGGTCTCGACCCGATCGCCCGCGACCTCAAGCCGCCCCTCGAACGCGTAAAGAAAGCCGGCGTGTCCGGAGGGGACCGGCAAGCGCGCCCAGCCGCCCGCGTTCACCCGGACGTCGAGGTACAGGAGCTCGGTGTGCGGGTCGTCGATCGGCCCGCGGACCTGGCCCAGTGTGCCGCTGATGACGCGTACCTGGGCATCGCCCTCCGTCAGCTCCGGGATGCCCGCGGCTGGGACCTCAAGATACGCCGGGTCGGTCATCTTCTGCGCCGACGGCAGGTTGATCCAGAGCTGGAAGCCCCGCATCAGCCCGTCGACCTGGCGCGGCATCTCGGAGTGGATCACCCCGCTGGCCGCCTTCATCCACTGGATGCCGCCGGCGCGGAGATCCCCGCGGTTGCCCATGCTGTCGCGGTGCTCCATGTGCCCGTCGAGCATGTAGGTCAGGGTCACGAATCCGCGGTGCGGATGATCCGGGAAGCCGGCGATGTAGTCGTCCGGGTTGGCACTCGCGAAGTGGTCGAGCATCAGGAAGGGATCCAGGTGTCGCAGGCCCGGTGTACCGAGTGAGCGGTGCACCAGGACTCCAGCCCCTTCGGAGACTGCGGCAGCAGGGATGTGGCGCAAGACGGTGCGTGTACCCATGATCCCCTCCGTCACTGGCGAATGCCCTCGACCGACAGGGTCAGCTCCACATCGCGCGCGGCGGGTCCGAGGTTGAAGTCGATGCCGAAGTCCCTGAGTGCGATCGTCGTGGTGCCCTCGAAGCCACGGCGGTAGCCGCCCCAGGGGTCGGGACCGTTGCCGATCTTCTGGACCTGGATGGTGATCGGGCGAGTGATCCCGCGGAGTGTGAGATCGCCGGTCAAGACGGCCTTGTTGATCCCGGTCTCCTTGTACGAGGTGCTCTTGAAGCGCGCCTCCGGGTAGGTTTTCACATCCAGGAAGTCCTCGTTGCGCAGGTGCTTGTCGCGCTCGGCGTGGTTGGAGTCGATGCTCGCGGTGTTGATCAGGACCTCGACCCGCGAGCTGCTTGGGTCGTCCTCATCGTAGGTGAAGGTCCCGCTGAACTCGTTGAACCGGCCGTACAGCCAGCTATAGCCGAGGTGCTTGACACGGAACTGGACGAAGGCATGGGCGCCCTCGGTGTCGATCACGTATTTCTCGACGGCGGTCGCGAGGCCGGGTAGCAGGAGTGCGGTGGCGAGGGTCGCGGCGAGGATGGGTTTGATCATGGCTGGGCTCCTTGGTCAGTGGTTCGCGCAGGGCGGGGCATCAGCCGCGGCCGAGCATCCGCAGCAGGGTGCGGTCGCGGTCGATCCAATGGTGCTTAAGGGCGGCGAGCGCGTGCGCGCCGGATAGTACGAGCGTGGTGATCGCGAAGGCGAGGTGGATGTCCCCCGCGACGTCGGCCTGGTTGGGCAGGCCGGTCAGGGTCGCGGGGACCTGGAACAACCCGAAGACGTCGATCGACCGGCCGTCGGCGGTCGAGATCAGGTAGCCACTGAGCATCACGGCGAACAGCAGGACGTAGAGCAGGGCATGTGTCAGGCTCGCGGTGCGCACCGCGAGCCGCGAGTGGCTCGGCAGGGGTCGCGGCCGAGGATTACCGAGCCGCCATACGAGCCGCAGCACCAGGGTCAGAAGGAGCAGGATGCCGGCCCCTTTGTGGACCTTCGGCGCGCGTTGGTACCAGGGATCGTAATAGCTGAGCTCCACCATCCATAGGCCCAGCGCGAACAGTCCTACCACCGCGATCGCCATCAGCCAGTGAAGCGTGATGGCGATGAGGCCGTAGGACGACTCGGTGTTACGCAGCATCAGGGTGTCGCGATCGGACGGTGCGGTCGGCAGCGTTGTTCAGACAGAGCTGGTGCCGTCGATCCGCGAAACAAACGAGCGGGTCGAGAAAAGACCTTTGCCTCACAGGCAACGGATAGCTGGGGTCTACCCGTCTCGAACGCAGGCGGCCGCCCCTTGTGGGGCGGCCGCCTTGCTCAGGACACCGAGGGGCTTAGCTGGCCCCTTCCAGCGCGGCGATCCGCTCCTCGAGGGGCGGGTGGCTCATGAAGAGGCGCTTCAGGCCGGCGCCGACGCCGCCGCTGATGCCGAAGGCCGCGAATTCGCCCGAGGGCAGGTCTTTCGGCTCGTGCGCCCTTTGCAGCGCCCGCAGGGCGTCAGCCATCTTCCGCTTGCTCGTAAGCCCCGCCCCGCCGGCGTCGGCGCGGAACTCGCGGTAGCGCGAGAAGGCCATCACGATCATGGTCGCCAGGATCGAGAGTAGGATCTGCGAGATAATCGAGACCACGAAGTACGCGGGTCCGTGGCCCTCCTCGGTCTTGAATACCACGCGATCGACGAGGTGTCCGATCACCGTGGAGAGGAAGACCACGAAGGTGTTCACCACGCCCTGGATCAGGGTCAGCGTGACCATGTCGCCGTTCGCGACATGGCTGATCTCGTGGCCCACCACCGCCTCGACCTCGTCCTTTGACATGTGCTGCAGGAGTCCGGTGCTCACCGCCACCAGGGAATCGTTGCGGTTCCAGCCAGTGGCGAAGGCATTGGGATCGGGCGAGTCGAAGATGCCCACCTCCGGCATCTTGATCCCCGCGGCCTGGGACTGGCGGGCGACCGTGTCTATGAGCCAGCGCTCGAAGGGCGTCGAGGGCTGCTGGATGATCTGTACCCCCATCCCGCGCTTGGCCATGCTCTTGGACAGGAAGAGCGAGATCAGCGAGCCGGCAAAGCCGGCGATGGCGGCGAAGACCAGGACGGCGGTGAGGTTGAGGTCGACGTTGTTTGCCTGAAGCAGGCCCTCGAACCCCAGCAACTTGAAGACGATGCTGATGACCAGGAGCACGGCGAAGTTGGTCACCAAGAACAACAGGATGCGTTTCATGAGAGATACCTCCGGATCAATTCGGGCGATCGGCGCCTAAAATGCGCGCCTTGCCCCGTGGGCGCAACTTAAAAAAAACCGAATGTTAGACTGGCAAGGGTCGAGGCAGTTGCCCCCTTTGGTTCGCAAAGTTGCGTCGCACGCGTGGAAAAAAAGACTGGACAGCGACGGGGTCGGTGATTAACCTTCCGCGTCTGTTTTGCACGGGGCCATAGCTCAGCTGGGAGAGCGCAACACTGGCAGTGTTGAGGTCGGCGGTTCGATCCCGCCTGGCTCCACCATCACCTTGGCCGCCCCGGCCAGCCGAAACGGGCCGCCAGCGGCGCGACCCCTCCGTCGCCATATAACCCGTCCCCATCGTCTAGAGGCCTAGGACACCGCCCTTTCACGGCGGCAACCGGGGTTCGAATCCCCGTGGGGACGCCATTTTCCGGGGCTTCCGTCGATCGCCGTGCGGCGGAGGATGAGTCAGGCCCCATCGGTACGTCGAGCGGGCCGCGGCGCGCCGGCAACTGTTCCCTCTCTGGATGGGCTCGTCGCTCACCCGCGCCTAGCCGGCGCAGGCTCCCTTCCCCCTAGAGGGTTCCCCAAGAGCTTTTGCGGCGGCGGAATCGGAGGTGGGGCAGGATGAGACCCAGCAGGATGCCCCCCGCGACGACGCCGGCACCGATCAGGAACCAGCGCTGATTCGCCTGATTGGTCAGGTCGCGGTTGGCCTGCTCCAGCTCCGCGACCTGGCGGGTGAGATCGGCCACGCTCTTGCGCAGCTCGGTGCGTTCTTCGGTGATCCGCAGCACGTTCGCCGAGGCCTGGCGGATGGTCGCCAGCTCTTGCTCGATGCGGCTCTTATCGGCGCTGAGGCTGGCGTGCGCGACCTGCAGTGCCTCGTGCTCGCCCTTGAGCCGCGTGAGCTGCACGGCGAGCTGGTCGGGGGCCTTCTGCAGCTCCTCCAGGCGGGCCTCGAGCGTGGCGACCCGGTCGCGTGCCGACGGTTCCGTGATGAGGTCGCGCGTCAGGACGAACCCGATGGTCCCGTCTTCGGTACGCACCCGAGAATAGCCGCTTCCGGCATTCGAGCCCAAGACCTCGACCGGGGTACCGCTCGGCAGCATCCGCTTGATTCGGTACTGCGCAGTCTCGCCGGTCCGCATCGGGACCTCCGTCTGGTCGGTGACATAGCGGGTCTCGGCCAGGGCCGGGCCGGCGGAGAGGAGCGCCACAAGCAGGGCCAGTAGGTATACGCGTTTCACTCAGACCTCGCATCGTGTTAGGTCAACGCTGAAGTATTCAGCGTTTCCCGTGAGGGGCAGGACGCCCCGCCAGTTTCGGTCGCCCAAGCGAGTGAAACGGAAGGAAGTCCGAAACTGCGTTTAACCGCTAACCGCCAACCACTCGGCCCCCACCGGCAACGGGCCCTCTTCCCGCCCGATTACGGCGAACGGACGAGGAGAAACTCGAGCAGCGCCTTCTGGGCGTGGAGCCGGTTCTCCGCCGCGTCCCACACGGCGGACTGGGGGCCGTCGATGACCGAAGCCGCCACCTCCTCCCCTCGATGGGCCGGTAGGCAATGCAAGAAGAGGGCGTCGGGGGCGGCGCATGCCATCAGGCCGTCGTCGACCTGGTAAGGGGCGAAGATCTTGGCGCGCTTGGCCTGCTCGCCTTCCTGGCCCATGCTCGCCCAGACGTCGGTCGCGACCAGGTCAGCCCCTGCCGCGGCGGTCCGCGGGTCGCGGAGAACCTGGCAGCGCGCACCGGCCGCCACGAGCACATCGGCGTCCGGGTCAAAGCCCTCGGGACAGGCGATGCGTAGCTCGAAGTCGAAGACCCGCGCGGCGTTGATATACGAGTGGCACATGTTGTTGCCGTCGCCGATCCAGGCCACCCGGCGGCCGCGGATGTCCCCGCGCAGCTCGAAGTAGGTCTGCATGTCGGCTAGGAGCTGGCAGGGGTGGAAGCGGTCGGTCAGACCGTTGATGACCGGCACCTGTGAGTTTGCCGCGAAGCGCTCGACCTGCTCGTGGGCAAAGGTGCGGATCATCACCGCATCGACCATCCGCGAGAGCACTCGGGCGCTGTCCTCGATCGGCTCGCCGCGGCCGAGCTGGGTGTCACGCGGCGAGAGAAAGATGGCGTGCCCGCCGAGCTGGCTCATGCCGGCCTCGAAGGAGACGCGAGTGCGGGTGGATGACTTCTCGAAGATCATCGCAAGGGTGCGGTTCCTGAGCGGCTCGTGGACCGTGCCGCTGCGGACCATCGCCTTGAGCTCCCCCGCCCGCGTGAGCAGGGCGCGGGCCTCTGCCGGCGCGACGTCGAGTAGGGTGAGGAAGTGGCGGAGTCGTCTCTCGGCCATGCTCAAACCTCCGCTCCGGTGCGCTCGGCGCCGCCGAGGAAGTCGCGGATCAGCCGCGACAGCTCCGCGACCAGCAGGTCGGCCTGGTCGCGCGCGAGGATCAGTGGCGGCAGGAGCCGGATCACCCGCTCGGCCGTAACGTTGATGAGGAGCCCCGCTTCCAGGGCCAACCCGACCAGATCGCCGCAAGGGCGATCGAGCTCGATGCCGATCATCAGGCCGCGGCCGCGGACCTCGCACACCTCGGGGAGCCCGGCGAGCGCCCGGCGCAGCCCGGCCTGGAGATACGCGCCCATCTCTGCGGCACGCTCGCAGAGGTGCTCGTCGGCGATGGTGCGCAGCACGGCCTGGGCCGCGCGGCAGGCCAGCGGGTTGCCGCCGAAGGTGGAGCCGTGGCTGCCCGGGCCGAGCACCTCGGCCGCCGGGCCGCGCGCCAGGCAGGCGCCGATGGGTACGCCGTTGCCGAGGCCCTTGGCGAGGGTCATCACGTCTGGGCGGATCTCGGCGTGCTGATGCGCGAAGAGCCGGCCGGTGCGGCCCATGCCGGTCTGGATCTCGTCGAGCATCAGCAGCCAGCCGTGACGGTCGCAGAGCTCGCGCAGGCGCACCAGGTAATCGTCGGCGGGGAGGTTGATGCCGCCCTCGCCCTGGATCGGCTCCACCAGCACGGCGGCTAGGTTGGGCCTCAGCGCCGCGGCGCTCTCCACGGCGGCCAGGTCGTTATACGGCACCCGCACGAATCCCTGCACCAGCGGCTCGAAACCGGCCTGGACCTTGCGGTTGCCGGTGGCGCTCAGGGTCGCGAGGGTGCGCCCGTGAAAGCTCGCCTCCATGACGAGGATCGCGGGACTCTCGATGCCGCGCCGGTGGGCATGGAGCCGGGCGAGCTTGATCGCGGCCTCGTTGGCCTCGGCGCCCGAGTTGGCAAAGAACACGCGGTCCATGCCAGCCAGCGTGGTGAGCGTCTCGCCGAGCACCTCCTGCGCCGCGATGCGGTAGATGTTGGAGGTGTGGATCAGGCTACCGGCCTGGTCACACAGTGCCTCGCGCACCGCGGGGTGGGCGTGGCCGAGACCGCAGACCGCGATACCGCTAAGGGCGTCGAGATAGCGGCGCCCCTCGGTGTCCCACAGCCAGGCCCCTTCGCCGCGGGCGAAGGTAACCGGCAACCGCTTGTAGGTGGCCATCAAGGGCTCACTCATCGCTGCGCCGACTCCGTCAGAAAACAAAAAGGCGGCTCCGCGCGGACGGGAAACCGCCTCTAGGCAATGAATCCAAGGCGTTGGAGTATAACCGCGGCCGAAGAACCGCGACAAGCAACCGGAGCAAGCGTGCGGAGCAAGCGGAGCGTGGAGCATCCGGGCCCGCGCTGGCTCGATGCGCGGCGGGCGCGTCGCGCCGGCAGGGCGCTTGCTCAGGGCCCGAGGAGGAGCCGCGCGAGCAGAAACAACAGGGCACCGATCCCGATGGCATCCCACATCCGCCACGCCCGTTGCCGGCGGGTACGGCGCCGCGCGATGGCCTCGGCGAGCGCGGGGTCGGCGGCAAGCTCGGGGTCCAGGTAGACGCGGCGGTTAGTCAGGCCGATCGACGCTGCCGCGGACACGGCGGTGATGGCATCGGCGCGGTAGAGACGGCTGTCGACGTCGACCAGGTGCCGGCGCAGCAGCTCATGCGCGTGCATCTGCGCGGCGCTGAGGTCAACAAAACGCGCCGCGTAGCGAAGCCTGGGGGCTTCGGCGTCGTCATTGAGCGGCTCCGCAGGGGCCTGTTCGGCCGTGCGGATGCGGACCAGGCCGGGGTGGGCGGGGTGGGTCTCGACCAGAAGATAGCCGCCTTGCATACTGACAGCTTAGCCCACGGGCGGCGGCGGGCTCGCCCAGCGGGGGATCAGGGCGTCTGCGGCTGGGCGTCGATCTCCCAGTTGGACTGCTCGATCAAGTGCTCGACCTCGCGTGGCACCTTATGGCCTTGGAGGTCGGGCTGGAAGGTCTCACCCTTCGCCCAATGTTCTGCCGCCTCGTCGGCCGTGAGCGGGAATCCCTGCCGGCAAAGCTCCCAGATGGCTTGTGATTGGCTGATCGTCATGGCTGTTGGCCTCCTGATCGACCGGGTGTGAGGTGGCCGGTGCGCTCTTGCCCAGGACCATTCAAAACGCGGGCCAGCCTCAGCGTATCGGGTCATGTGTTGCGTTTACGCATCACTCCAGGTGGTGGCGAGCGCCGCAAGTGACGATTAAAAGATAGGTTACCGCCGCGACTCCAGAATTGACCTGAATCAAAGAGACGCGCTGGCAACATGTCGCAAAAATGATTCACGGCGTGCTCGGGGGCCGGTGTCGGGGGCCAGCGACGCGATTGCCTCGGCGGCCGCCCGCGGCCAACTCGGCCTGGCTAGCTGGCAGGCGGCGGCGCGCGGACGGTATTCGGCAGATGCTCGCGGATCACGCCGGCGAGGCCCTCCAGGGCGGCACGGCGGGGGAAGCTGCGGCGATAGGCGAGCGAGATGCGCCGGTAGGCGTCGGGTAGGTCGAGCCGCCGGACGATGATCCCGGTGTCGGTCATCCAGCCGCCGCGTATCGCCAGGGCCGGGACCAGGGTGCAGCCGAAGCCCGCGCCGACGAGCTGCAGCAGGGTCTCCAGGCTCGCGGCGCGCAGATCGGCCATCTCGCCCTGCTGGGAGCGCTCGGTGAGATGGCAGACCTCCATGACCTGATGGGTCAGGCAATGACCTTCGGCGAGCAGGAGCAGGTCGATCTGCTCCAGATCCTCCGCGCGGATCTCGTCCTTGGTGTTGAGCGCGTGCTCGCGCGGGTGGGCGAGCCAGAACGGCTCATCGAACAGCGGCAGGGTCTCGAGCTCGGGATCATCGACCGGGGTGGCGATGAGCACCGCGTCCAGCTCGTGCTGGTGCAGCCGGCGCATCAGGGCCTCGGTGATCTCCTCCGAGAGCACGAGGCGGAGCTGTGGGTAGCGGCGCTTGAGCGGCACTAGGATCAAGGGCATCAGGTAGGGGCTCAGCGTCGGGATCGCGCCGACGCGCAGGGGGCCGGCGAGCGGGTCGCGGTGGGCAGTGGCGACCTGGGTGATGGCGTCCGCCTGCTCCAGGAGCAGCCGGGCATGGGCCAGGATCGACTGGCCGATCGGTGTGACCTCGACCGATCGGTTGGTGCGCTCGAAGATGGTCACGCCGAGCTCGTCCTCGAGCTTCTTGATCTGACCGCTCAGCGTGGGTTGGCTAACGAAGCAGCGGTCGGCGGCACGGCCAAAATGGCGGGTGTCGGCGACGGCGAGGATGTACTTGAGATCGCGCAGGTTCATGGCGCGCAATGATAGCCGATAACGATGACCGACAGTTTAATCATGGGGTTTGTCCGAGTGGAACTCGGTTTCCTGCGCATCAACCCCATGTACTTCGATTGCGACCGCGCCGCGCGATGGGAAGGAACCGCCCTTCGCCGGGCGGCGTCACAGGCAGTATCCCGTTGGACTTGGCAGACCTGGAAGCAACTCATGGGCGCGACTCCGCCGCTCCTCCTCGGCCTCCTCCTCGCCTCACCCGCGACGCTGGTCGCCGCGCCGCCTAAGCCGGTCGCGGTGATTGCCGCCGAGGTGCGGCTCGCGCCCTTTGTCGATCGGGTCGAGGCCCTGGGTACCCTCAGGGCCAACGAGTCGGTCGAGCTCACCGCCAACGTCACCGAGACGGTCACGGCGATCCACTTCGACGACGGCCAGCGGGTCGAGCAGGGCGACCTCCTGGTCGAGCTGACCAGCGCCGAGCAGCACGCCCTGCTCAAAGAGGCGCAGGTTCGCATCGATGAGGCCGAGCGTCAGTACCGGCGGGTGAGCGCCCTGGTCGAGCAGCGCTCCGCCTCCGAGTCGCTGCTCGACGAGCGCAGGCGCGACCTCGACACTGCCCGCGCAGCCCTGCTCGGGATCGAGTCGCGCCTCGCCGACCGGCTGATCAAGGCCCCCTTCGCGGGGGTGCTCGGGCTGCGTAACATCAGCCCCGGCGCGTTGGTCCGGCCGGGCGACCGAATCACGTCGCTCGACGACGACAGCCTGATGAAGCTCGACTTCGCCGTGCCGAGCCTGTTCCTCACCAGCCTCACCCCAGGGCTGCGCATCGAGGCCCGCTCGCGCGACTACGGCGAGCGGGTCTTCGCGGGCGCGGTGCGCAGCGTCGATAGCCGGATCGATCCGGTTACCCGCTCGATCCAGGTCCGCGCCCTCATCCCCAACCCGGACCGCACGCTCAAGCCGGGCCTGCTGATGCAGGTCGACCTACTGCGTAACCCGCGCGAGTCCCTGGTCGTGCCCGAGGCGGCCCTGCTGCACCAGGGGACCTCTCACTACGTGATCGTCGCCACCCCCGAGGGCATCGCCGAGCGGCGCCCGGTCGAGGTGGGCGCCCGCCGCAAGGGCGAGGTCGAGATCGTCTCGGGGCTGACCGTCGGCGAGCTGGTCGTCACCCACGGCAACGACAAGGTGCGGCCAGGCCAGGCCCTGACCGTGCGGGTCGAGCGCGAGGGGGCCGAGGGACTGCAAGCCCTTTCGGAGACCGCGCGGTGATCCTCTCGGACGTCGCCGTCACCCGGCCGGTCTTTGCGGCGGTCGTGTCGCTGCTGCTGGTCGCCTTCGGGCTGGTTGCCTTCGACCGGCTGCCGCTGCGCGAGTACCCCGACATCGACCCCCCGGTGGTCTCGGTCGAGACCATCTACCGCGGGGCCGCGGCGAACGTGGTCGAGACCCGTATCACCCAGCTCATCGAGGACCGCATCGCCGGGGTCGAGGGCATACGCACCATCGCCTCGGTGAGCGAGGACGGGCGCTCCGCCATTACCATCGAGTTCGCCATCGAGCGCGACATCGACGGCGCCGCCAATGACGTCCGCGACCGGGTCGGGGCCATCCTCGACCAGCTTCCCAACGAGGCCGAGCCGCCGCAGATCCGCAAGGTCGACAGCAACGAAGACGTAATCATGTGGCTCAACCTGGTGAGCGACCGCCTCACGGTCCCCGAGTTGAGTGACTACGCCCGCCGCTACCTGGTCGACCGCTTTTCCGTCCTCGATGGGGTGGCGCGGGTGCAGGTCGGCGGCAACCAGACCTATGCCATGCGCGTGTGGATCGACCGCAACGCGCTCGCCGCCCGCGGGCTCACCGTCGCCGACGTGGAGGAGGCGCTGCGTGCCGAGAACGTGGAGCTGCCGGCGGGGAGCGTGGAGTCGCGCGACCGCCAGTTCAGCGTGCGGGTCGACCGCGCCTTCGCCACCCCCGAGCAGTTTGCCCGCCTGGTGATTGCGCGGGGCAGCGACCGCTATCTGGTGCGTCTGGGCGAGGTCGCCCGCGTCGAGCGCGGCACCGAGGAGGACCGCACCTTCTTCCGCGGCAACGGGGTGCCGATGATCGGGCTCGGCATCGTCAAGCAGTCGACCGCAAACACGGTGGCAGTGGCCGACGCCGCCAAGGCCGAGATGGCTCGTCTCAACCCCACGCTCCCGGAGGGGATGGAGATCCGCCAGAGCTATGACACCTCGGTCTTCATCAAGGGCGCCATCGCCGAGGTCTACAAGACGCTCGGCATCGCTATCGGCCTGGTGGTGCTGGTGATCTTCCTCTTCTTGGGGAGCGTGCGGGCCATGCTGATCCCGGCGGTCACCGTGCCGGTGTCGCTGATCGCCACCTTCAGCGTGCTCCTGATGCTCGGCTTTTCGGTCAATATTCTGACGTTACTTGCGCTGGTGCTCGCCATCGGCCTGGTCGTCGACGACTCGATCGTGGTGCTCGAGAACGTCCACCGGCGCATGGAGACGCTCGGCGAGTCGCGTCTGGTGGCCGCCTACCGGGGCGCGCGCCAGGTCGGCTTCGCGGTGGTGGCGACCACAGTCGTGCTGGTC
>JALOTB010000100.1 GCA_025458165.1 Chromatiaceae bacterium | reverse complement strand
CCACCTCGCACCCACTGGAGCCGGCCGCCAGCCCTGATCGCGCCTCCTCGCCCGCCCCGGAGCCCAGAGCGAGGCGGCTGGTGATTGATGCGGGCTAGCCGGCCCGCTGCCGCGACCCCCACTCGCTCACGACCGGCTGCGCACTTCCGGCTTGGCTCTCCCAGTGCTCGAACGCAGGATCTGTGCGCACGGGAACTGGCAATGCCGGATTTCCCTCACCCCGAGCCTCTCCCGGAGGGCGATGGGAACAAGGAGCGGCTGCGGCCCATTTTCACCTTCACGCTCTAGAGATCGTTCCCCGCGTCGCAACCCGGCACAGTTGGCCCCCGGCGAGGCGCAAGCGTCCATGCACCGGCGGTTGGTGTGCTCGTGCGGCGTGCGCCGGGGCGCGACGCCTCTCCCATGGTTTCGTCACAACCCCCGAGACAGGACCCCCGATCACCCCCCCACGCTGGCCATAAAGCGTCGCTGCTGAGGCGGTTTGCCCGGGGCCGCTAAGACGCGCCCCGGCGGCTTGCTGGCGGCGGCCAGGCGCAGCAGGCCACGCAGCCGCTCGGGCGGTGCGCCGGCGCGCAGGGCGGCCGCAACATCGATCTCGGTGTCGGCGTGGAGGCAGGGGCGCAGGCGCCCGTCGGCGGTCAGACGCAAGCGCGAGCAGTTGGGGCAAAAGGGCGCGGTCATGCTCGGGATGAACCCGAGGTAGGCGCCGGTCCCCAGCACCTGATGATCGACCGCGGGGGAGCTGGGCGACGCGCGCCGCCCGGGGCCGAGCGAAAATGCCTCGCCCAGACGCCGGTGCACCTCCTTGGCGCTGAGCATCTGCTCCGGCGACCAGGGGTTTGCGCCGAAGGGCATGTACTCGATGAAACGCAGGTGCAGCCCCTCGTCGACCGCCCAGCGGGCGAGCGGCAGAATCTGGTCCTCGTTCTGGCCGCGGATCGGGATCATGTTGAGCTTGATGTCGCGAAAGCCCGCTCGCCGCGCCGCCGCGATGCCAACCAGCACCGCCCGGAGCGCGGGCGCGCGGGTCATGCGTTGGAAGGCGCCGGCCTCAACCGCATCCAGGCTGATGTTCAGCCGCCGCGCCCCGGCGGCGTAGAGGGCCTCGGCCTGTCCCGCAAGCAGGACTCCGTTGGTGGTGAGGGGGACGTCCGCCACCCCGGGGATGGCGCAGAGTCGGGCCACCAACCGGTCGAGGTCCGCCCGCACCAGCGGCTCGCCCCCGGTCAGACGCAGCTTGCGGATCCCGAGACCGACCGCCACGGCCGCCAGGCGTGCAATCTCCCCGAAGCTCAGCAAACGTCCGGGTGCGAGGAACCGGGCGCCGCGCGCCGGCAGGCAGTAGACACAGCGCAGGTTGCAGCGGTCGGTGACCGAGATGCGCAGGTCGGTGATCGCCCGCCCCTGCCCGTCGATCAGTTGGACAGGGGCGGCGGCCGACGCACCCGGCGACCCGCCTGCCCCGCCCTCACCGAGCACGTCAGTCGACTCAGGTCTCGGACTCACAGGGCTGCTCGGCCGCAAGCTCGGCACTGACCCAATCGAGATCGCACCGCACCAGATCGAGGGTGAGCCCGGCGACCCCGGCGTAGAAGGGGTTCGCCGCCACCTGCGCCAGCTTGGTGGTGAAGGCGGGGAGCCACTGGTGCAAGCGCCGCTCGAGGAAGTCCCTTTGCGCCAGGCGATAGCCGTGGAGCAGCTCGGCGGTCCCCTCCTCGCGGGCCTGGGCCTCCTTGAAGGTCAAGAAATTCATGAACTGCAGCTCGGCCGAGAGGTGATCGGGCAGCTCGCGCTTGCCTTCCTCCTCGCTCATCGCCAGACCGAAGTGCTTGTAGAGCTCGCTGATCTGGAGCAGGACCACCGTCCGCTCCATGCCGGGGCGATGGATGCCCTCGTAGGGCGGACAGGGCGGCTGGGGGGCGCCGACATCGAAGATCTGTGTGTAGGCGACCTGCAAATCCTTGAGGGTCAGCCCGTCGAGATAGGCGCGCATCGCCTCCTCCGAGTCGCCCAAGGTGACCGCCGCATCCTCCAGGTGCGGCGCCTCCGCTAACCGATCGTGAAGGTCGTCAAAGAAGGCGCCGCGCTGGTAGGCGTCGAAGATCGCCGCCACCGGGTACTTGAAGGCCAGCGACAGCAGCCAGTACAGGCTACCGCGCGCACTGGCGATCGTTTCTTCGGACAGGGACAATGCGAGCTGAGTCATCGATTTCTCCCACCCGACGCGCGTCGGGGGTTGTTGAGGGTGGCCAGCGGCTCAGGGGTCGCACCCCATGGCTCGTTGGGGCGAACCCATTCCAGGCCCCGGGGCGCTGCGTGCGCCACGGGGCCTCCAGGGGACCTCGAAGACTGCCTTCCCTGGCATCTTCCTTGATGCGAAGCGAATGACGCGGTGTCCCCTTCGCTTCATTTCCAAGCGCTTGGGCGCTTGAAAACGGTGGGGCATCCCTGCCTCGCACGGGCACCTTCCGTGTTTAGCCTGTCCTTAGGACGCCGGTTACGGGAGGTAGAGCGTCTGCCAGGACCCCGTGACCAGCTTGACCCCGTCGCGCTCGTGATTGCCGCCGTCCCATTGACCAAAGGTGATCCGGTAGTTCCCCTTGGTCGAATCGATCGACCTGGGCACCAGGGCGACCAGGTTCCCGTTGGTTGAAATGTCACCGCTCAGGGGCCGCTTGATCACGATGGTCCAGCGCCCGTTGACCCAGGACTGGGAGTGGACGCTCAGCGGCACCGGGGGCTGGGTGGCCGGATCCATGTCAGCGTCGTCCGAGTCCGGGCTGGTCTGCACCGTGCCGGCCCCGCCGGCGACGATGTTCTGGGGGTTGGCGAGGTCGGCCCGCCAGAACAGGATGTTGACCGGCTCGAACTGATTGCCCATGGCAATGCTCGCGTTCAGGCCATAGGGGATCTCCATGGCGAAGCCGTCGGCGAAGAGCCCTGTGTCCGACACGTCCATGTCCGGCACCGGGTCTGGCCACTGGTAGCGGAAGTAGATGTCGGTGCCGTCCTGGTAGGCCTTCACCAGGACGTATTTCCATTTGGCCTTGGGCAGGATCTGCGGCACCCCCGCCGTGCTGATGACGGTATCGAGCGCGATGGAGTACTGCGGGACCGTGCTCCACACCGTGGCGTTGGGGTCCAATCCGTCGGTCGCCGTCTTTAGGGGTGCCTGGATGGTGGCGGCCACCGCGGCCGTTGCCGGGAGGAGCCCGATCAGGGTCGCCGCGACCAATGCAATGGGCAGGCGCCGAAGACCCGCTTTAAGGTGCAAAACGCTGGTGCTCATATTGGCCTCCGCTGGTGCCTAGAGCTGGATACGGTCCGACTCGGAGTAGGACGTGAGGATGTCCACCAGCTCCGAGGTCCCACCCGCCGCGACCTTGGCCCGCTCCTGCTCCAGGATGGCGAAGACCTCCTCGACCCGAGCCTTACGCTGCTCGAAGGTCTGGGAGCAGTTGTCGCCGAACATCTCGGCCAGCAGGTCGGTCGGGATCCGCGGGGCGGTCCCGTTGGTCACCCGCGGGCTGAGCGGCGGGATGTAGAAGGTGTTGGGCTCGGTGCCGAACTCCGGGTGCAGCCTCAGACCGACCCGCCAGACGTTCACCAGCTTGTACAGGTTGCTGGTCGTGTCCTCCGCGTAGGCGACCCAACGGATGCGCCCCACGCACTGGGTGACGCAGAAGTTCTTCGCCAGGGGGTTCTCCGGGTCCTCGTTCTCCAACCGCGGGTAGCAGAAGATGCACTTCTGGGACTTCTTGACGATCGGGTTCCAGTAGATCTTCTTGTACGGACAGCCCTTGATGCAGTAGCGGTAGCCCCGGCAGCGGTCCTGGTCGATGAGGACGATGCCGTCCTCCTCGCGTTTGTACACGGCCTTGCGCGGGCAGGCCGCCACACAGGCCGGCTTGCTGCAGTGGTTGCAGATCCGCGGCAGGTAGAAGTAGTAGGCGTCCGGGTGGGCCCCGGCCCCCACGTCCTCGTCCCAGTTGCTGGAGTAGTCGTTGGGGGCGTCGGGGCGCGGGGCCGGCACCAGCATCCCGACCGTGGCGTCGCCGCCCTCGGTTGTGAGCACCTCGTCGTAGTTGTACTCCCAGGGCGCGCCATAGTCGCGGTTGATGGAGGGCAGGGGGGCGGAGAGGTCCACCTGGTTGGTGCACGCCTTGAAACCCCCGCCCATCGTCTGCCACCCCTTGGGGTAGCCCCTGCCCGGTACGGTCTCGACGTTGTTCCAGTACATGTACTCCTGGCCCTGGTCCTTGTCGGTCCAGGCGGTCTTGCATGCGCTGGTACAGGTCTGACACCCGAGACACTTGTTCAGGTCGAACAGCATCTGGACCTGTCCGGTGATCTTAGCCATGAAGCTTGCCTCCTCTGGGAATCCCAAGGGTCATCGGGACTCGCCGGGTTATGGAAGGGTCCCCGCGTACTTGACGACCTGGACCCGGGTGTCCTTCTGGTTCCCGGTGGGGCCCCAGTAGTTGAGCCGGAACTTGAGCTGCGCGTAGCCGCCGACGAGCTGAGTGGGCTTGATGCGGATGGTGCAGGGCCCCTGCCAGCCGTTCTTGAACCCGGACGTGTCGTCCAGGTTGTTCTTCAGCATGTAGGACTCCCAGCCGTGGTACATCAGCGCCATCCCGGCGGGCAGCCGTGGGGAGACGCAGAGATGCGCCACCAGGCTGCCGTGGTCGTTGAGGACCTCGACGGGGTCGTTGTCCAGGAGTCCGCGGGCCTGGGCCTCGGAGGGGCTCAGGTAGACGATGGGCCGCCCCCGCTGCATGCGAAGCTGGAACTTGAGGTCCCGGTAGGTGGAGTGGATGCTCCAGCGCCCGTGCGGGGTGATCCAGCGCAGTGGGTAGAGGTCGGCGTCCACCGGCGGCTTGTAGACCGGCAACTCCTCGCGGAAGTCGCTCAGGTACCAGTCGTGGTCGATGTAGAACTGCTGGCGCCCGGTGAGGGTGTGCAGTGGCTTGAGGTGCTCGGTCATCCGCTGGAAGCCGTAATAGGCCTGGTTGGGCAGCAGGTCGCTGGTCCACTCCTCGCTGGTCTCGAGCAGGCGCGCGGGCTGCTCGGCGATCCCGTCCATGGTGAGTCCGTTGGTCTCCACCGAGCTGTCGAGCAGGAACTGGCAGGCGTCCTTGTCGTCCGAGAGGTCCTGGCCGTCGGTGTTCAGCGTGCGGAAGTCCGTTCCCAGGGTGGCGTAGTCCCTGGTGATGGTGGTGCCATCCGGCAGGCTGTCCTGGAAGACCACGCCGGTGTTCGCGAGGGCATCGGCGAGCCCCTGCCAGATCTGCCAATCGCTCCGGCTGCCGAACTGGGGCGGAATGACCGGCGTGAAGGGGATGATGTAGGAGTGCAGGTCCGTGGTGTTGAGGTTCCACATCTCGAACCAGCTCGTCGCCGGGAGCACCACGTCCGCGTACAGGGCGGTGGTGTCCATGCGGAAGTTGAGGTCGACGATGAGATCGAGCTTGGGCCAGAGGGTCTGGTAGACGTCGAGGAAGCCCTTGGCCTGGTTGAGATAATTGGCACCCCAGACGAACAGGACCCGGGGCGAGCGGCCGGTGGTCAGGGTGTCCTTGGGCCACAGCGGCATCCACCCGTTGGCCACGCTGTCGGCGATGTAGTCATCGATGGGGCGCGGCCACAGATGGTCGGTGTCGGAGGTAACCCCGGCGTGGACATAGGTCCAGATGGTGGTGTTCTGGAAGCGCTGCTTGGGCCGGCCCAGGGGGAAGGAGAGGCGCAAGAAGCCCGCCTCGGCCCACAGCTTCTCCTGGCCCACATAGTGGTCGAAGCCGCCGCCGGGGATGCCCACGTTGCCGATTGGTCCCGGCCCCTTCGATGATGCGCGCCGGCTTGATGGTGGCGAGATCGGTGGCCATCTCCTCGATCAGCGCCGGGTCGAGCCCGGTGGTGGCCGCCACCCCAGACACCGTGTACTGGGCGTCGGCCAGTCGCTCGCGTAGCCGGGTGAAGACCGTCACCACCACCCGGTTGCCGCCAAGGGTCCTCACCCGGGTGTTGCTCCGCAGCTCCAGACGCGGGTCGATGGCGCCGAGGTTGAGGCCGCCGTCCACCGGGTCACCGGTCCCCAGGGTACCGGGTGCGAGCACCGCCCCGTTGGTGGTGTTGTCCCAGACATAGAGCTTATCGGGGCTGCCCCCCGCCACCATGTCGCTCTCGCGCAGGAACTTGCCGCTATCCGCCAGGACCAGGAACGGCAAGTCGGTGAACTGCTTGATGTAGCCCGCGTCGTAGAGCCCGGAGTCGATGATGATGCGGGCCATCCCCAGGGCCAAGGCGGCGTCGGTGCCCGGTTTGACCGGCACATAAGTGTCGGCGTGGATGGAGACCGGGTTGTACTCGGGGAAGATGGCGACGACCTTGGTCCCGTTCATGCGGGCCTCGGTCACCACGTGGGCGTCGGGGATGCGCGTCTCCAGCAGGTTCGAGCCCCAGAGGAGCAGGTACTTGGAGTTGAACCAGTCCGCGGCCTCGCAGGAGTCGGTTTGCACGCCCCAGGTCATGGGCTCCCCGGGGGGCAGGTCGCAGTACCAGTCGTAGAAGCTGCACACCACGCCGCCGATCAGGTTCGCCAGCCGGAAGCCGCCGGCCAGGGTGAGGTGGTGCTTGGCAGGGATGGCGGAGTAGAAGGTCACCGTGTCGGGGCCGCCATTGAGCTCGTCGGTGACGGCCGCGGCGACCTTGTTGGCGATGTAGGCGAAGGCCTCCTCCCAGGTGACCCGGGTCCACTTCCCCTCGCCCCGCTCGCCGGCGCGGATCAGGGGGTACTTCAGGCGCTGAGGTCCGTAGATGTACTCCTTGTAGTGAGCGCCCTTCTGGCAGCCCCGCGGGTTGTAGGTCGGCAGTGCGGGCAGGCTCGGATCGTAGCTCGGATCCCGGGGGTTGTTGATCTCCGGATAGTCCGAGTACTGCTCCTCCTTGAAGAGGATGCCGTTCCTCACGTAGCCCTTCCAGGTGCAGGACCCGGTGCAGTTGATCCCGTGGGTGCTGCGACCGAAGGAGTCATAGGTCCATTGCTCGCGGTAGAGGTCCTCCCAGCCCCGGTAGGGGTAGGCCCCTAGAGGGTCGAGGACCGGCCGGAGTAGATCGAGCGAGAGGACGCGGGAGGCCGCGAGCGCCGCCCCCACCGCCACCGCTCCACCCAGGAACTCACGTCTTGTCAGGTCTTTCATGCTTGCTCTCCTGCCGTGCGCGGCCCGGTGGGGCTCTCAGTGGGGCACCCAGGGACGTGGACGGCCGATGGGAAGGCGCTCGAATCGAGATAACGCAGGGGGCTCTGGCTTGGCTTCATGATCGGTTTCACTCGGTTCACTGGAGGGGGGAGGGCCGGACGGCCCTCCCCGTCTCCCAGGGCCTACCTGGTCCGGGCGAGCACCGTGTTGGAGTAGCCCGAGACGCCGTCGGCGTTGTAGGCCTGCACCCGGTACCAGTAGCTGGACCTGGTCGTCAGCCCCTTGTCCTTGTACTTGCGGGTGTTGGCCGGCAGGGTCGCGATCCGCGTCCAGGTCACCCCTCCGTCGGTGCTCCGCTCCAGGTAGAAGCCGAGCTCGTTGGTCGATTTATCCAGCCAGGCCAGGTCCACGCTGTTCTTGCTCACCTTGGTGACGACCAAGTCAGCCGGGGACTCTGGGACCTCGCCCGGGGTCACCACCGAGGCCGTGTTCGACCAGAGGGAGGCACCCGCCGCGTTGAATGCCCGCACGCGGTAGTAGTAGGTGACCTTGGGCTCCACCGTGGTGTCGAGGAGGCTCGTCGTGTCGGCCGCGGTCGTGAAGGTCGCCAGTCCCACCGTGAATGCCGCGTCCGTCGCCCGTTCGATGGTGAAGCCGGTCTCCGTGGTGGCGTTGTCGGTCCAGGTCAGGGTCACCGTCGGCGGGTTCGGGCTCGGGTCGGAGGCCGTCGCCACCAGGTTGCTGGGCGCCAACGGCGGCTGGTCCTGGGTCGTCACCGACACCGTGTTGGAAGGCGCGGAGAAGCCATAGACGTTGAACGCGCTCACCCGGTAGTAGTAGGTCGTGCTCGGGCTCACCGTGAGATCGCTGTAGGCCGTGGTGTTGGCCGGCAGACTGATGATGGTGTAACCCGCGCCGAAGACGGCGTCGGTGGCCCGCTCCAGACGGAACCCAGTCTCCGCGCCGGCGTTGTCCTGCCAGGTGAGGTCCACCTGCTGCCCGCTGATGGCCGTGGCCACCAGATTGCTGGGGGCCGGGGGCAGACCCAGGGTGGTCGCGGCCACCGGCAGGTCGGGCACCGAGGTCCCGTCGGCGTTGAAGGCCTTCACCCGGTAGTTGTAGGTCCGCCCCGGCTCCAGGCCGGTGTCGGTCCAGTTGTTGCCGCCAAAGGCCCCGCCCGCGGTGATGCTGTCGATCATGGCGCGGAAGGTCCACTCCGGGAGGATGGCGTTCACGTCCAGGGGCACGGGCTGCCACTCGATGATGAATCCGTCCTCGTTGTCCGCCTGGTCATACCAGGCCAGGGTGGCGGTGGTGTCCGTGACACTGACCACCTTGGTGTTGATGGGCGGCAGGGGCAGATCGATCGGGGTCTGGGCAATGGTCTCTGCGGACTCAGGCCCATAGCCCGCGGCGTTGTACGCCTGGACCGTGTAGACGTAGGTCTTGGCGACGTTGAGCGCCTCGTTGCGCAGCTCGACCGTCGGGGCGTGGACGACCGCGAGCTTGTCCCAGTCGGAGGTCGCAGGATCGGCCCCGTAGCGGATCCGCACCAGGTAGCCATCCGCCCCATCCACCGGCGTCCAACCGATGATCTGGACCACGGGGTCGGTGAGGCCGGTGATCGGGTCCACCCCCTGGGCCACGCTGACGGTCGGGGCATCAGCGGGCGGCGAGACCACCGCGGTGTCGGCGGCGCCGATGGAGTAGGGCGCACCCTTGCCGGTCAGGAGCCAGCCCGCGTAGGCGATGCCGCCCCAGTTGTCCAGCAGGGGGGCGCCATCGAGGTCGGTCAGGGTCGCGAGCTCGACGCCGGTGGTCTGCTCCAGGGAGTCGCTCAAGTAGGTCGGTGTGAGCGGATAGTTGGGGTCGAGGATGTTGGGCGGGCCCTGGGGGCGTGGACCCTGGTCCGCGGCCGGCAGGGCGGCGAGGGACTGATTCAGGAAGTCCATGTACTCCCGGGTGTGGGACTGGTAGTAGACCTCGGCGCGGGCGGTCAGGGGGGCCCCTGGATCCGCGTCGAAGGTATAGGTGATCTCGTCCCAATTCTGCCCGTCCGGGTAGCGGGTCATGTCCTCGGCCGGCACCAGGGTCGTGGGGTCGTAGGTCCAGAACTTGGCCCCATTGGCGCTGTAGTCGGCCGCGCTGAAGCCCGCCGGCGGGATCCGGTTGTCGAACAGGGTCTTGTTGTTCAACAGGCTCGGATCGGTGGTATCGCAGGCGCCATCGTCGTCCGTGTCGTTGCAGGTCGCCTTCTCGTAGATCATGACCGCGTTGGCGCTGGCATCGATCGACGGGGTCAGGGCCCGGGTGAGGTCAGCCATGCTGGCGTCGGAGTAGAGACGGGCGGTGGCGTCGTCGTAGTGACCCGACTCGTAGACCGTCGCGCCGCCCGCGTCCTTCACCGTGAGACCCACCCACATGCGATGGCCCTCGGGGAAGCCAGAGGGCAGCTTGTGCCCGCCGTGGTTGGTCACCCGGACCTTGACCTCCCAGCGGTTGGCCGCGTTGAGGGTCGGGCCCTGGGTGATCGCGACGCTCACCGCGTCGCGCAGGGCGATCTCGGTGTTGCGCCGGGCGCGGTCAAACATGGGCCCGCGGTCCGAGAGCATGCCGGGGAAGATGCGCGGGTCGTGCCCGGTCGAGGCCCCGATCACCTCCAGGTCGATCTCGGGGTAGAGGATCTTCATCATCTCCGGGAGGTTGCGGTTGCCGCCGTTGAACTTGTGGAAGGCGGTGCCGCCGCCGATGTTGCGGTCCTTGGAGTAGGGGTACCAGCCGGAGACCGTGGGGTCGGGGTTCAGGGACACCGGGGCGTCGTCCGCGAACTCATGCTTCATGGTCGGCATGTGGCAGTCCTGGCAGCGGCGGTAGCTCGGGTTCGGATCCCCGGACACGGGGTCGAACTCGCGGCCGAAGCTGCTGTACTTCCACTCGGTATAGGTGCGCTGCTCGGGCATCCCGTGATTGAGGACCGAGACGGTCACCTCGTGGCAGGAGCCGCACAGCTCGGGCGACATCACGAAGTCGCTCTTGCGGGTGCCATGCTCGGGGGAGACGGCGCCCCACCAGGCGTCGGCGGTCACCGCGACCTCGGTCTGGTAGGTGATCGACCCGTCGTAGGTGTACTCGATCACGTCGCCGAGGTCGTTGGTGGCCGGCAGACCGGGCGGTGGGGGCTGGATCGGACCCGTGTACCACCAGGGGTAGATGCCGTAGGTCTGGCCGGTGTAGTTGTCGGTGCTGCCCGTGAAGGTCAGCGGGTAGTCGCTGAAGGACAGCTCGACGATGCCGCCGTACTTGGCGCCGTAGGACATGCCGTCGTGGTACTGGATGGTGCCGTTGCCGTAAGGGTTGCCCTCGGTGGGACCCTCGGAACGGGACGAGCCCTGATGCGGCCAATCGAAGAGGCCCGACATCAGGTTCCACACCGGGCCGATGGGATTGAGGTCGGGGCGCTGGAAGGTCACGCCACCGATGGCGCGGTGGCACATCTCGCAGGACACCCCCTCGTCGTCGGTGGAGAGTACGATGCTGTGGATCAGGTCGCTGCCGTCGGCGGAGCTGCCCAGGGTGGGCTCGGCGCGTCCCGAGAGCCAGGTGTTGGGGCTGTGGCAGCGGAAGCACCAGTTCCCTCCGCCGTCGCCCGCGCCGGAATTCTTCAGGGTGCTGTTCACCAGCACCTGGTTGGCGCGGAAGATCGGGTCGCGGGTGGCGCTCGCGTGGTTGCTGCCCGCCCAGTTGCTGCCGTGACCGGCGTGCTGGTCGATCACACCGCCGTGGCAAGCCATGCAGGTGACCACGAACTCGAAGATGTTGTAGGGGGCCGGGAAGGTGATGTTGGGCAGCTCCTGCTGCTGAGCGCCCGGCTCGGGCGCCGTGCCTGCGGGGACATTACGGCCGGGCAGGTCGCCCCAGGCCGGGGCGAGCGACAGCCCGGCGAGGAGCGCGATGAACAGGGACGCGACGAAGGCGGGGAGCGAGGTCCACGCCCAGCGAGGCTCGGGTGTTGCGGTCAGGGCTCTCATGGCTGCGCCTCCTCGGTCGGCAGGACATCGGGAAGGAGCTGGGCCCGAATCTGTATCTCGCCCTCGAACACCTGGCTCCCGGTAAAGGTGCCGTCGCCTCGACTCCAGCGCCCGCCGTCGGGGGACATCGGCAGCCGCACCGCCGCGTCCATGGTCCCGGCCGTGTTGGCGGGGTTGAAGGGAAGCTCGGCCGACAGGCTGCCACGGACGATCGAGGGGCTATGGCGCGCGGCCTGCTCCTCCTCGCTCGCCTGCTCGTCCATCACCGCCCAGTTGGCGCGCACGTACCAGACCCCCGCCTTCTGGCCCGGCATGTCCCGGGCCGGCTGGAAGGCGGAGACCGAGATCTCGAACCGGCCTTGGGGGACCGGTGTCCCGTCCGTGGTGGCGGTCGCTACCGCCTCGACCAGGTAGTCCTCGGTGAGGGTGCCGACGGGCACCCGGGTGGTCACGCCGTGGGACAGCACCCTGGCTTGGGTCAACTGCCATCCAAAGTCCCCAGTCGTGATGGGCGCATCAGTGGTGTCACCCGTGGCGACCGCCACGAAACCGCTGAGTGCGAGGGCCAGCACGCTGGGCGCGAGCCTGTGATAGGCCGATCCAGCCGGACTGTTCATGGAAAAGCTCCTCCTCTCTCCTCTAGGGTCGGGACGCCAACGCCCCCTGGCCCTTGGGTCTGGGGGTGTTGGAGCGGAGTCTAGGCGGGGGCGATCGCGGAAGATGCCGGTAAAGCGCTGATTCGCCTGTCATCCGGACCAGAAGTCCGGCTGTCGGTCAGCGTCCTACAGGCTGTCGGCGAGGAGCGCGAGCGCCCGGCTTGCGGTACAGAGGATGAAGCGGAGGAACCCTGTTCGCTCGCCGACTGCTGGGCTTGGCTGCAGGCGCCCTCGGCGAGACGCGGGAGCTACCCCATGACCGGGACCAAGCACTCGGCCAGGGAGGTCCACCTGTTGAATTTGGCCTCGATTGGTGAGTAGGCGGTGGGCACGGACACCGGGTTGGCCGTGAACATTGCCAAAAAGGGCTTTGTGGCGACGCCGCTCAAGCGCGGCGGTACCCTGCTGATCCGGCTCAAATGGCGGCATCCGCAGTAGATCTGGGCGCCGCTCGGCCAATTGGCACGGCGTGCCCGACGCGCCCTGCTGGAGGTGCCGATGGCGCCGGGCGGCGCCAGGGGAGACCCTGTTTTGTCGGCCATACTGGCCGACGATCACCCTCCTCCTTAACGAGATGCTGATTATTTCCCGTCCCTGGCAACAATCAGCATGGAGTCCGGAAAGCGCGGCTTCCCGTCTCCTGCATTTTCAGCCGCTTAGGCGCCCGGAAAGGACGGCTCTGTGTGCTGCCGCAATTGCTGAATTGCTGTGAAAGCGTTTCTCTAACTCTGGCCCGCGCCGTTTGCGGCTTGCACCTCTAGGCCGCCGGGTGGGATTTTATGGTCCTGCTGGACACCTGCGATATGACGGTTCCATTTTTCTCCCGATGCGCCCAGGAGCTCTTGCGTTCTGAAGAAGTATTTCTCGGTCACCTCAGGCGAGCTGTCTTCCCCAAGCTTGAACTCCACTTCGCGTTTAAGGTCCTGTAGTGCGTAATACGTCGTGCGCTCATGAATCCAGAGCTCGGCCGGCTTTCTGATGCCCTCAATCGACGTAAGAACACCGACTGCGGCCGAGACAAAAACAATAGCCATGCTGATAATCGAGCTGAATTCCGGAAGCTTGATCGCCAAACCAGCGAGCACCGTTGAGATCGACGTTAAGACGAATACGGTATAGCGCAACTGGCGATACAGCGTCTTGTGCTTCTCTGAATCTTTCTTGAAATCGTTGATCTTCGACTGCAGTTGGTCCAGCAGATACGCCCGCTTGTCCATGACGTCACTCCGAGTTGAACGCCCAGCTCCCAGGCTGTGCGGTGCAAGGGGAGTCTAGGCAGGAGCGGTCGCGGAAGATGCCGGGAAGTCGCTGATTCGACGGTCGTCCGAACCGGAGGTCCGGCTGTCGGTCAGCGTCCTACAGGCTGTCGGCGAGGGGAGGAGCGCCCAGGGGGGAAGCGCTGGCTCTCGGGGGGGGTCCCCAAGGGAGCAGTAATGCAGTCATGCGCCGTCCATCACAGGTTCCGCGGCGATGATGCCTGCGGTCCGGCCGGGCTTGCTTGGGCAACGCCAATGGGCGTGCCGCTCCCCGGTCTTTGCCTTGTCTGCGGGGCTTCGCGTCCGATTGCAGACGCGTGCTGCCCGGACGGGGGTCGACCGGGCGCTACTCGATGAGCCCGTGCTTGAGGGCGTAGCGGGTGAGCTCGGCGTTGCTCGCCATCTCCATCTTCTGCAGGATGCGGGCGCGGTAGGTGCTCACCGTCTTGATGCTGAGGCAGAGCGCCTCGCCGATCTGCTTGACGCTGCGACCCGAGGCGATCAGGCACAGGACCTCGTGCTCGCGCTCCGAGAGGAGCTCGTGGCCGGTCGACGGGAGCGCGCCCCCCACCCGCTCGGCCAGGCGCTCGGCGACCGAGGCGGTGACGTACTTGCGCCCGGCGGCCACCCGGCGGATGGCGGTGACCAGCTCCTCGGGCACACTCGCCTTGGACAGGAACCCCGCGGCCCCGGTGCGCAGGACGCGCACTGCGTACTCCTCCTCGGAGTGGATGCTCAGGATCAGCACCGGGAGCTCGGGCGTCCGCAGGCGGAGTTGCCGCAACACCTCGATCCCGGACACACCGGGCATGGAGATGTCGAGCAGAACCAGGTCGAACGTCTCGTGGCGCACCTTCTCGAAGGTCTCGGCGCTGCTGCCCGCCTCGCCCGCCACGACGATGTCCGGGGTCGTTGCCAGGATCTGCTGGATGCCCTGACGCACAACCGGGTGATCGTCGACCACCAGCACGCGGATCATAGCGCCTCCTGCCAAGGGATGTGCACGCGAAGGCGCGTGCCGCCGCCGGGGCGATCCCCGATCTCGGCCCGCCCGCCGAGGTCGCGGGCACGCTCGCGGATACCCATCAGGCCGAAGGCGTCGAGGGCATCGGCCCGGCCCGGCGGCAGCCCCACACCGTCGTCCCAGACCGTCAGCAGCATGCCCGCGTCCTCGGCCTCCAGATTCACCCCCACCCGGGTCGCCCGGGCGTGCCGCGCGACGTTGGTGAGGGCCTCCTGCACGATGCGGAAGATCGCTGTCGCCCGCTCGCCGTCGACCTCGATCTCCTCCGGCTCCACCCGCAGCTCGCAGGTCACTTTGGCGCGCCGCTGGAACTGACCGATCAGCCACTCGATGGCCGCCTCGAGCCCGAGATCGTCGAGGATGCCAGGGCGGAGCTCTGAGCACAGGCGCTGGACCGTCTTGATCGCCTGGTCGAGGGAGGCATCCATCGCCCCGATCCGCTCGGCGCGTGTGGCGGCGTCGTCCGTGTCCCAGTCGAGGGTGGCAAGGTCGTACTTCAGTGCGGTGAGCACCTGTCCGAGCTCGTCGTGGATCTCGCGGGAGACCGCCGCCCGCTCCTCCTCCCGGGCGCGCTGCAGGTGCGACGAGAGGGCGCGCAGCCGCTGCTCCGAGGCGGCCAGATCGGCGAGCGCCCGGTTACGGGCGGTGACGTCGTAGCAGCAGCCGATGAACCCACTCAGGCGTTGGTCGAACCGCTTGTCGAGGTCGGTGTACGGGCGCCCCGAGTCCACCACCCAGCGGTAATCGCCGCTGCGATACCGCAGGCGGTACTCCACCTGGAAGGCGGATAGGTCGCGGAAGGCTCGGCGGTAGGCAGTCAGGACCAACCCCCGGTCGTCGGGATGCACGTGCTGGGCGAGCCCGCCGTCGAGCGCTTGCCGCAGGGTCTGGCCGGTGAAGTCAAGCCACGCCTTGTTGAAGCCCTCGTAGCGGCCATCGGTCCGACAGCGCCAAACCGGGATCGGAAACTCGTCGAGCAGCTTGAAGTAGAAGTCCCGCGCGGTGCGCACCGCAGCCTCCGCCCGATAGCGCTCGCTGAGGTCGCGGGCGATCGCCAGGAAGCGCCCGTCCGCCAGGCGCTTGATGTTGACTTCGACCGGCAGCAGGCTCCCGTCGCGGCGCCTGATGCGCCGCTGGACCAGGAGATGCTCGCCCGCCACGAGGCGCGGGGAGCGTGGCGGGTCACGCGCCAGGTCGTCCTCAGAAACCAGATCGGTCACCACCTGCCCGAGGAGCTCGTGGCGCGCGTAGCCGAGGACGCGGCAGGCCTCGGGGTTGAGATCGACGATGCGCCGCTCGCGGTCGAGGAGCGCGATCGCATCCGACGCCTCCTCCATCAGGCTGCGGTAGCGATGCTCGCTCTCCGCGAGGGCCGCCTGGGCGGCCCGCTGTTCGGTCACGTCGCGCAGGATCTCCAACCGGGCGAGCGCACCGTCCGCGGCGCGCACCGGCGTCGTAAACACCTCGTAGACCCGGCCGGTTTGGGACACCGACCACAGCCGGCAACCGTGGCCGATCGGTTGCCCCGCGGGGCTCGGGCAGGTGTCGACGGTGCAGCGGAAGTACTCCCGGCACGACTTGCCTTCGATGGGGCCGAAGGTACCAACGAGCACCGGATTGCCGTATTCGATCCGCTGCGCCGCAGAGGTCACGCAGACCCCATCGGGCATCGCGTCCAATATCCCCTTGAGCTGGTCGCGCTCCAGGCGCAGATCGGCCTCCGCGCGCTGCCAGGCGGCGAGGCTGAGCCCGAGCGGCCGAAACAGGAGCAGGTAGATGGCCGGCGAGACAAGGACGAACAGGATCGCCGAGTCGAGCAGCGCCCGGCCCAGGGTCGCCTCCACCGCCGGGTGCGGGAACAGGACGGCCATGACCAGGAGCTCGGCCACGAAGACCAAAGCCCCGACGATCAGCACCACCCGCAGGGGCGACCCGTAATCCCTGCCCATCCGCGGCGGCGTCGCCGCCCCACCCGAAGCCGTCCCCCATCCCTCCGATTGCGTCAACCCTGTTCCTCCTCTGGTCTCGGCCCGCGCGGCCTCGCCCCCAGCCCGAGCCGGGCGATCGGTGCCCCGTCCCGATGGGAATACCGATTCGCGGCCGGCCGCCTTGAGCGAAATCAACAACGCCCCTTCAGGGAGCAGGCCGCCCGCGGCCTTTGGGGACCCCAAAGAATGCCTTCCCTGGCATGTCTCGCCACGCGAAACGAAAAACAGGGCTTCCGCTTCGCATCATTCACAAGCGCTTACCGTGACAATACGCTGCTGGCGCTCCTTGGCCTCTCCCCGCGGCGAGAGGGCCGGGTTGGCGGAAACCCGGCAGGACGGTTGTGCAAAGTCGTCCTTTGAGCGGGCAGGGGCGTCTCATGACTCTGGGAATGCCGCGCCGGGGCCGGGTTGTCGGATGCGCACGCACTAGCGCCGGTGGAGAAGCCTCCCGCCCGCGGGAGCCCCAAAAGCAGTTCGAATGGCCCCATCGAAATGGCCGCCGTCGCCCGCCCAACGCAGAGCCCCCCGCCGTAGACTGGCGCGCGCATCGGTCGCCTCAGTGCCAGAATTCCCGTGGTGGGCGCGCAACCGAATTCTTCAGAGTATCCGAGTCGCCTCGCCCGGCGTGTAGCTGGGGATCGCATCAAGATCTTCCGGCACTGGGACGCAATCGTCCGCGCAGAGGATCTGACGGCCGGGGCCCCCGATGGAGGGGCGCCGCCGTCGCTTCGCCCAGCCTTTAATGCCCCAGGGGCGCCAATCGCCCTTGCGGGACCGGCCGGCCCTTCGGTGGGCCCCGGCCATCATCGTTCACCTTGCCCGTCCTGCCCCTCGATCTCCGCGCCGGTGCGACGGCCCGTTGCGGCCTGTCCCGCCCCTTTCAACCCATCCCATTACACACATCTCATAGCCCATGAGCCTCTCTGGCGAACTTGATCCCGGCGGCGAAGTCCATGACGCGTTGAAGACCCAGCCAGATGGTCTTCACGCCGGGCTCGCCGTCGCCCTTGCGCCCGAGGAAGCCGCCGAGACGGGCGATCAGGCGCAGCACCGCGTTGAGGCGCGGGGGCTGTTTGGGCAGGGGTTGCTTGGCCAGGATGTAGGCCGCCTGCCACTCTTCGGGTTCGAGCAGGAGAGTGGCGTCCAGATCGGGTACCGTGCGCCCCAGGCGCATCAGCCGAGCGATGCGCCAGGCGACCACCAGAAACAGCGCCAGGGCGCGCTCGATGCGCTCCATCGTGGCGAGTTGCAGCGCCTCGACGCGGCAGCCCTCTTTAAGCACCAAGAAGAGCAGCTCAATCTCCCAGCGCGCCCGGTACCAGTCGATCAACTCGGCGCCGGCCTCCAAGGTCTCGGCGCAGCGGTTGGTCAGCAGACGCCATTCGATCGGCTTGACC
>JALOTB010000099.1 GCA_025458165.1 Chromatiaceae bacterium | reverse complement strand
ACGCGCATAGCGGTCCCCGGCCGCGGCAGCAACGAGCCGGGAGAGTATCCGGAAAGCGGACGCCGCACTGGTCTGCTTTGAGGCCGCCTCCACGCGAATTGCCATCCGTCGGAGGGCATCACCTGACAGCAGGTCCCGACCCAGAGTTGCCGCTCTGCGGTGCCCCCCGACTGTCCGCATACAAACACAAAGCCGACGCTTGGCTCTAGCCCGGCAGCTAGGCCGACTTGGCGAAGCAGTCCCTGCTCCCTTCGCGATCTGCATCAAACGCGTTCAGCGACCCTTTCTTCGCCCTCCTGCCGACCATTACCCCCAGGATCGGCCAGTTTCGCTAGATCAGCCCGTTGCGAGGCTGCTTGCACCACTCCTCGCTGCCGTTGCTCAGGCACTTGCGTCGCCGGGAAGCCCGGCGAAGCCGAGATATAGGTAATGGCATGGGTTCTGATGGGTTACGGACCCAACAGCGCGCGACTACCCCTGCCCGGCCTGACTGCTTCCAGGGTCACAGGAAATATATGAAGACAATTTCTGCTGAAGTTGTTGTTGCATACTCCCAATGTCATCGGAAAGCGTTCCTACTCCTTTCTCGGGAAGGTCAGGCTATAACCCATGAATACGTGTCTTTGCTCGAAAAGAAAGCCCGCCGCAACCGATGCGAATACTTAGATCGTATCAAGCGAACACACCCTGCTGCGACTACTGGTAACGCCACGAACTTCTTAAGAGGCGAAGATCTTCTTCTGAGCGTTCAACTCAGCGTGAAAGATTTGGCAGCTACATGCGACTTACTCAAGAAAGTACAGAGTGGTCCATCCCTCGGTACTCACCGTTACGAGTCGACGAACGTTGTCGGCACGTACCATGTCTCGAAAGAGCAGAAGCTTGAAGCATTGTTCGTTGGATATGTGCTCGGCCAGTTGCAAGATCGGCTACCCACGGCTGCCACAATCGTCGACGCGAGTGGGTGCGCTCACAAAATAGACATGGTATCTGCACACCGTGTCCTGCCGCCGGTCATCAATGTACTGAGAGAATGGGCAAGTGACGCGCCATCTCCTCCTCCAGTAATTCTAAACAGACATTGTTCAATTTGCCAATTTCGTAAGAGCTGTCTAGATCAGGCAGAAGAAGCTGATGACCTAAGCCTGTTGGACAGGATCACGCCAAAGAATATCCATAAATACCATAAGAAAGGAATCTTTACCGTCACACAACTCTCTTATGCCTTCAAGCCCAGGCGCAAATCCAAGCGCCGCGGGAAGGTTGCGCCACTCTTCAAAGTTGAGTTGCAAGCGCTCGCACTCAGGACGCAAAAAATATACGTTCAAGAACTTCCAGTGCTTAACAGGCGCGACGTAGAAATATTTCTTGATTTCGAAGGGGTGCCCGACGAAGGCTTTCAATACTTGATCGGCCTTTTAATCATCGATCACGGGACCCGTTGCTACCACTCTTTTTGGGCCAACGCCCCGACAGACGAAGAGCAGATCTGGACCTGCGCTCTGGAGAAGATCAGGGCGCATCCGGAAGCTCCGATTTATCACTATGGGAGCTACGAGCCACGAGCAATAGACAATCTGGCGAAAAGATACCGGGTCGATCTTGGGAACCTAAAGACTCGCTTGGTCAATCTAAGTGGGGCCATCTATGGGAGATTATACTTTCCGAGTAAATCGAATAATCTCAAAGAGTTGGGGAGATTCCTCGGCGCGTCGTGGACCGATCCCGAGGCGTCTGGTCTCCGAAGCCTTGTGTGGCGACATCATTGGGAAGAGACAGGAGAGGACCGATGGCAGAATATGTTGATTACTTACAACCGCGAAGATTGTGAGGCACTTTGGTTATTGACCGAGGAAGTCTCAAGAATCATCGCAAACGCTAGCGCGGATCGCGATATTGAGTTCGCTGACAGAGCAAAACAGTACGCCACAGAGCATGGCGCCGAAATTCATGAACAGTTTGGTAGCATCATTAGGTCTGCTCATGCGCACTACGAAAAAGGACGAATTAGCATACGCTCGAGGGAGCACCGCGCCAGGGGCGACGAAAAGCAGACAGGAGCGCCGAAGGGTCATTTAGCCTACGCAAGAATCCAGCCGTCCCGCGCTGACGCTGTCGTGCAAGTGGAACCGCAGTGGACCTGCCCAAAACATCAGGAAGACGTTCTTCTTCCGTCGGCGGAGGTGGCCGCACACTTTATTACTGATCTTCGCTTTACGAGAAGGGGATGTCGAAAGACAATAACAAACTACGTTGGACCGAAAACCTACTGCCCGAAGTGTCGCAAGCATTATCCTCCGCCGGAAATCAGAGAACTTGGGGGCCAGTTCTTTGGACATGCTTTTCAGGCCTGGGCAATCTACGAAAGGATAGTGCTCCGCCTTCCGTATCGCATCATAGTCCAGGAAATGGAGAACCTCTTTAACGAGACCGTGAGTGAGGCGACTCTGGTCAACTTTATGAAACATTTTGCCGATTACTATGCCGAGAGCGAGAAGCTATCCATTCAACGTCTATTGCAGAGCCCGTTCATCCACGCTGACGAGACGATCATAAATGTTCAAGGAGTTGATCATTACGTCTGGGTGTTCACTGATGGCAAGCGCGCCGTCTTCCGAATGACAGAAACAAGAGAAGCGGCGATAGTGCATGAGTTCCTGGGTGACTATACGGGTGTGCTCATCTCGGATTTCTATGGGGGCTACGATAGCGCTCGGTGTAGGCAGCAGAAATGCCTGGTTCACCTCATCCGGGATCTCAATAACGACCTTTGGAATAATCCATACGATCATGAATATGAGGCGTTCGTCACTCAGGTGAGGAATTTGCTGGTTCCCATTTTTGCTGCAGAACAGAGATACGGACTAAAGAAAAGGCACCTGAGCAAATTCATGACGCTTGTTGAGCGGTTTTACCGAGTGAATATCGACGTGTCGCTAAGTAGCTGCGAGGTCGTCGCCAAATACCAAAAGCGCTTCGCGCGCTACAGAGATAGTCTCTTTGTTTTCCTCGAATCGGATGGAATCCCTTGGCACAATAACACGGCTGAAAATGCCATCCGGCACCTTGCGGTTCAGAGGAAAATCTCGGGGACGTTTTTCAAGAAGGCTGTGCCGCAATACCTATTGCTGCTGGGAGTCGCGCAAACCTGCCGGTTCCAAGGCAAATCCGTGCTCAGGTTTTTCTTGTCGGAAGAGGTCGATATTGACGCATTTAAAGCGGTCAGGCGGATCACGAGATCGTACCTTATCGACCAGCGCGAAGACGCTGATGAGGAGAACTGAGGCGCGTGCGAGGCTCGCTGTAAGAGTACTCTTGGAGTTACCCGGCTGAGTCCGCTCACAGGCCTAGTTCGGCGTGGGAACCGAGCCGCACGAGCTGCAAGGTCTCCGCGTCCGGCTTTCGGTAGATCAGGATCAAATCTGGCTTGATATGGCAGTCGCGGTGATCGCTCCAGTCGCCCGTCAGTGCATGGTCCCGATAGCGATGCGGCAAGACTTGATCGTTAGCCAGGGCAGTCAGCACCCATCGGAGGTCGGCTTGTAGCGTTATCCGATGCAGCCCTTTCTGTTCCCGTTTGTAGTCGCGCTTGAAACGCGTCGTCCGCTCAATCCTCCGCATTGAGATCAGCCATCAGATCGTCCACAGAGTCGAAGGATTGCAGTTGACCCCGACGCGCCTCCTTCATAGCTTCGACAGTCTTTCGATTGGGAATCAGTGGATCGAAGGGCAGTGCGTGCTCCCGAGCGACCCGTGTCAGCATCAGGCGGACCGCATCGGAGAGTGTCAGTCCCATGGCGGCTAGGACGGCAGTGGCCTCTTCCTTGACTTCGCTGTCGATGCGGGCCTGTACTAGAGCATTCGCGGCCATTGGAGATACCTCTTATCTGCACGACAATGTCATGCAGATCAGTATAGGGTCTAGTGGTTGGCGTCGCAATCGGGGCGCCGTCCGAGACCCGCCGGCCCGTCCCGGTTGACCTTGTCAGGCGAATGTTCGCTTCTGCGCGGGAAGCCACAGCGGGGGAACAGGTCGTCGGTCGGACGAGATCGGGAGGAAAGCGGCATGCCTGTTCACATCAACCCAAGGCGCGGCTTGTCCTAGTCCGGACCAGACACGGTGGGTTGGCTGAGTAGTCAGGCACAGAATCGCCGCCTCAAGCACGGCACCCCTCGGATCGTGCTTGAGTTGCGTCGCCAGCGGTCGGGTCCTCTCTGGGTGTCCGTTGGAGATCGTGCTCCAGCCGTCTTCAGCGCCGGGCTGATAACGCCCGGCATTGGCGTGGCCTCCACCTCCCGCGCCGCGTTACGGTCAACTGGGTGACCCTGGATCTTGGCTTTGGATCATGTCCGCCCCCTCGGCCCCGACCGCCACCGTGGGTCGGTGTCCGCTTCCTGCGGTACTGTCCATGCCCTCCTCGCGTTGGTCGGTGACCGCTTTGCGTCCGAACCCGACATCCCGGCGGCGCAGCGGAGTGTCCGCTGTCGGTCCCAAGCACACTCGTATCGGCTCGGCGGGACCGTAGCCCATGCAGCTGCCAAACGCCCGGCCGGCTGCCGAAACCCGGCGCCTGACCTTGACGTGCTAAACTTTGTCTACCGTTTTGTAGACACGACGACCACGCCAGTGCACGCGACTCAGATCTCCGCCCATATCTCGCCCGAAACCCGCGAGCGGCTGGAACGCTACGTTCGTGCTCGGGGCTTGAAGAAAGGGTTTGTCATCGAACAGGCCCTCCTCCATCACCTGCAGGCCCTCAACGAGCTGCCCGAGGACGCGCTGATACCGCCGCGGCTCGTGGTCACCGCGGAGTCCGGCGAGCGCCTGCTCGAACGGTTGGCGAAGGGGGAGGAACCGAATCCGGCCCTGCGTGAGCTCTTCGCCGAGGAGTTGGAGCCCCCGGGTGACGCCACCGCATGAGCCTTCAGATCCGGGTGTTGGAGCCGAGCGATGAGCGCAGCCGGTTCGCCAGCGGCAACCCGGATCTCGACCGCTACTTCCACCGCTTTGCCGGCCAGAACCAGTTTCGCCACCACCTCGGCGTAACCTACGTCGCGGTCGAGGGCGGCGACATCCTCGGCTTCGTCACCGTCGCGGCGTCCGAGATCGCGATCGAGGCACTCCCCGAGGCGCGCCGCGGGCGACTCCCACGTTATCCCCTACCGGTGTTGCGGGTGGCGCGGTTGGCGGTCTCGGTGTCCGGCCGGGGCCGCGGGATTGGGCGGGCGCTGTTGCGCTACGCCTTGCGCCTCGCCCGCCGCACCGCCGCGGAAATCGGCTGCGTGGGGGTGGTCGTGGACGCGAAGCCCGAGGCGCGGGGGTTTTACCTCCGTTACGGCTTCGAGCCGCTCACCGTGGTTGAGGGCGCGTTGCTCGATCGCCCGGAGCCAACACCGATGTTTCTGCCGCTCTCGGCGATTCCGCTACCAGCGGATCGGTGAGCGCCGGTACTGCCGCCCCGGTTCGCTGACTGACGGCCGAGTCGGTCGGTCCGTCGCCGTCGTTCACGCAGGCATGCCGATCAACGCGCACGGTCGGCCCGCCGTCCCTAGCGCGCCACTTCAGGCTTCTCTCACACCGCGACTTGGCCGACCGGTTGCGGCAGGTCCCGGCCAAAACCGGACCCCGGCATCTGCACCGTGCTGGCGGGTTCACGCTGATAGCGGTCACGGCGGTTCGGAGCCAGGGGGACGCATCACGGCCCGGAAGAGGCATCCGCCTGCGGTGCGGCAACGGCCGCTGTGGAGGGTTCAGCCGACGAAGTAGGGGCACGTGTTACCCGACGGGCTATTCGGTGCACCTGAAACCGCGCATTCGCCTGCTCCCGGCGGGTACGTCGCGCTGGCGGTGGCATGAGTCCTCGCGCGGTCCCCCTTGGTACGGAGGTTGGGCGCGGGCGCTGCACCCCAGGGCAGACATCGCAGCCGGGGCGGGCGAGGCCCTCACTCGGCTGAGGGGTATTGCGGAATGTCATAGTCGCTTGCCCACGCTACCTCTACCATCGTGAGCGGCTCACCCCGATTGCCCCAACGCGGCCATCGTGTGCGGGGCCCGACATCCCAGCGCCCACTACGAGAGGGGATTAAGCCCATGTTCGACACCACGATGGTCGAGCTCTCGCGATGGCAGTTTGCCGCCACCGCGATGTATCACTTTCTCTTTGTGCCGTTGACCCTGGGTCTGTCTTGGATGCTCGTGATCATGGAATCGGTCTATGTCATGACCGGTCGCGAGATCTATAAGGACATGACCAAGTTCTGGGGCAAGCTGTTCGGCATCAACTTCGCCCTCGGGGTGACCACTGGGCTCACCATGGAGTTCCAATTCGGCACCAACTGGGCGTATTACAGCCATTATGTCGGGGACGTCTTCGGGGCACCGCTCGCCATTGAGGGCCTCATGGCCTTCTTTTTGGAGTCGACCTTCATCGGACTCTTCTTCCTCGGCTGGGATCGGCTGACCAAGGTGCAGCATCTCACGGTGACCTTCCTCACCGCGCTGGGATCGAACCTCTCCGCCCTTTGGATCCTGATTGCCAACGGCTGGATGCAGAACCCGGTCGGCGCGGAGTTCAGCTACGAGACCATGCGTATGGAGATGATGAGCTTCTGGGAGGTGGTGATGAACCCGGTCGCTCAGGTGAAATTCGTGCATACGGTGGCAGCCGGCTATGTGACGGCCTCGATGTTCGTGCTGGGCATCAGCTCCTGGTACCTGCTCAAAGGCCGCGACCTGGCCTTCGCCAAGCGCTCCTTTTCGGTGGCGATCGGGTTCGGGCTGGCCTCGATCCTTTCTGTGATCCTGCTGGGGGACGAGTCGGGCTACGAGATGGGGGACGTGCAGCGCACCAAGCTCGCCGCCATTGAGGGGGCCTGGGAGACGGAGCCTCCCCCTGCCTCGTTCACCGTCATCGGTTTTCCCAGTAACGAGGACGAGGCCACCCACGGGGCCATTCATATCCCCTGGTTGATGGGGCTCATTGCCACCCGTTCGGTCGACCAGGAGGTGACCGGCCTCAAGGACCTGATGGCGGAGCACGAGGTGCGCATCCGCTCGGGCCTGATCGCCTCCGAGTACCTCGCGCGCCTGCGCAACGGGGAGGACACCCCCGAGATTCGAGCGGCGTTCGAGGAGCACAAACGCAATCTCGGCTACGGGCTGCTGCTCAAGCGCTACACCGATGATCCGGCACAGGCGACCGAGGAGCAGATCCGCCTCGCCGTCAAGGACAGCATCCCTGAGGTCGCGCCGCTCTTCTGGAGCTTCCGCGTCATGGTGGCTGCCGGCTTCTGGATGCTCTTCCTGATCGTGCTCGGCTTCTACTACAACGCCCGGCGCGTGGTGCAGGAGAAGCGCTGGCTGCTGCGGCTGTTCCTGCTCAGTATCCCCGTCCCCTGGCTCGCCGCCGAGACCGGCTGGTTCGTCGCGGAGTTCGGCCGTCAGCCCTGGGCCATCGGGGAGGTGCTGCCGACGAGCATCGCGGTCTCCAGCCTCACCGTGTCCGACCTGGCGATCAGCCTCACCGGCTTCGTGCTCTTCTACACGGTCCTGTTCATCATCGAGATGTTCCTGATGTTCAAGTTCTCCCGTCAGGGACCGAGCTCGCTGCACACCGGGCGCTATCACCACGAGCGCGAGGCGAACCGTGCCGGTGCTGGACCGGGCGCGGCGACGGCCCTACAGCAGCGCGAGACCGGGGGCTGAGTGCCCGGCGAGGAGACCAAAGATGATCATCGACTATGAAATCCTGAAGCTCATCTGGTGGGTGCTGGTCGGGGTACTCTTCATCGGCTTTGCGGTCACCGACGGCATGGACATGGGGGTCGGGACCCTGCTGCCCTTCCTCGGCAAGAACGACGCTGAGCGGCGTGTCATCATCAACACCGTGGGGCCCCACTGGGACGGCAACCAGGTCTGGCTGATCACCGCCGGCGGCGCCATCTTCGCGGCCTGGCCCCTGGTCTACGCGAGCGCTTTCTCGGGGTTCTACTTCGCCATGCTTTTGGCGCTGTTCGCGCTCTTCTTCCGCCCCGTGGGGTTTGACTACCGCAGCAAGATCGAGGACGCGCGCTGGCGAAACGCCTGGGACTGGGGACTGTTCGTCGGCGGCGCGGTGCCCGCGCTGGTCTTCGGCATCGCGTTTGGCAACCTGCTCCAGGGCGTGCCCTTCCACCTCGACCCCCTGCTGCGGCCCTTCTACACGGGGAGCTTCTTTGGACTGCTCAACCCCTTCGCCCTGCTCGCCGGTCTGGTGAGCCTGGGGATGCTGACGCTGCATGGCGCGATCTGGCTGCAACTGCGCACCGAGGAGCCGATCGCCGCACGCGCCAAGGTTTGGGCCAAATGGACGGGGCTCGCCACCATCCTCGGTTTCGCCCTGGCCGGGGTCTGGCTGGTGCTGGGGATCGAGGGTTACCGGGTGGTGGCCATGCCGCCGCTTGACGCCACGCCCAATCCGCTCACCAAGGAGGTCGTCCGCGAGGCCGGGGCCTGGCTGGCGAACTACCAGGCCTACCCTTGGAGCCTGGCCTTCCCGATCCTCGGCTTCGCCGGGCTGGGGCTCGCCATCCTGCTCTCGATGGTCAACCGCCCCGGTCTCGGGCTGATCCTCAGCGGCCTGGGCGTGACCGGGATCATCCTGACTGCGGGGGGCGCGATGTTCCCGTTCATCATGCCTTCCAGCACCGATCCGGGCTCCAGCCTGATCGCCTGGGATGCGGTCTCCAGCCACCGCACCCTCACCGTGATGTTCTGGGCGGCGGTGATCTTCGTGCCCATCATCCTCGCCTACACCACCTGGACCTACCGCAAGATGTGGCGCCGGGTGACGGTGGCGGAGATCACGCAGCAGGAGCACCTGGCGTACTGACGGCGAGGGCGGCGCGCCGGGCTGTCCGGGCGGCCGGGCGTGCGAATTGATCAGCGACCCACTGCGGAGACCCGAAGCATGTGGTACTTCTCCTGGATCCTCGGCGTCCTCCTCGCGGTCGCCTTTGGCATTATCAACGTGATGTGGTACGAATCCGAGCAGTGCCTGGGCGACCCGGCCGACGAGGGCCAGGTCTGACGCAGTTCGGATAGGAACCCGATCCCCAACCATGGCCCAAGGAGGGGCCTGCCGCCAGCCGAAACCCACGGCCGGAGTCCCGCGTGACCATCACCAGCTGGCTCAAGGCGCAGCGGGTCTGGGCTGGCCGCTGGCTCTCGCTTGCAGTGGGTCTCGGGCTGGCCGGGGGTTTGCTGCTCATCGCCCAGGCCTGGTTTCTCGCCGGAGTGGTGGATGCCGTGCTCTTCTCCGGCGCCGGCATCGTGGAGGTCGCGCCCTGGCTCTGGGCGATGCTCGCCCTCTTCCCCCTGCGCGCTGGGCTCGCCTGGGCCGCGGAGCAGGCCGCCGCCGAGGGCGCCCTCGGGGTGAAGCGGCACCTGCGCGACGCCTTCTACGAGCGGCTGCGGGCGCTCGGGCCCGTGCGCCTCGGCGGCGAGCGCAGCGGCGAGCTCGCGAACACCCTGACCGACGGTATCGAGGCTCTCGAGGCCTACTACGCCCGCTATCTGCCGGCCGTCGCGCTGGCGGCGTCGCTACCGCTCGCCATCCTCGTTTTTCTCTGGCCGCTGGACTGGCTCTCCGGGTTCATCCTGCTCGGCACCGCCCCCTTGATCCCACTCTTCATGATCCTCGTCGGCAAGGGTGCCGAGCGGCTCAACCAGCGCCAGTGGCGGCGGCTCGCGCGCCTCTCGGCGCACTTCCTCGATGTCATCCAGGGGCTGACCACCCTTAAGCTCTTCAACGCGAGCCGCCGCGAGGCCGAGGCGGTGGCGCGCATCTCCGAGGAATACCGCCGCAGCACCATGGCCGTTCTGCGGGTGGCCTTCCTCTCCTCGCTCACCCTGGAATTCTTCGCCACGGTGAGCATCGCGGTGGTGGCGGTCGCGATCGGGTTCCGGCTGTTCTGGGGTCAGATGGACTTCCGACACGGCTTCTTCGTGCTCTTGCTCGCCCCTGAGTTCTATCTGCCCTTGCGCAACCTGGGCAGCCAGTATCACGCCCGGATGGCGGCGATCGGCGCGGCCGAGCGCCTCATCGACGTCCTGCAGAGCCAGGGCCCAACCCGGGCCGTTGAGGGCGTGCCGACCCCGGATCTGCGCCAGGCGCCAATTCGGCTGCTCAATGTGCACTACAGCTATCCGGGCGGGCGCCGCGCCCTCGACGGGCTGACGCTCGCGATCCACCCAGGCGAGCGGATCGCGCTGGTGGGCGCGAGCGGGGCGGGCAAGAGCACGGTGTTCGCTCTGCTGCTCGGGTTCATCCGGCCCGATGGCGGGCAGATCCTGGTCGGTGAGCGGCCCCTCGCCGAACTGGATGCCGACGATCTGCGCAGACACCTGGCCTGGGTCCCCCAACGACCGCGGCTGTTTCACGGTAGCCTGCTCGACAACATCCGCCTGGGCAGCCCGGACGCCAGCCCGGAGCAGGTCCGCGCCGCCGCCCGGCTGGGCGGGGCAGATGCCTTCATCGAGCCGCTCCCGCAGGGCTATCAGACGCAGGTGGGCGAAGGGGGGCACGGGCTCTCCGGAGGGGAAATCCGGCGCGTGGCGCTCGCGCGTGCCTGCCTGCGCGACGCTCCGCTGGTGCTCCTCGACGAGCCCACCGCGAGCCTCGACGCCGAGAGCGAGCGCGAGGTTGCCGCCGCGGTCGAAACGCTCGCCGTGGGACGCACCCTGATCACCATTGCCCATCGGCTGCAGACGGTCCGCCGTGCCGACCGCATCCTGGTGCTCGATCGGGGTCGGGTGGTCGAGGCGGGGCCACACGATGAGCTCATCGCCCGCGATGGACCTTACCACCGCCTGCTCGCTGACCGCGCGGTGCTGGCGTGAAGGACCTCGCACGGCTCGTCGGGCTGTTTCGCCCCTTCGCAGGCTGGATGCTACTCGGCGTCGTGCTGTCCCTGATCACCCTGATCGCCAACCTCACGCTGATGGCGGTCTCGGGCTGGTTCATCGCCTCCATGGCCATTGCGGGGGCGGCCGGGGTGAGCATGAATTACTTCACCCCGGCGGCCGTTATTCGCGCCTGCGCCATCGCCCGCACCTTGGGGCGCTATGGCGAGCGCCTGGTCACCCACGAGGCGACCCTGCGCCTGCTCTCGGCGTTGCGGGTCTGGCTCTACGAGCGCCTGGAGCCGCTCGCCCCGGCGCGGCTGCAGCGCTATCGCAGTGGCGACCTCCTGAGCCGCATCCGTGCCGACATCGACACGCTCGACCAGTTCTATCTGCGCACTCTGGTGCCCACCCTCACCGCGGTCGTGGCGAGCTTCGCCTTCGTGCTCGTGCTGTTCAGCCACGACCCGCGTCTCGCCTTGATCCTCTTGACCTTCCTGCTGCTCGCCGGGGGCGGCGTGCCCTGGTTGGTGGGCTTCCTGGGGGAGGCTCCGGGGCGGCGGATGGTCGGGCTCAAAGCGGAGCTGCGCGCCGCCGTTATCGATGGCGTCCAAGGGCTGGCCGAACTCGAGGCCTACGGGGCCGCGGCCGCCCAGGCCCGCCATATCCAGGCCCTGGACCGGGCGCTCGGCCGCGAGCAGCGCCACCTGTCCGCCCTCGCCGGCCTCTCCCAGGGAACCATTGGACTGAGCGCCAATCTGGCCCTTTGGCTCACGGTCTGGACAGCGATCCCGCTGGTCGGGACCGGTGTGATGCCACCCGCCAATCTGGCCATGCTCGCCCTGTTCACCTTGGCCGCTTTTGAGGCGGTCGCTCCGCTGCCGGCCGCCTTCCAGTCACTCGGTGAGACCCGGGCCGCGGCGCGGCGCGTGCTGGAGATCCTCGACGCCGAGCCGCAGGTCATCGAACCGAGGGAGCCGGTCCCGCCGCCATCGGGCTTCAACATCGCCTTCGAGCGGGTCAGCTTCACCTATCCGGGCGCGGTTCGGCCCGCCCTGCGCGATGTCGAGCTCGACTGTGCGCAGGGCGCCAAGGTCGCGATCCGCGGACCGACGGGCTCGGGCAAGACCACCTTGATCAACCTGCTGCTGCGGTTCTGGGCGCCGGATCAGGGACGCATCACCCTGGGAGGCATCGACATCGCGGCGCTCGGAGGGGAAGCGGTGCGTCAGCGCATCGCGGTGGTCTCCCAGCACAACCAGCTTTTCACCGGCACGATCCGCGATAACCTGCTCCTTGCCAACCCCGTCGCCCGCCAAGCCGACCTGGAACAGGTCTGCCGCACCGCTGAGCTGCACGACTTCATCGCCACGCTCCCCGAACGCTACGATACCCCGGTGGGTGAGGCAGGCGTCGCGCTCTCCGGCGGACAGGCTCGCCGATTAGCCATCGCCCGAGCCCTGCTCAAGGACGCCCCCATACTGGTCCTCGACGAGCCCACCGAGGGTCTGGATGGTCCCACCGCCCGAGCTCTGATGCGGACCTTGCGCGCTCTGATGGCCGGCCGCACGGTCCTGCTTATCACCCACAGACCCGAAGGGCTCGACGGGATGGACCGGGTCGTCACACTCGATCGGGGTCGTCTGACGCCGCCGCCTTGGCGAGTTGGGGGTTAGCGCGTTGCGTTGCCTGCCGCCGGAGTCGGTGGGTGGGCCGAATCACCGACTCTTGACTGTGTAGGTGCAACCCTGGCGGGCTACGACGCATCGGCCGCATCTGCCCGGGGCGTACCCTTATCAACCGCGGCGATGGGTCTGCCAGTCGCACCCCCTGGCGCGAAGGCTGCGGCGGGCAGTCGCGGTTGAGCTTTGGTCCACTGGCCGAGACCGGCGCATCAGCGGGACCAAGGTCCTTCGTGAAGCGCTGTCTGCGGTAGTCCACCGTAGGCCAAGGCGCGAGGATATTGCGCAGGCGAAGAGGCGATAGGCCTGAAGCCAGCGCAGGCTAGATGCCGAGCGCATCGACACGCCGTGAAGCCATAGTTGGTCTGCCCCGCGATGCAAGCGGCTATTTCTCCTTCGCAAACGGCCAGGCGACGATCCCGCCTTCCATCACCTTGACGTTGCGCCAGCCATGGGCATTGAGGATGGCCGCGCCCTCATAGCCGCGCAGCGAGATCTTGCAGAAGAGGATGATCTCGCGGTCTTTGTCCTGCGGCAGCTCGTTGAGGCGGTCGCGCAGCGCCCCGAGCGGGATCAGGGTCTCGCCGATGCCAAGCCGAGTCTCCTCGAACTCCTTGGGGCTGCGGGTATCGAGGATGAAGCAATCGGCCCCGCTGTCGACCCGCCGCTTGACCTCGCTCGCCGAGAGCCCCTGCATGCGCCCCTTGAGCTTGTTCTCCATCACCTGGGCCGAGACAATGACGTGATCGAGGGCGAGCGAATAGGGCGGGGCGTAAGGCAGATCGGCGTTGACCATGTCCTCGACCGTCAGCTTGCCGCGGATCGCCATCGCGACGGTGGCGACGCGCTTGCTCACGTCACCCGGGCCGATGCACTGGAAGCCCAGGATGCGTCCGCTCTCCCGTTCGGCGACCAGCTTGCTGATCAGGAGCTTGCCGCCCATGAAGACCGGGATGTCAAGCCCCGAGATGGTCGCGGTCTCGATGTCGGCGAAGCCGGCCTCGCGCGCCTGCCGCTCGGAGAGTCCGGTGAAGCCGACCGTGTAGTCGAAGATCTTGCAGATGCCGGTCTGGGTGATCCCGGGGAAGCGGGCGCTGCCTTCGCGGATGACGTTCTGGCCGGCCACCCGTCCCTGGAGGTTGGCGAGATCGCCGTAGGGCGCGCGCACCTGCTGGCCGCTGATGAGCGAGGTGCATTCCACACAGTCGCCCACGGCGTAGACGTCGGGGTCGGAGGTCTGCATGTTCTCGTTGACGCGGATGCCCCCCGCCGGGCCGATCTCGATCCCCGCCGCCTGCGCCAGGGCCACATTGGGTCTGACCCCAACGGCGACCACGGCGACCTGGCAGGGCAGCTCGGTGCCGTTGTCGAGCTTGACCGCGCTGAGCCGGCCGTCCTCGGCGAGGAACTCGGCGACCCCGTTGCCGACGATGATGTCCGGGCCGTGGGCGCGCACATGGCGCTCGACCAGCTTGGCCAGATCGGGGTCGAGGAAGGGGAGGATCTGCGGGGTCTTCTCGATCACCGTGGTCTCGATGCCGGCGAGGCGCAGCGCCTCGCAGACCTCGAAGCCGATCAGCCCGCCACCGACCACCACCGCCTTGGTCGCCGTCTTCTCGTCGCGCACCGCGCGCAGGGCATCGGCGTCCGCCATCGAGTGCAGGGTCAGCACCCCTTCCAGCTCGAACCCCGGCGCCGAGGGGCAGACCGGTGTCGCGCCGGTGGCGATCACCAGGCGATCATAGGGGATGGTGTGGCGTTCCTCGTTCGAGAGGTCCTGGTAGGTGACCGTCTTCGCGCGCCGGTCGATCCGCATCGCCTCGGTGCGCACCAGGGCCTTGATGCGCTTGGCCTTGCCGTAAAAGCCTGGGTCGCGGACGATGCCCGCGGGGGTGCAGACCAGGAGGTTGCGGTCGTCGAAGGTCCCGCCGACGTAGTAGGGGAAACCGCAGGAGGCCATGGAGAGATCCGGCTCGCGCTGGATCAGGGTGATATCCGCGTGCTCGTCCATGCGGCGCGCCTTGGCGGCGGCCTTGGGTCCGGCGGCAGAGCCGCCGATGACGACGATGCGAAGGGGTTGCGATGACATGAATAAGGTCCCTCGGTGAGGCAGGAGGACAACGGAGCCGTTCGGATGGGTGGTTAACCAGGGAGTCGGAGTAATTCGATCGGTGACTGCCGAGCCCGAACCGGCCGCGATAGTGTGCCCCCTCGGTCCCGAGCGGGAATTGCGTATCCGCAACGCCGGCGCCGTAATGGATGATCCGCGTCAATCCGAGGCATGAGGCCGTTCCAGCGGTCGCATTGGGGGCACTTCCCAGCGCTCGGCTCGACGCCCGGGCGAACCGGGCGTCACAGAGAGCGATTAAGGAGGCCGAGGCGCCGCGGCGAGATTGCGGGCGGCAGGCCGGCGGCTACAGGCCTGATTGCCGCGCTCGCTCAAGCCCTCAGCGAACGGCGCGACCGTTCGGGCTACCAGGCGTGCGGCCGGGTCAGGGCGAAGGGCGCCCCGTAGAGATGGGCGTCGCGCCACTCCTGACGGTCGAGCTGCTGTTCCGCTTCGGGCGAGTCCGCGCCGAAGGGCCATCGCGCTCGGGGCGGGTTCTGGTGCTCTGGTCTCCGCCCTGCGCTCGACCCGCGTCGCGCGCGCCGTAGCGGCCGGATTGAGCACCGCATGTACACCCCATTAGTCAGCGGCAGGCTGGAGCGGTATCCGTGCGAAGCTTCGGAACGGAGGAGGAAACCGAGCCGAAAAATCGACCAAACGGGGTTTCGCGGAGCAGGTGTACCGCTCGCGTTGGCCGAGCGGTGTCGGTCGGTCCGTGTGAAGGGCGCCTTGAGGAATTCAGGGTGCCCGCGCGGGGCAGAGATGCCCCGCCAGTTTCAAGCGCCCCCCTGCGGGAAAATGAAGCTGTGAACAGTTGCGCCGGAAGATCATTCGGACGCCGGGCGGAGCCGGCCGCTGCCGGCTCCCGTCTTTCGGTTGGGTAAAGGGTCGTGGCCGCGTTGGTGCGGGCGCGAGGCATGCGAGGCCCTCACCCCCTCGGTGGGGTGGACGGCAGAACACCCGCGCAAGCGCCGCACTCGGCGCGCCATTGGGGGGTTCGCGGGTGCCGTTGGGATTGACGTGCGTGGCTCCCGCGACCCACGCGGGATGCCACAGAGGTGGCAGACCCGGCCGAGGACACCCGCTCACTCGCCGAGCGGTTCGCCGCCGACCAGACCCGCGTGTCCCGGCGGACGGAGACGGTTGCCGTACCGCTCGCGGCCGGCGGACAGCAGCCACGCCATCCCGGCGAGCTTCGCCGGACAGCGTCCGGTATCGAGGCAGGAGCGAAAGGTCCCGATGCGCTCGGCCAGTTGGTTCCCCCAAGGGCGCGATACACCAACGGCGCCGCCGACAGCGGCAGGGGCGCGGTCTCAAAGCGATAGAAGCGGGGCAGCGTGAGCACGGGATGGCGCTGCTGCCAGGGGGAGTGCCAGCGGTTGCCGTCGGTCGACCAGGACAGGCGGGTGAAGGGGGAGTGAACGGTGGTCGGCCAGGTCTCCGGAGCGGCCCAGAAGCCGTGCACGCCGGCGGCCATCCCGACGACGTGTCCGAGCTCATGGAGGAAGAGAAAGCGCAGGGCGTTCTCGACCGTGTCGGTCGCCGCCGGCTCCAGCGTGACCTGGAGACGGTAGGGGTCATCGGCGCGGAAGGCCGAGCGTTCGCGCCAGCTCGCCCAGGCGTTGGCGCTGCGCGCCAAGGCGTCGAGGTTGAGGAGCACACAGCCGCCGATCAGGCGTCCCTGCGCGTCCCGGGCCGCCTCGACCCGCGCGGAGCCGAAGTTGTCCTGGAGCAGATAGACGGCGGCCACGTGGTCCTCGGCGAGCGCCCGAAGCGGCGCCGGCAGGCCGGCCAGCATGCGGCGCACGGCGCTTGCGACGGGGTGATCGAGCGGCGCCGGGTGCGGCTCGATGGCGACCCCGTGGGCGCGGTTGCGCCGCAGGGCGAGGGCGGTGATGTCCGGGGGAGCCGAGTGGATCCGCGCTTCGAGCGGGACGGCGCGCAGCGCAGTGGGATCGAGAGGGCTGGTGACGCACGGGGTGGCCGCGAGCGCTCCGGCGAAGAGGACGAGCAGCAGCCCGCCGACGGCTCGCCGTCGTACGGTCCCTCCGCGGCACGCCAGCGGTGTCATCGCGCCCTTCGCGGGCGGATCGTGGTCATGCGCTCGCCTCCCGCCGCACGGCCTTCGGACATCCTACACTGCCCTGGTCGCGGCGACGATCTCCCGCCGGGCCAGGGTGGCTTGCGGCCCTGGCGGCGATCACGGCCACAGCGGTCAGTCCCATCACACGCCCAACCCGACACGATGACCACCTCGATTCTGACCTATCCAAAGCGGCTCCAAGCGGCGACGTCGCTGGAGGGCAAGTTCCTTCAGCTCCGGTGGGCCGGCCGCGAGTATCTGCTGTTCGCCGCCACCGGGGAGCTGCGCTACCACAACCAGATCCTTGGACGTTTCCTTGCGGAGGCCGGTATCCCACACCAGTGGGAGGACGCGCAGACCCTGGTCGTGAACGAGGTCGGGTTGAAGATCCTGGGGGGCGGGCGTTTCCGGCTCGATCGCGCGACGAAGACCCTGTGGGTGTGGGATGCGTCCAGCGTCTACGGCCGCTTCGACGAGTCCGCCTTGTCCGCGTCGCTCACGGCGGCGGATCCGCCCTGGCGCGGGCTCGCGCTGCGCGTCGCCTGAGCCCGCCCGGAGGTCCCGGCCTCCGACCATCCCGTGGACCCCGCCGGCGTGGAGCCGACGGTTCACCGCACCCATTTCCCCCGCCCACCGGCGCCCTGGCGCGCCTGTGGAGCCCGCGGGATGACGCCGCGGAGGGAACGCGGCGCGCGCCGACCGGCCGGGCCATCGGCGTCCCGGGCAGGAGCGGCACACGCCGAGCCCGAGCCGCGCGACCTGCAGCCCCGGCGCACCGGCCCAACGGAGGAAGGGGTGCGTGGCCGCCGGTCCGGGCGCGGCCGCAGACAACCGCCGAGCGGTCGCAGCAGAGCACGTGCCGACGTTTGAATAGCGAGTGGATTACGCGTGGCTCCAGGGGTACAGGCGGGGAATCCACCAGGTGAGGAGCGTAGCGATCGCGACGGCCGCTGCGGCGCCCACGAAGAACAGCGTCCAGGTGTCGGGTTTCATCACGCCAAGGGCGATGATCAGGGTGAGGATGGGCAGGTCGAGAAAATGGGTGAACGAGGGCACGCGCTGGGCGCGCTCGCGCTCCAGGGCCGGGGTAAACTGCCCCTCCGCCAGGGCCTGGCGCGTGAGGCGCCGAAGGCGCAGGAAGTAGCGCCGGGTGATCGTGTTGCCCTCGATGAACTCGGCGAGGAAGAGCAGCACCATCCCGGCGAGCCAGGGGATGGCGAGGCCAGCGAGCCCGCCGTAGAACGCGGCGATCATCCAGGTCCCGGACGCCGCGAGCAGCAGGGCGCCCGGCACCACCAGGCCGTCGTAGAAGACGGCGATGCTCCGGATCGCCTCAGCGAACGCCCCCAGGTCCCGCAGTTGCCGTGAGCGCAGGTCCGCGAGCCACACTCCGAGCAGGCCCGCCCCCATCAGGATGGCGCCAAGGACGTGCCCGAACTTGAGCAGCAGATAGGTCAAGGGTGCGACGACCCGGTCGCCGTGGACAGGCCGTCCAGCCGCGCCGCGAGCCGTTCCAGGACGCGCTTGGTGGTCCGCAGGTCCTCCTCGGCCATCCCCTCGGCGAGTTGGTTGGCCCAGCCGGCCTGGGCGCGATCGACCTGCGCGTAGAGCGCCTGCCCGCGTGGCGTGAGCGCGTAGCGCGGTGAGCGTTTGTGCTTGCGATTGGCCTCGGGTTCGATCAGACCCGCGGCCACCAGTCGATGGAGCTGCTTCTGCGCCCCCTGGCGGGTGATGCCCATGGCGGCACCGATCTGCGGGGCGGAGAGCGCGGTGTTGGCCAGTGCGATGGCGCCGAGCACCTGCCAGCGGGCGCTGGTGAGCCCACAGGGCCTGGCCAGCGCGTCGCCGCCGCTCAACAGTCGGCCGTTCGCGCGGAACACCGCGAGGATCACCGCCGTCAGCACATCCGCCGCGCCCCGCCCGGCGGTGGCCCGCCAGGAGCGTGTCTTGATCCCGGAGGCCGACCTCATCGCGTTTCTGCAATGGGCGCTGCCGCGTCTCGGCCTGCGCTGGGCGGGGTTTCGGCGGGTGCGTGGAACGGTCTGCAAGCGCCTGTGCCGTCGGCTGGGGGAGCTGGGCCTGAGGAGCCTCGCGCCGTACCGGATCCGGCTCGAAACCGACCCGGGCGAGTGGGCCGAGCTCGATGCCCTCTGCCGGATCAGCGTCTCGCGCTTCTACCGCGATCGGGCAGTCTGGCAGGCCCTGGAGCAGGAGATCCTGCCGCGGCTCACCGCGCAGGCCCGCGCCCGCGGTGCCGATCGCCTGCGGTGCTGGAGCGCCGGCTGCGCGAGCGGGGAGGAGCCCTACACCCTGGCCCTGCTCTTCGCGCTCGGCGCGCCGGGGCCGCGGCCGTTACCCCCGGAGATCCTCGCCACCGACGCCGATCCCCGGCTGCTGGCGCGCGCCCGGCGCGCCTGTTACCCGCCGAGCAGCCTGCGCGAGCTGCCTGAGCGCTGGCGGGGGGCCTTCCAACCGTGCGCCGGCGAGCGCTGTCTGCGCTCCGAGCACCGGGGCGCGGTCCGCTTCCTGGTGCAGGACATCCGCCGCGAGCAGCCCGCCGACGGCTTCGATCTCATCCTCTGCCGCAACCTCGCCTTCACCTATTTTGCCGCGCCGCTGCAAGCGCGGATCGCCCAACGTCTCGCCGAGTGCCTGGTAGCGGGCGGCGACCTCGTGCTCGGCACCCACGAGTCACTCCCCGAGCCGCCGCCCGCTACACTGGTGCCGCAGCGGCCCTGGCTCTGGGTCCGCGAGCGCGACTGAGGGAGGCGGCCGATGCTCGGGGCGATCGCGGGCGACATCATCGGCTCGGTCTACGAGGCCCAACCGGTCAAGAGCAGCGACTTCGCGCTCTTTCCCCCGGGGGCGCGCTTCACCGACGACAGCGTGCTCACGGTGGCGACCGCCGACGCGCTGCTCGGCGACGGGGATTACCCCGCCGCCTACCGCCGCTACGGGCGCGCCTATCCCGACGCGGGCTATGGCCGGCGCTTCTTCCACTGGCTCCTCACCGACGGGGCCGGTCCCTACCAGAGCTTCGGCAACGGCTCCGCCATGCGGGTGAGCCCGGTGGGCTTTGCGCTCGCGAGCGCGGATGAGGTGCTCGCCGAGGCCGCGCGCAGCGCCGCAGTCACCCACGACCACCCCGAGGGCATCAAGGGTGCGCAGGCGACGGCGCTGGCGGTGTTCCTCGCCCGCCAAGGTGCCGACCAGGCGAATATTCGCACCGAGATCGCCCAACGCTTCGGCTATGACCTCAGCCGTCCCCTCGCCGCCATCCGCCCGGGCTACTGCTTCGATGTCTCCTGCCAGGGCTCGGTACCGGAGGCGCTGATCGCCTTTCTCGAATCCACGGACTACGAGAGTGCGGTGCGCAACGCGGTCTCCCTCGGCGGCGACGCCGACACCATGGCCGCCATTGCCGGTGGGGTCGCCGAGGCGCGCTACGGGTCGCTCCCGCCCGCGATCGCAGAGGCGGCGCACGCCCGGTTGCCGGCGGAGTTCCTCCTTGTGCTCGAAAAGTTCGAGCGGCGTTTTGGACCGGCGACCTGAACCGTGGGTTCCGATCACTGGCTCCAGCCCGAAAGCACGCCTCAGCCGTCCGGCTCGGCGAGGAGCTCGGGTCGCAGCATCCAGAGCAGCGCCCAGCCGCCGGCGGCGGCGCTCTCCCGACACGCCCGGCTCGCGCGCCTGACTTGGTAAAACGCGCGACACCGCGGTGCTGGCGAGGAACGATAGGGCTGGACTTGGAAAGGCGCGACAGGGGGCGTATACGCCGGCTGAGCGCCTGCCGGACGCCGGGGGGCGCCCCAGCCTGGCACTATGGAAACCTGCCCGGCGATCCAGCCGGGTCCCCCCGTGCCCTAATTTTGTGCACAGGCGGGAACCTTGACGGGAAACCGTTGCCCTGCTAGCCGCGTTCGCCGTGTCAGTACTCGGTGATATTGTCTAGCGCTCTGTTTCGATTGCGAAAATTCAGTGACCAAATTTTTACCGATCTAACGAGATCCTAAGCGCTCGGCCCACTTAGCCCCCCTCTCTGGGCGTCATCCACAAGGTTATCCACAGCAACGGTGGACAGAAACCCGTTTTGATTCTGGGCGCTTGGGATTGCCCGGGCGTTGCGAGAAACGACTTCAATAACAGCCGACAACTGACTTAGAAGCCGACATCGCTTTCCCGGGAGGGCGAACGGCGGGTGGCTGACTGCCGGTGCCCGCGAGGCTGATGGGCGACCCTTGGGGACAGGTCGCCGCTGCGGGGCGGTGAATGATCATCACGACCCCTGATCGTAAAGGGTAGGGGGCTCGTACCCCAAGTTCAAGCGGTCACCGGGGACGGTTTGCGGGGCGCACCTCCCCCATCGGGATACGGAGTGCCGCCCGGCGGCCGAATGCCGCGGCGGCAATGCGCGGGGAAAGGTGCTCCGGGGCGGCACCTTTCCCAGCGGTGGACCGCCCCGGACCGAGGGACCATGCCGGCCAGCCACACCCGGAGGCCGCATGTCCCACCCGCTGGAGATCCCCCGTCACGTCGACGATCCGCCGACGCTGCTCTTGTGGCGCATCGATGACCTGATCCCGGTGGTGCTGATGCTGGTGTTCGGCATCCTGGCCGACCAGCTCTTGGTGTTTCTCCTGCTGGGAATCGTCCTGGTGCGCCTCTACGGGCGCTTTCGCGACAGCCGCCCCGACGGCTACGCCTTGCACTGGGCCTATTGGGTGGGGCTCTTCGGCCCCCGTGGGCACACCACCCCCAACCCCTTCATCCGCCGCTGGCGGCCATGACGCTCGCCGACTTCCTCGCGACCTGGCGGGGCCTGACCCTGGAGAACCGCCTGCACCGCCTGGCGGTGCTGGGGTTGATTGGCACCAACCTGCTCACCGCGGTGGCGCTCCTGCGCGCCGAGCGCACCGTGGTGCTGGTGCCCCCGCTGCTCGAAGGCCAGGTGAGTGTAGCGCGCGCCGCCGCGAGCCAGGAGGTGAAGGAGGCCTGGGCGCTCTTCGTCGCCGAGCTCCTGGGCAACGTCAGCCCCGCCGGGGCGGAGTTCCTGGAGCGAGCGCTCGATCCGCTGCTCGCGCCCTCCCTCCGGCGCTCCGTGCTGGAGGTCCTCGCCGAGCAGGTCCGCGAGATCCAGCGCGAGCGGGTGAGCATGCGCTTCACCGTGCGCGAGCTCCTCTACGACCCCGCCAGCGACACCGTCTTCGTCACCGGCATCCAGACCACCACCGGCCCGGGCGGCAAACCCGTGGCGCGCCCGCGCACCTACGAGGTGGTGGTGGGGTTTCAGAACTACCGCCCGGTGATCCGGCATCTCGACGTCTACCCCGAGGAGCCGCGCGTCGGGGACAAGGCGAAGACGCCGAACATTCCCTGAGCGGTT
>JALOTB010000028.1 GCA_025458165.1 Chromatiaceae bacterium | reverse complement strand
CGATGGGGCACAATCGACGGGGTCGGAAAACACCGTCAACCCGAGGTAGCGGAGCAGACCAATGAAAGAGCTTAGCAAAGAGCGTGAGATCAAGTTCCGTGCACCATCGCCATGGAGGCGTGCGGCAGCGCGCACCATTGGGCGCGGTTGTTTGCCAGCTTCGGCCACGAGGTGCGTCTGATCGCCCCGCAGTTCGTCAAGCCGTTCGTCAAATCCAACAAGCACGACGCAGCCGATGCCGAGGCGATCTGCGAGGCGCTGCAGCGGCCGACCATGCGCTTCGTGCCAGTCAAGAGCGTCGAGCAACAGGACATCCAGGCCATCCACCGCATACGTAGCCTCGCGGTCGAGCGGCGCACCGCGCAGGTCAACCAGATTCGCGGCCTGCTGCTGGAGTACGGCATCGAGATCGCCCAAGGACGCGCGGCGCTGCAGCGGCGCCTGCCCGAGCTTCTGGAGGACGCCGACAACGGCCTGAGCGGGCGCTTTCGCGCCGAGCTCGCCGGGCTCGCCGAGGAGCTGCGTCACCTCAACGAGCGGGTCGCCCACTACGACGCGCAGCTCGAGCAGATCGCCCAAGACGACCCCCAGGCCCGCGCCCTGATGACGATCCCCGGCCTGGGCGCCAAGGGGGCCACCGCGCTCCTGGCCGCCGTCGGCGAGGACCCGCGCTGGCTGAACAACGGCCGGGGGCTGGCCGCCTGGCTCGGGCTGGTGCCGCGCCAGCACGCCACCGGCGGGCGCGAACGGTTGCTCGGCATCAGCAAACGCGGGGACGTCTATCTGCGTCAGCTGCTCATCCACGGCGCCCGCGCCGTGCTGCGCTTGGTTGAACGCAAGGACGACCCCGCCAGCCGCTGGGCCAGGGCGCTGAAGGCACGCCGCCACAGCAATGTCGCCGTGGTGGCGATGGCCAACAAGATCGCGCGCATGGCCTACGCGGTGATCGTCACCGGCCGGCCGTACGATCCGGCCCGGGCCGCTCTGGCGCACGGCTGAGCCAGCGAACGAAGCGACACGCGCCAAGCAGGCGCGCAGGAGGCGGCGTCACGACCACCACGAGTTGCGAAGAGTGAACCTCACTGTGATGGCAGGAAAGGCACGTCCTGCATTCCCGAGAACCTGTGTTGCCCACGAGCCGGCTTGGCCGAGACTGAGAGTGTGATGAGGACGGGAATGCTCGCGGATTCCATCAGGGCACGAGGGCCGGCGACGGCACCTCACCACGATGCCGGATATATGGCCGCAACGTCTTCTTTCTGTCGATCAGCGGGTCACTCTTGCATCGCGGGGCGGACCATATATGAGCAACGGTGCCAGGCCGGATCAATTCGAGATGCGTCCTGCGTGCATTGGCTATGGCGATGATCGGACCCGCGCGATCAGAGGTTACCGGTCGAGCCCGCCGCGGTGTACCGCGAGCGCCAGCAGACAGCTATCGGCCACTCGAGCGCCGCAAGCAGGTGCCCCCAGTCCATCCAGCCCGGTTCGGGCAGGCTGAGATCATCGCCCCAAAACTGATGCCATGGCTCGTCGGCCGCCGCCTATCGACCTCCGGCGGATCGCAAGGAACCGATGGCGCGTTAGCCTAAGGTGCAGCGGGGCGCGTCCGCCCCCGTGCTCGGCGTGCGTCGCGGCTCAGGCTCGGTTACGGGCCGTGTCCGGGAGGATGATGTTGAGCTCGAGGATCTCGCGGCTGGCCTCTTGCTCGTAGTTGACGGAGACGGCGCTCATGTCGACCTCGACGTACTTGCGGATGACGTCGAGGATCTCGCGCTGGAGCTTGGGCAGGTAGGAGGGCCGATGACGCTCGGAGCGGTCGTGGGCGACCAGGATCTGAAGCCGCTCCTTGGCGACCGAGGCGGTCCCCTTGGAGCGGGAGGAGCGGAAATAATCGAGCAGGCTCATGGTCACCCCCCGAACAAGCGGCTAAAAAAGCCCTTCTTCTGAACCGTCAGAAAACGGTGGGGCACCTGCTCGCCGAGGTAGCGGGCGACCGCATCCCCGTAGGCCTTGCCGGCGTCGCTCTCGCCGTCGAGGATGACCGGAACGCCGGCATTGGAGGCATTGAGCACTGCGCGTGACTCGGGGATGACCCCGAGCAGGTCGAGCGAGAGGATCTCCTGCACGTCCTCGACGCTCAGCATCTCGCCGTTGGCCACCCGCGCCGGGTCGTAGCGCGACAGGAGCAGAAACTCCCGGATCGGCTCGGCGTTGGTCTCGGCCCGGCGCGACTTGCTGGAGAGGATTCCGAGCATGCGGTCGGAATCGCGCACCGAGGAGACCTCGGGATTGGTGACCACCACGGCGTCGTCGGCGTAGTACATCGCCATCGTGGCACCGTGCTCGATCCCGGCGGGGGAGTCGCAGACAATGAAATCGAACCCCTGCGACAGCTCCTCCAGCACCTTGCCAACCCCCTCCTTGGTGAGCGCCTCCTTGTCGCGGGTCTGCGAGGCCGGGAGGATGTACAGGCTGTCGCAGCGCTTGTCGCGGATCAGGGCCTGGTTGAGGCTCGCCTCGCCGTTGATCACGTTGACGAAGTCGTAAACCACACGCCGCTCGCAGCCCATGATCAGATCGAGGTTGCGCAGCCCCACGTCGAAGTCGATCACCGCGGTACGATGACCGCGCTGGGCCAGCCCCATGGCGAGGGCGGCGCTGGTGGTGGTCTTGCCGACGCCCCCCTTGCCCGACGTGATAACGATGATTCTCGCCAAGTTGATCGCCCTCCTTCAGGCGGTTGTCGTTTTCTCGCGTGTCGTCCGCGGCGCCGGCCGTCGCGGCGCGCGTGCCCCCGATGGCCCGCCGGGCCTGGGGAAACGCTGAAGCATTCAGAGTCTCCCGCGCGGGGCACAAGCCCCGCCGTTTTCAGGCGCGCAAGCGACTGAAAATGAAGGAGCCGGGAAACCACGCTGTTCCGGCTCCGTGCTGATTTTGGCCAGGATGGCCAATAATCAGCAGCCCCCTAGAACTTCTCGATCCTCAAGACCTCGTGATCGAGGTAGATCTGCACCGGGGCACCCTTGAGCGCCTCCGGGATGTTCTCGCTCACGCGATAGTGACCGGCGACCGAGACCAGCTCGGCCTGCAGGTCCTGGCAGAAGATGCGCGCCTCGGTATTGCCCTTGAGCCCGGCGATCGCCCGCCCCCGCAGCGGTCCGTAGACGTGGATGTTGCCGTCGGCCATGAGCTCCGCACCGGAGCTGACCGGCGCCACCACCGAGAGGTCCCCGCCCGCCGCGTAGACCCGCTGCCCCGAGCGCACCGGCTTGGTCACCAGGGTGAAGGTCGGCGCCGCCGGTCGTGCCTCGGGCTTGGGTGCTGGCTGCGCAGGCGCGGGGGCGGCACGCTCGGGTGCGCCGGGGCGCGGGCGGCGCACGAAGGCGTCGCCCAGGATCGCCAGCTCCATCGCCTCGGCCGCGGCCTGTTGCGCCGGGGTCCCGCCGCGCACGCCGACCGGGATCATGCCGTAGCCGCGCAGCAGGCCGACCAGGAGGGGGAATTCCACGTCCCCGGTACCGGCGGCGAGCCCCGACAGATCGATCACCACCGGCGTGTTATGGAAGAAATCCGGGGCCTGCTCGACCTTGGCCCCGAGCTGCTCGGCGACCGCGTCCATGTCGACGCCAAGCAGACGGATGACCGGTAGGGTGAAGGCCGCCGCCTTGAGCTCGAACGCGCCCGTGGGGGCATCCGCCGTGGTTGATGGGTTCGCCGCCATGTGTCGAGTGGAGGGTATCCTCTGCCGGTGGCAAGGTGACAGCACCAAACGCCAGTGCCGCCCGAACAGTCGACGCCAATCCTAACGCCTGGCCGCGGGCTCGGAAAGCGATGCGCAGCCGCTCACCCCGGGGGCCAACGCATGGGGCGCCCGCCAAGCAGATGCAGGTGCAGGTGAAACACGGTCTGGCCCGCCCCGGCGTTGCAGTTGATCACCACCCGGTAGCCGTCCTCGGCGATTCCCTCCTGCTCGGCGATGCGCTTGGCGGCGAGCAGGAGCTTGCCGACGAGCGGGGCGTCCTCGGGCTCCAGCTCGTTGAGCGTAGCGATCGACTTGCGTGGGATGATCAGGATGTGGGTGGGCGCCTGGGGGCCGATATCACGGAAGGCGACCAGGTCGTCGTCCTGGTAGACGATGTCCGCCGCGAGCTCGCCGCGCGCGATGCGCCCGAAGATGGTATCTGCCATGGTTGTCCTCCCTCCGCTAGGGTCTGATTGGGCTCGCGGTAGCCGACCGGCTCACCCGGCGGCGCTCAAAACCCCTGGCGACCTGCGAAGGCATGGGCCAGGGTGCCGCCGTCGACGTACTCCAGCTCACCGCCCAAGGGGACGCCGTGGGCGATGCGGGTCGCCCGCACCCCGTGCTGGGCGGCGATGTCGGCGATGTACTGAGAGGTCGCGGCCCCCTCCACCGTGGGGCTGATGGCGAGAATGAGCTCGCTCACCGTCCCCTCAGCGAGCCGCGCCTCGAGGACATCGAGGCCGAGCTCGTCGGGGCCGATCCCGTCCAGCGGTGAGAGGCGGCCGCCGAGCACGAAGTAGCGCCCACGGTAATCGGTGGCCTGCTCGATGGCCGCGACCGCCGAGGGGTGCTCAACCACGCACAGCAGCGCCAGGTCGCGGTGCGGGCTCGCGCAGAGCTCGCAGACCTCGTGCTCGCTCAGGGTCCGGCAGCGCTGGCAGCGGGTGATGCGCTCCATCGCCTCCGCCATCACCTGCGCCAGGTGCCGCCCGCCGTCGCGGTCGCGCTCCAGGAGATGAAAGGCCATGCGTTGGGCCGACTTGGGCCCCACCCCCGGCAGGCAACGCAGGGCGTCGATCAGCTCCTTGAGCAGAGAACGCTCCGGCATGGCTTAAAACGGCATCTTGAACCCCGGGGGTAGCGGCAGACCCGCGGTGACCCCGGACATGCTCTCCTGCGTCTTCTCGCCGACCCGCTGCACCGCGGCGTTGATCGCCGCCGCCACCAGATCTTCGAGCATCTCGCGGTCGTCCCCCATTAGCGCGGGGTCGATCTCCACGCGCTTGACCTCGTGGCGGCCGTTCATGGTGACCTTCACCATGCCGCCGCCGGATTCCCCGATCACCTCCTCCTGGGCGAGGCGCTCCTGCGCCTTCTGCAGCTCCTCCTGCATCTTCTGGGCCTGCTTGAGAATATTGCCTAGTCCACTCTTCATTGGGGTCACCTTGTTCGGGTCATGCGTTCGCTGTGAGGGGCCGCGTCGGCCACGGGGATACGGCTAGTCCGCCGGCTCGATGCTGCCAGCAATCCAGCGGGCGTCGAGCCGATCCTCCAACGCGCGCGCCACCGGGTCCTCGGCCATCAGGGCCTCGGCCCCGGCGAGCCGCTCGGCATTGAGGCGGATGCGCCGCTGTGCCGGTGTCTCCTGGTGCGGCCGCGCGATGCGGATCTCCAGCCGCAGGCCCGCACCGAGCACCTCGGCCAGGGCCCCGCGCAGGCGCTCCTCGGCGCTCGTCACCCACATGTGCTGGCTCTCGGGGTCCAATGTGAGGCTGAGCCGCCGCCCATCCCACCCGGAGAACTGACAGTTTCCTGCGAGCTGACTGGCCACTCCGCCGAGCCTGAGCTTGGCGACCAGGCGGTGCCAGTCCTCGGCGTCCTTGAGCGCAGGCGGCAGGGGCTCGGCAACGGCGAGGTCTGAGCGCGGAACGTCCGACTGCGGATTAGGGATTGCGGATTGCGGATCGGGGATTTCCGATCGCGGATTGCGGATCACGGATTGCGGATCTGGGGTCTCGGGCGCCGGAGCGGGCACGTCGGAATCGCGGGCGCGAGTCCGGGGCTGCGGGGAGCGCGTCGGCGGCGCGGCGGTGGCCTGGCGGGCCGCGGCGAGCGCCGCCGCGGCGGGGCTGGGCTTGGCGCTGGCCGGCGAAGCGGTGGCTCCCTCGGGGGCCGCCGCTGGGGAGGTCGCCGCGCCGGTCGGCCGAGCGGCGCGGGCCGCCTCCGGCTGGTCCTCCGCGCCCTCCGGCCGGAAGGCGAGCATCCGCAGCAGGACCATCTCGATCCCCGTGCGCGGGTCCGGGGCGAGGGTAAGGTCCTGCTGACCGAGGAGTCCGATCTGGTAGTAGAGCTGGACGTCCTCGGGGGCGACGGTCGCGGCCAGGGCGGCCAGGCGCTCGCGCTCGGGATCGTCCGCGGCGAGGGTCGCCGGGATCTGCTGGACGAGCGCGATGCGGTGCAGCAGGACCAGCAGGTCCTGAAGCACGCCGCCGAAGTCCGGCGTCAGCTCCGCGATCCGCCCCACCTCAGTGAGCAGGGCCGCCCCGTCGCCGTCGGCCAGGGCCTGCAGCAGGTTAAGCACGAGATCCCGGCTCACCGTGCCGAGCATCGCCCGCACCTCCTCCGCCTGCACCCGCCCGCCGCCAAAGGCGATGGCCTGATCGAGCAGGGAGAGCCCGTCGCGCATGCTGCCATCGGCGGCGCGCGCGAGCAGGGCGAGGGCCTGGTCGTCGTAGGCGATGCCCTCGGTCGTCAGGATGTGCGCGAGCTGGCGCTGGATCTCCTCGGGCAGCAGGCGCTTCAAGTTGAGCTGTAGGCAGCGCGACAGCACCGTCACCGGGACCTTCTGCGGGTCGGTGGTGGCGAGCAGGAACTTCACGTGCGGCGGCGGCTCCTCGAGGGTCTTCAACAGGGCATTGAAGCTGTGTCCGGAGAACATGTGCACTTCGTCAATGAGGTACACCTTGAAGCGTCCCTTGACCGGCGCGAAGGGGACGTTATCGAGGAGGTCGCGGGTCTGGTCGACCTTGGTGCGGGAAGCGGCGTCCACCTCCAGGAGATCCACAAAGCGCCCCTCGTCGATCTCGCGGCAGGAGGTGCACTGGCCGCACGGCCGGGAGCTCACCCCCTGCTCGCAATTCAGCGCCTTGGACAGGATGCGCGCCAGGGTGGTCTTGCCGACCCCGCGGGTCCCGGTGAAGAGGTAGGCGTGATGGACCTGGCCGCGATCGAGCGCGTTGCCCAGTGCCCGCACCACGTGGGCCTGACCGACCATGTCCGTAAAGGACCGGGGGCGCCACTTGCGCGCGAGGACCTGATAGGACATGGGCAGCGGGATGCGAGGCCGAGATTGGGAGGCCGCGAGTTTAACCCATGGCCGAAGGGGGATCACGCGAGAGGGAGGCGGCCCCCGCCAGCCACACCCCGGCACACGCTGCCACCGCTGCGGCTGCTCCCTTCCGGGCCTGACCGGGTTTACGGCTTCGCGTTGCGGGGGGACCGGCGGCGACCACCATTGAGCGCGGCCCCGAGCCCGGGACCGGGGCGCACGGTAGCAAAGCCCCATCGGCAAGACAAGGCGCCCGAGCCGGTGTGGCCCGCGTCCCTGGGGGTCGCCGGGGCGCCTCCCCGCCGGGTGCGCGGCTCGGCTACTCTTAGCGGCGAGTCCGCCCGCCGCGCCAGGGCGGACGCGGTGCGCGCCAGGGTCCGGCTCGCCTCGTCGCCCAGCCGCCTGCTCGGGTGCGTTTATCAGCCCTGTGTTGCGGACCGAACTTCTAGCGATCTCTCATGCAACCGCACCCACCCCATGTCGAGCTCGACCAAGCGCAGCTCGCGCGCCTCGCCGAGCGCGTTGGCCGACTGCACCTCAGCCAGCGCCGCGGCATCGAGCGCGACCACGTCACCCAGATCTTCGGGCGCGGGCGCAACTTCTTCCATATCGAGAACTGGTACTCGGTGCACAGCCTGATGCGGCTCACGCTCCGCGCCCTCGGACTCTACGGGCGCGGCCGACGCAACGCCGCCGACATCGGCATCACCGAGAACCCGGTCGCCCTCGCCCGTCTCCCGGCACCCTTCCACGGGCTGCGAATCCTGCATCTCAGCGACCTCCACCTCGACATGGACGCCGAGATCAGCCACGCCCTCGCCGAGCGTGTGCGCCTGGTCGACTACGACCTCTGCGTCATCACCGGGGACTTCCGCGCCCGTACCTATGGCGCCAGCGATGAGACCGTCAGGGCCGTGGCGGCACTGCGCCTGCACATCGACCGCCCGGTCTATGCCGTGCTCGGCAACCACGACTTCATCGAGATGGTGCCGGACCTGGAGGCACTGGACGTGCGCGTGCTGCTCAACGAGTCGATCACCCTTGAGCGGCAGGGCGGGGTCATCCACCTCGCGGGGATCGACGACCCGCACTATTACCGCGCCGAGAACATCGAGAAGGCCGCCGACGCCATCCCCCCCGACGCCTGCGCCATCCTGCTTGCGCACTCCCCCGAGATCTACCGCCATGCGGCGCACGCCGGCTTCGACCTAATGCTCTGCGGACACACCCACGGCGGGCAGATCTGTCTGCCCGGCGGCCTACCCCTCACCTACAATGCCAAGTGCCCGCGGGCACTCGGCCGCGGCCCCTGGCGCTGGGGCGAGATGCAGGGTTACACCTCTGTCGGCGCTGGCTCCTGCGTGGTGCCTATTCGTTACAACTGCCCGCCGGAGATCACCATCCACCGGCTGCTCTGCGCCGCCGGTTAACCAGCGTTCTCACGCGCTCAGTAAGGCCGCTTGCGCAGGCGGAACCGGTAGAGGATGCGCGACACCAAGAGATCGAACAGGGTGAAGGCCGCGACGAGTAACGCCACGTCCAGCCAGGCGAGCCCGTAGTCGCCGGCGATCACGAGCACAGGCAGCAGGCTCTCGGGGATCTGGTCCAGTCCAAAGGCCGGGTCGCCAGGCTCCAGTCGCAAGCGGCGCTTGACAAAGCTGGACGCGGCATCGCCCAGCATCGCGAGCAGCCCGACCAGCGCCCCGGTGGCGATCCCGTGCCCAAACAACGCAGCGAGCGCGGCGGTCACCGCGACCGCGGCGATCACCCCGCGCCAGGTGGCGGAGGAACCGAGGAGCCGGCGCCCGTCACCCAGCCGCAGCCCGCCGTCGAGGGGCCAGGACCAGCGCCCCCCGAGCAGGTCGTCGGCGAGGATGGGGGCCGCGTTGGCGGCGATGAGCAGGATCAGCAGGACCAGGAGGTCGGGCATCGGAGTGGTCGTGGCTCGCACCGGCGCGGGTCGGATTTCGCCCCGCCTGCTGCTAGATTATCGCCCCCGAGCGGCGATCCGTCGGCCGTCGCGATTGGAGAACCGATGTACAAGCCCCCACTGATCGCCCTGCTGGTTCTGCTCGCCGCCGCCCTGCCGCTCGCGGCCGAGGCGCCGGCCGAAGGCACCGAGGCGGACCTTTGGACCCGCACCCGCGAGGGCGCTGACGCCTGGTGGGAGCGCTCGCGCACCACCGCCGGGGACTGGTGGCAGCGCTCCCAGGAGGCCGCCGGTGGGGCCTGGGACAGCACCCGAGGGTTGCTGGTACCCGCCGAGCCGGACCCCTTCGGCAGCGTCTGGGACCGGGTGCTGCCGACCCTCGGCGAGACCCTGGAGCACCAGGACCGCCACGCCAGCCTGCCCGAGAAGAGCTGGATTGGCACCGATCAGCGCTCAAACCAGAAGGCCATCGACAAGCTGCTCGACGAGGCGGTGGCGATCCTCTCCACCTCGGAGCTGCGCCGTTACCGCGACCGCATCCGCTTCCTCGACGGCGAAATCGAGCGCGCCCGCCAGGACATCGCCGAGTACCGCCAGCGGCGCGTCTCCGCGCCCGCGGAGTCGCTGGTCAAGAAGACCGTGGACGACTACGAGCAGGCGATCGCCGCCCGCCAGGCGGACATCCGCCGCTACGAGACCGATCTGGCCGCGATCAAGGGCGAGTTTGCCGCGGAGCTGCGGGCCATGGGCCTGATCGTGAGCGAGGAGCAGGTCGACCTACTACTCTCCACGGTCGTCGGGGATAACCTGATCGACCTCGGCATCGTCTTCGAGAATGTCAAGTCGGTGACGGCCCAGCTCGAGCACCTGGTCGAGGAGAGCGGCGAGGACCTGCAGAGCGCCCGCCGCTACTACGGCATGTACGTCGTCCTGCTGCGCAGCCTCTACGAGATGCATCAGCACGTCGAGGGCGCGATTAACGAGCAGTATCTCCCCCAGATCGACCAGATCATCGAGCGCGCTCGCGCGCTGAGTGCCGAGACGCGCGCGCTCAAGGAGCGATCGCCCGAGCGTGCCCAGCTCCTCGCCGCCAACCTCGACGCCCAGCGCCTCACCATCGAGGCGGCGGACATCTACCGCCGTTATCTCGTGGAGCAGGCGCAGCAGGTCGGCAAGGCGCGTGCCGAGCTCGCCGCCGACGTCGCCGCCGCCTGGAACACCTACGAGACCGTGCGCGTGTCCGGCGAGCTGGTCGATCTGGTACGCACCAGCCAGCGGCTACTCGACGGACTCCTCGACCGCCAGGTCCCCGCGCTGCGCCCGTTCGAGAACCGCGAGATGCAGCGCGAGTTCGAGAAGCTCACCGCGCAACTGCGCGCCGCAGAGGGCGGCTGAGGTCTCCGAGTAAGAGAATTTGGGAGGCCAAGTGAAGGTTCAGATCGCCCGATGAAGCCGGCCGAGCCGCGGTATCGGCCGGGCCCAGAGCCTGATCGGTGTCGACGGACTGCTTGCGCGGCGTGGAGCGGTGGGCACGGACGGCAAGGACGCTGGACAACCGCGGGATGGAATGGAGAGCCACTGAAAGCGCTCAATGAGACACGCGAGACACACGGAACAATCCTCAAGGTGCCGACATGACCCAGATTGCCATCGACACGCGCTGACCACGCGGTATCGCCGTCCGCCTCACCATAGGATCGCTGCAAGCCGGTGCTGAGCTACCGCCACGCCTTTCATGCCGGAAACGTCGCCGACGTGCTCAAGCACGTCGTGCTGGTGGCGCTGCTCGATCATCTCGCGGCCAAGGACAAGCCGTTCCTCTACCTCGAAACCCACGCCGGCGCCGGCCGCTACGATCTCGGCTCGCCGGCGGCGCGTCAGAACCGGGAGCACGCGGGCGGCATCGGCCGGATCTGGGGGCGCTCGGACCTCCCAGCCGCGGTCGCCCGCTACCTGGCGCTGGTGCGCGAGCACAACGGACCGGGACGGCTGCGGTACTACCCCGGCTCGCCCTGGTTCGCCCAGCGTCTGCTGCGCCCCCAGGACCGTCTGGTCGTCTATGAGCTCCACCCCGCCGAGGTCGCTCCGCTCGCGGCCCTGCTCGCGGGCGACCGACGCGCCGAGGTCCTGGCCGAGGATGGGTTCGCCGGCGTCATCGCGCGGCTCCCGCCGCTGGAGCGGCGCGGGCTGGTACTGATCGACCCAGCCTATGAGGTCAAGGACGACTACGTCCAGGTCATCGAGACCCTGGCGCAGGCACACCGACGCTTTGCGACCGGCGTCTATGTGATCTGGTACCCGGTGGTCGACCGGCACCGCATCGAGGCCATGGAGCGGGCGGTTAGGAGGAGCGGCATCCGCCGCGTGCATCAGGTCGAGCTCGACATTGGCCCAGGCCCAAGTCGCATGACCGCCTGCGGCCTGCTGCTGGTGAACCCGCCGTGGACGCTACCGCCCTTGCTCGCCGCGGCCCTGCCCTGGCTCGCCGACGTGCTCGGGCACGAGGGGCGCGGGGGCTTCGTCACTCGGGAGCTGGTGGGCGAGGGCTGAGCGACGGGCCATCGCCGGTGCCGATCCCCTAAGGCACAATCGGGCTTTTCGGCCGGGATGCCCCCCAATGGACCCCTACGACAGCCTCCCCTACGAGAGTATCGCCTTCCCTGAGACCCATCCGGCGAGCCTTGCGGTGCTCGGCCGCCTGTTCGGGCTGACGACCGCCGAGCCCGCTACCTGCCGTGTCCTGGAGCTCGGCTGCGCCTCCGGCGGCAATCTGATCCCAATGGCCTACCACTTGCCGCAGGCCCGCTTCCTCGGCATCGACCTCTCCGCACGTCAAGTCGCTGATGGGCGTTCGGTGATCCGCCGCATCGGGCTCGCCAACATCGAGCTGCGCCAGGGCGACATCGCAGAGCTCGGCGCGGAGCTTGGCGAGGTCGACTACATCATCGCCCACGGCGTCTACTCCTGGGTCCCGCCGGCCGTGCGTGAGCACCTGCTGGGGCTGGCCGCCGCGCTCCTCGCCCCGGCCGGTGTCTTCTACGTCAGCTACAACACCCTGCCCGGCTGGCGCATGCGGGGGATGCTGCGCGACATGCTGCGCTACGCCTGCCGCGAGGCCGAGGGGGCGGGTGCCCGCCTGGAGGCCGCGCAGGCCGCACTGGGACGGCTGGAGGCGGCAATCGGAGGTCTCGGGACGCTCAGCGCACGCTATCTCACCGAGGAGATCGCCGCCCTGCGCAAGGCCCCGCCCAGCTATCTCTTGTTCGAGTACCTGGCAGAGCACAACCACCCCTTCCTCTTCAGCGACTTCGCCGCCGACTGCGAGCGCCAGGGGCTCAAGTACCTGTGCGACACCGACCTACGCACCGGCTTCCCGTCGACCTACGGCAAGCCCGTCGAGGCGGCCCTCGCGCCCATCGAGGACGGCGTCGAGCTGGAGCAGTGGCTCGACTTCGTGACCAACCGCAACTTTCGCCAGAGCCTACTCTGCCGCGCCGATGCCGAGACCGATGACGCCATCGACCTGGACCGCTTCGCCACCCTCGCCTTCTGCGCCGATCTCACGGGCACCAAGCGTCCCGACCTGCGGCGGCTGAAGGAGACCCCGTTCACCACGTCCGCCGGCGTCGAGCTCAAGGTCGCCCATCCGCTGACCAAGGCCCTGCTGCCGGAGCTCGCCGCGCTCTACCCGGACTGCCTGCCGCTCGCCGAGCTGATGCCGGAGGCCGCCCGCGCGGTGGCCGCGGCCGGCGGCGGCGTGCTCGCGTCGGAGGTCAACGAGTGCCTCAGTGAGCTCTTCAGCCTTTATGCCCATCGCGGGATCGCCGCCCGGCCGGGGCCGCTGCGCGTGCGCCGCGGCCTGCCCGCTCGGCCTAGGGCCAACGCGCTGGCCAGCGCCCAGGTGGAGGCCGGGGCCCAGCGGGTCGCCACCATCCACCACGGCAACCTGGATCTGGACTCCTTTGCCGCGCGTCTGCTCGGCCTGCTGGACGGGACGAGGACGCCGGATCAAGCGGCGGGGCAGCTCGCCGACGAGCTTGTCGACGGCCGCCTGACGCCCCCGCCCGGCGTTTTGGCACGCCAATGGGGCCGCGAGCGTGTCCTGGCTCGCAGCCGCGCGGCGACCGAGTCGCTGGTCGCGCTCTTCGCGCGGCACGGCGTATTGGAACCGGCTTCCGCCGGGGGCTGAGTGCGTCGCGGCGATGGGGATCCGCCGGCCCAGCGCCCCCGTCATACACTGCCCGCGGCGTTTGCCCGCGTTCGTTTTCGGTCTCAGGCGTCGGGGTCGGCGCGGGCCATGTCGAGCCGGACACCGAGTGGCCCCCGCGGCAGCCAGGCCTGGACCCGCGTGCCGTCGGCGCGACGGATCTGGACCGGCACCAGCTCGTCGCGCTCCCCGCCCGAGGTCGCCCGGCGCAGCTCGTTGAAGCCGAAGACCCGCGCGCCTTCGTAGGTCTCGATCATGTCGCCGGCGCGCAGCCCCGCGTCCTCCGCCGCCGACCCCGGGATGACGGAGGAGATCCGCACCCGGTTCTGCTCACCTACCGCGTAGAGGTAGCGATCGTAGACCTCGTCGCCCACCTCGGCCCTCAGCCTGGGGACCTCGGTCTCGATACGGCCGAGCTCCTCGCGGTAACGGTCGGTGCCAAACCAGCCCTCGCGCATGGCCAGATCGCGCAGCTCGAGGCGGTCGAGATCGGCCTGGGCCTCGCGCCAGACGAGCGCCGCGGCCTGATCCTCGGCCAGGCCCGCCTTGACCAGCGCCGTGCGGCGCTGCTCGGCAGGGTCGGCAGGTGCGGTCTCAGCGCGCTCGCCGCCGGCAGCGGGCGCGGCCACCAGGCGACGCTCCAGCCCGTCGATGCGCGCCTGCAGGCGCGCGATCTCGGCCTCCAGGCGGGTCCAGCCGCGGCTGATGTCCTCAAGGCGCGACTGGAACTCGGCGTCGGCAGGCGAGGCACTCACCTCAGCCTGATCGGGCTCGGCGGCTTGGCTGGCCGATTCGGCCTCCGCCCCCAGGGCGGGCGAGGGCCCAGCCTCGCGCACGGCCATTGCCGCGTCGGGCGGCGCGGCCGTCTCTGGGGTCGCATCGGTGTGCGAGTAACCAGCGACCGCCAGGGCGCCGGTCAGGGCCCCGGCCAGAAAGGCCGCGATCACCAACAGGGGGGTCTTCTGCATGCTGTCACACTCCGCTTGTCCGTTTCGGGCCCGCCGCCCTCGGGGGCCCTGCTGGAGCGCTTAGTCTGGTCCGCTCGCTTCCTGTTCCGTGCCCCTCCTCTTCCGGGAGCGGGCGCGGCGGCCGCCCCCCGCCGGCCGGGGGTCCGGTCCGGCGAGTGCTCGCCCCCAGGGCGGGGGCGAGGCCAGCAGGGACCTACGCGAGGTACTCCTGACACACCTTGATGCAGTCGGCGCAGGAGTCGGCGCAGGCCTTGCACTCGGCGTGCTTGTCCTCGTGCTTGCGGCACTCCTTCTCACAGTCCTCGCAGACCCCGATGCAGACCCGCATCAGGTCCTTGAGGTGGCGGGAGTTATAGGTCGCGAGCTGGGCCATCGCAGTGCACGAGGCGAGCATCTCTAGGACGCTGTCGGCGCAGTCCGCCACCGAGGTGTCGCCGGTCTTGAAGAGGTCGATGCAGTGCTGGATGCAGATCTGACCCGTCTTGATGCAGTGCATCGCGTGGTCGACCACCCGCGCCCGGGCGCCGTCCATGGTCGGGTGGTGATGACCGTGGTCGTAGGCATGCTCCGCCGCACCCACGGCCGTGATGCCGCTGAAGGCACCGGCTACCAGGGCCGCACCCGCACCTGCGAGGAGCTGGCGCCGCGGCAGCGAGACCTCGCCGCTGGTCGTTTCGATCGTTGGAAATCCACTCATCTAAAACACTCCTGCTGGCCTTGTCGTTTGCGTTGTGGCGCGACCGCCCCGCACTCGGGCTCCGGTCGGCGCCCGTGATTATGGTACCTGTTGCCGCGATCTGCGCCCCTCGGGCGGGCCTACCCTGAAAACTCGATGGCCAATCGATCCACGCGGGTCGGAAGGTGGGGCCGTCGACTCGGCTGAACCATCGCGGCCGGGTGCGCTCAAAGGGCAAGCGCGTCGGCCGCGGTTACGCAGGCGCGGGCCTGGCACACTCGGCGTCCCGCTCGCGCCCCGCGTCAGGGGTCCAGCCAGGGCCCGCCGTGCCGTACTCGCCCGGGGTGGCGCTGACCGCGGTGGACGCTGAGACCCAGTGCGAGCGTCCGTCGCAATCGGCGCGTGGTTTTTTGGTAACTTGCCCCGACCTTACCCGACAACGACTCAGACGAACCCGACTTCGGCGTCGCCCACCTCCGGAAGCATCGACGAGGCATAAGCGCATGAAAGGCAAGCCCCTCAGCATCGTCCTGTGGATCGCGGTCACCTTGTGGCTGTTGATGCTGCTCAACGGGCTCAACAGCGGCCAACAGGCGGACGCCTCGCGGGTCAGCTACAGCGAGTTCCTGCAGGAGGTCAAGAGTGGCGCGGTCGCCGAAGTCACGATCCGCGACGAGTTGATCAAGGGCACCCGAACCGACGGCTCCTACTTTGAGACCTTCAACCCCGGTGACCCCGGCCTGGTCGGGGACCTCCTCGGCCAAGGAGTGACCATTCGCGCGGTCCCGCCGGAGCGCCCTGGGCTGCTCTCGCAGATCATCATCGCCTGGCTGCCGTTCCTCATCCTGATCGGCGTCTGGGTCTGGTTCATGCGCCGCAGCATGGGCGGCGGGGTCGGCGGTGGCCTCTTCAACTTCGGCAAGAGCCGCGCCCGCCAGCACGCCGAGGGCGAGGTCAAGGTTACCCTGGCCGACGTGGCGGGGGTCGAGGAGGCCAAGGAAGAGGTCTCGGAGCTGGTCGAGTTCCTGCGCAACCCGCAGAAGTTCAGCAGCCTCGGCGGGCGCATACCGCGCGGGGTGCTGATGGTCGGCCCGCCCGGCACCGGCAAGACGCTCCTCGCCCGCGCCATCGCCGGCGAGGCCAAGGTGCCCTTCTTCAGCGTCTCCGGCTCGGACTTCGTCGAGATGTTCGTCGGCGTAGGCGCCTCGCGGGTGCGCGATCTCTTCGAGCAGGCCAAGAAGCACGCCCCCTGCATCGTCTTCGTCGACGAGATCGACGCGGTCGGCCGGCGCCGCGGCGCGGGTCTCGGCGGCGGGCACGACGAGCGCGAGCAGACCCTCAATCAGCTCCTCGTCGAAATGGACGGCTTCGCCGGCAACGAGGGGATCATCGTCATCGCCGCGACCAACCGCCCGGACGTGCTCGACCCGGCCCTGCTGCGCCCGGGCCGCTTCGACCGTCAGGTGGTGGTCGGCCTGCCCGATCTCTCCGGGCGCGAGGCCATACTCAAGGTCCACATGCGCAAGGTGCCAATCGCCGACAGCGTCGACGCGCGCACCATCGCCCGCGGCACCCCCGGCTTCTCCGGGGCCGACCTCGCCAACCTGGTCAACGAGGCCGCGCTCTTCGCCGCCCGTGCGGGCCTCACTGAGGTCACCATGGAGATGTTCGAGAAGGCGAAGGACAAGATCCTGATGGGCACCGAGCGGCGCAGCGTGGTCATGTCCGAGGACGAGAAGCGGCTCACCGCCTACCACGAGGCCGGACACGCCATCGTCGGGCTGAGCGTCCCGGAGCACGACCCGGTCCACAAGGTGAGCATCATTCCGCGCGGGCGGGCGCTCGGCGTGACCCTGTTTCTGCCGGAGCGCGACCGCTACAGCATGAGCAAGCGCCACCTGGAGAGTCAGATCTCCACCCTGTTCGGTGGTCGTCTGGCCGAGGAGATGATCTTCGGGCCGGAGGCAGTGACCACGGGGGCGTCTAACGACATCGAGCGCGCCACTGAGATCGCGCGCAAGATGGTGACCCGCTTCGGACTCTCCGACGGCCTCGGGCCGCTGGCCTACTCCGAGGAAGAGGGCGAGGTCTTCCTCGGTCGCGCGATCACCCAGCACAGCCACATCTCGGCCCAGACCGCGCGTCAGATCGACCAGGAGATCCGCGCCATCATCGACCGCAACTACCAGCGCGCGAAGCAGATCCTGTCGGACAACCAGGACAAGCTCCACGCGATGTCCGACGCCCTGATGCAGTACGAGACCATCTCACTGGAGCAGATCCGCGACATCATGGCCGGCCGCCCGGCGCGCCCCCCGGAGGACGACGACAGCTCCCCCGACATCCCGGCCGGGACCGGCACCACCGGCGCCGAGCGCCCGCGCGGCGGGACCATCGTCGGCGGGCCGCTCGGCGAGCACTGATCAGGGTTGACGCCAAGCGCCGAAATGGCCGCTCGGCTGCGCCCGGCCATCGCCCTCGCGCTCGCCGCCGCGCTGCTTGCGGGCCCGGCGGCGGGCTTCGACCCCGCCGACCTGCGTTGGCAGAGTCGGCCGCTGATCTTGTTCGCGCCCAGCGCCGAAGACCCGACGGTTACCGCCTTCCGGGCGGGGCTCTCCGCCGCCGGCCCGGGGCTGCACGAGCGCGACATGGTGCTGGTCGAGGTGCTCGGCGCCGACCGGGCCAGCCTCGACGGGGGCTCGCTGCCGGAGGGGACAGCGGCCGACCTGCGCCGCCGCTACCAAGTGCGGGTGGAGACCGCGATGCTGATCCTGGTGGGCAAGGACGGCGCCGAGAAGCTCCGTGACTCGGAGCGTTGGGATCTGGACGCCGTCTTCGCCCTCGTCGACCGCATGCCGATGCGCCGCCAGGAGCAGCGCGAGCGCGCCCTGGGGTCGAGTCCGACGACTGGCGACCGCTGACCGCGGCTCGGGAGCCGCCGCGCCCGCCTAGCGGCGCTCGGCCTCCAGTGGCAAGGGCTCGGGCTCCTGGAGCGGACGCGGGCGCTGGCGGCCGCTGGGCAGGGGCTCCACCATCGCGCGCGCCGCCTGCTCGATCTCCGGGCTTAGCATCACCCGCCAACCGTCCTCGAACGGCCGCAGGCTGACCACTACCAGGCGATCGCTCGGTCCATCGGGGAGCGCCGTACGCAGTCGCGCGAGCACGTGGATGGTCTCCCCCTCGTTAACCGTCCCGAGTATCTGGAGCTGGTCGAAGCCGGTCGGCTGGTCGGGGGCCCGCACCGCCATCACACGCGCGAAACGCCGCAGAAAGTCCGCCGGGTCTGCCAGTCGGGCGCTGAGCAGCGTCGCATCGCGCCCGAAGGTGGCGTTGAGCAGCGCGCGCCCACCGGCGGCCTGCTCGGACTCGAGCACGGGGACCAAGAGCTGCTGGAAGCGGGCCATCTCGTCCGGATGCAGAAAGTCCGCCCCAGCCGCGAAGCCGCGGTCGCGCACGGCCTCGAGATACCGCGCGGCGACGTCCTCAGGCCGCTCCTCGGCGAGCGTCGCCGTCGAGAGCAGTACGACCAGCACGGTGAAGATGAAGCGAGCCACCATCATGCGAGCCCCTCCGCTTGACACCCCAAGCCCCGCAACTATAACCCCAGAAGCCCCGCGCGGCCGAGCCCGCCGCCCAGGATGGGGGACCCGGGCCCCGCACACCCGCGGTTGAAACCGCCCGGAGCACCACACACCTAGTCGGCGCGAAAAAGACGGGGCTCGACGGCCCAACATCGATTGGAGGTAGGCATGAGTGATTTAGCACGAGACGAAGCCCGCGTGGCAATCGCGATCATCATCGGCGGCGTCGCCTTGTCCTTCGCGGCCGCGGTCGTCCCCCACTTCGACAGCGCCTTCCGGCTCGATCCCCTGATGCTGGCCGTGGGCGTACTGCCGTACATGATCTACGGCGTACTGGCCTACTTCCTGCGTGGACGCGCCCGGCTCGCCCCGGGTGCGGCCGTGCTCGGCCTGCACCTGCTCGCGGTCCTCCAGCAGCGCTGGCTGACCGACGGCTACGCCGAGGGCAGCCTGCTCTACTGGGTACCGGTCGTGCTCGCCGCGGCGCTCCTTGCCCTGATCCCCCAGGCGCGACAGGGCGCGCGCTACAACTCGGCCGGGGGCGACTGAGCCACCAAGCCATGGCCCTGCCCCCCATCGTCCTCGCCTCCACCTCCCCCTTTCGCCGCGAGCTCCTGGCGCGCCTCGGGCTGCCCTTCCACGTCACCAGTCCGGAGGTGGACGAGGCGCGGCTGCCCGCCGAGGGCCCGGAGGCGCTCGTGACCCGGCTGGCCGAGGCCAAGGCCCGGGCGGTAGGGGCGCAGCACCCCGGCGCGCTGGTGATCGGCTCCGACCAAGTGGCGTGCATCGACGGGGCGATCCTGGGCAAACCGGGCGACCGCGAGCGTGCCATCGGCCAGCTCGCCCAGGCCGCGGGCCGGGTGGTGGTGTTCTACACGGGGCTCTGTCTGCTCGACACCCGAACGGGGCAGGCCGAGGTGATCTGCGAGCCCTTCCGCGTGTATTTCCGCGCGCTGACCCCGCGGCAGATCGCGGGCTACGTCGACCGGGAGCGCCCTTTCCACTGCGCCGGTAGCTTCAAGTCCGAGGCACTCGGGATCGCACTCTTCAATCGGCTGGAAGGAGACGATCCCAACGCTTTGATCGGATTACCTCTAATCCGTCTGACTGCAATGCTCGGAAGGGCCGGGGTCGATGTGCTCGCCCCCGGCGACTGAGCAGGCTGCCTCATCGCAGCATCGGATAGGCGCCGCCCGTCACACCAAGCAGACCCTCGGCGAGGGCGGCGCCGAGGCGATCGGCGAGGCGGGCGAACAGGTCCCTCTTCTTGGTGAACTCGACAATCTTCTCCGCCCCGATCACCTCGCGGGCCACGTAGCTGCTGCTGCCGAGCGCGTCGGCCAGTCCCAGCTCAATGCTCTGCTCGCCGCTCCAGAAGAGCCCAGAGAAGAGCTCCTCGCCGCCCTTCAAGCGATCGCCGCGGCCCTCGCGCACGCGGTCGATGAACTGCGCGTGGAGCTGGTTGAGCACCGCTTGCAGGAACTCGCGCTGGTTCTCCGGCAGGGGTGAGAACGGATCAAGGATGCCCTTGTTCTCGCCGGCGGTGAGCAGGCGGCGCTCAATACCGAGATTCTCCATCGCCTCCTCGAGGCCGAAGGCGTCGATCCGCACGCCGATCGAGCCGACCAGACTCGCCTTATCGACGTAGATCTTGTCGGCCGCTACGGCGATGTAATAGCCGCCGGAGGCGCAGAGGTCCGCGACCACGGCGTACACGGGCGTATCGGGGTGCTTCTCCCGCAGGCGGCGGATCTCGTCGTTGACGTAGCCAGCCTGGACGGGGCTCCCCCCAGGGCTGTTGATGCGCAGGATCACGCCCTTGGTGTTCTCGTCCTCGAACGCCTCGCGCAGCGCCGTCACCAGCTTGTCGGCGCTCGCCTGGGTCTCGGGGGCAATGACGCCCTTCACCTCGATGAGCGCCGTGTGCTCCTCGCTGAGACCCAAGTCCTTCCAACTGTCGAGCGGGCGCAGGATCAGGAGCAAGGCGAAGAGGTAGAGAAAGGTCAACAGCTTAAAGGTATTGCCCCAGCGCCGGGCGCTGCGCCGGTCGTTGATGCTGTCCTGGACCACTTGTGTCACCAGGGCCTTCTCCCAGTCCGGATCGCCGGGACCGGCGGGTGGCTGCTTGCGCTGCCAGAACTTGAGATTCATGCCAACTCCTCGACCAACCAGGCGGGAAACTCGTGCAGGGAGGCGAGACACGCCAGGGCCCCATGACGGAGCAGACGCTCGCGCTCGTGCACCCCGTGACACACCGCCAGCGCCCGGGTCCCGGCGTTGCGGGCCATCAGCATGTCGTACTCGGTATCGCCGACCATCAGGGTGTCCGCTGGGGGCACGCTGAGCTCATCCATCACCTCAAGGAGCATCTGCGGGTGCGGCTTGGAGCGGGTCTCGTCGGCGCAGCGCGTTGCCTGGAAGCGCGATGCGAGGCCGGTGCTCTCCAGCGCATGGTCGAGCCCCCGGCGGCTCTTGCCGGTCGCCACCGCCAACAGGTAGCCGCGGCCAGCCAGCCAGTCGAGCAGCTCGACCGCACCCGGGAACAGGTCCGACGGGGTCTCATTGCCCCCGAGGAAATGGTGCCGGTAGCCGGCGACGATCCGATCGCGCTCGGCGATGCTCGCCTCCGGCCAGAGCATGGCCATGGCCTCGTCGAGCCCGAGCCCGATGACGTTGCGGGCCGCCGCGCGGTCCGGCGCACTGCGGCCCGCATCGGCGAAGGCGGCCTGGATACAGGCGACGATACGGGCCTCGGAATCCATCAGGGTCCCGTCCCAGTCGAAAACGATGAGCTCAAACGACATGATGCTGGCGCAACGAACGACCGCGCTTGAGGTATCCAGTGAGTGAGGCCGACGGCGTCAGGCGGCGGTGCCGTCAAGCGAGGCCAGCACCGCGGCGAGCTCCGCCGGGAGCGGCGCCTCGATGCGTAGGGGTTTGCCTTCGCGCGGCACGGTTAGGGCGGCGGCGTGTAAAAACAAGCGCTTCAGCCCCTCGGCACGCAGCCTACGGTTCGCCGCCGCATCGCCGTACTTCTCGTCGCCAGCGATCGGCGTGCCGAGGTGAGCGGCGTGGACGCGGATCTGATGGGTACGCCCGGTGAGAAGCTGCGCCTCGACCAGCGTCAGGTCGCCGATCTGGCGCAGCCGACGAAACACGGTCCGCGCCGGCTTGCCCTCCGCCGGATCGACCCGCACGACCCGCTCGCCGCCGCGCAGCAGGTTCTTGCGCAGGGGGGCGTCGACTGCGACCTCGCGTCGCGGCAGCCGCCCCACCAGCAAGGCGAGGTATCGCTTGTCCACCTCGCTCGCACGCAGCGCCGCATGCAGGCTGCGCAAGGCGCTACGCCGCTTGGCGAGCAACAGGCAGCCAGAGGTCTCGCGGTCGAGGCGGTGCACCAGCTCCAGGTCAGTCAGATCCGGGCGCAGCCGGCGCATCGCCTCGATCACCCCGTGGCTCAATCCACTGCCCCCGTGTACAGCGAGCCCGGCGGGCTTATCGATCGCGATCAGGCGCTCGTCCTCGTAAAGGATCGCCTGCTCGAGACGGGCAAGCTCGCCGCGGGAGGGCTGAGCCTGAGGGGGCTCTTCCCCGGTGCGCAGCGGGGGGATGCGTACTAGGTCGCCCTCCTGCAGCCGATAGCTCGGGCGCACCCGGCCCTTGTTGACGCGCACCTCGCCCCGGCGCAGCACGCGGTAGAGGTGGCTGCGCGGCACGCCCTTGACGCGGGCGAGGAGGAAATTGTCGATGCGCTGCCCCGCAAGCTCGCCGTCCACGCGCAGATACTCGGCCCCGCCCGGGCCCGGCTGGGCCGGGCTGGTGGGGCCGGCGGCGGGCGCTGCGTTGCTCATTTGATACGGTTGTCCTTCACTGCTACCATTTTTCGCTTGCGCCGCAGCCGCTGGCGCAAACCCGTTCCCGGGGCACCGAGCCCCTCGCCGTGCGTCCGCACCTCTGGCCGCCGGCGCAGCGCCCGCGGCCGGCCGGCGAGCGGGCGCGGATTGTACACCGGGATACCCCGGCACGGCTGGTGCCAAGGCGCACCGCTCGGGAGCCCCGCTCGAAGATTCCCAGGCCCCGCGACCCCGTGGGGCAGTGAAAGACGACCGCCCGCTCGACGGCGGTCAGGGTGATGAAAACAAACGTGCGTGCCCGCTCGACCCCTACCCTCCCGGCAATACTGAGATCACGGCCCGGCGGCAGGGCGTTGCTGCTCAGGCCCCGGGGCAGCGCCAGGCGGCGCGCCTCCGGGCTACCGGTCCTGCGGGGTGCAGCCACCCCGGCGAGCGGGCTCCGCCTCACAGGATCAAGGACCCATGAAACGAATGCTGATCAACGCAACTCAGCCCGAAGAGTTGCGCGTTGCCATCGTCGACGGCCAGAAGCTCTTTAACCTCGACATCGAGTCCCCCGGCCGGGAGCAAAAAAAGGCCAATATCTACAAAGGGACCATCACCAGAGTTGAGCCTAGTCTAGAGGCCGCGTTCGTCGACTACGGGGCCGAGCGCCATGGCTTTCTCCCGCTGAAGGAGATCGCCCGGGCCTACCTCGATCCCGAGGCGGTCAAGCCGGGCTCGCGCGTCAGCATCAAGGAGGCGCTGAAAGAACGCACCGAGGTCGTCGTCCAGATCGACAAAGAGGAGCGCGGCAACAAGGGGGCGGCGCTGACCACCTTCATCTCGCTCGCCGGGCGCTACCTGGTCCTGATGCCCAACAACCCGCGCGCGGGGGGGGTCTCGCGCCGAATCGAGGGCGCGGACCGATCGGAGCTGCGCGACGCCATGAGCCAGCTCCAGTTCCCCGAGGACATGGGGCTGATCGTGCGCACTGCCGGGGTCGGCAAGAGCGTCGAGGAGCTCCAGTGGGACCTCGACTATCTGCTCCAGCTCTGGCAGGCGATCGAGCAGTCCGCCAAGGAGCGCAAGGCACCCTTCCTGATCTACCAAGAGAGCGACGTCATCATCCGCTCGATCCGCGATTATCTCCGCGTTGACATCGGCGAGATCGTGGTCGACGACCGCAAGATGTACGAGAAGGCGGAGACCTTCATCCGCCAGGTGATGCCGAACAACGCCAAGAAGCTGCGGCTCTACGACGACGAGGTCCCGCTCTTCACCCGCTACCAGATCGAGAGCCAGATCGAGACCGCCTTCCAGCGCTCGGTGCAGCTCCCCTCGGGCGGCTCGATCGTCATCGACCACACCGAGGCCCTGACCTCGATCGACATCAACTCGGCGCGCGCCACCAAGGGCGCCGACATCGAGGAGACCGCCCTCAACACCAATCTGGAGGCCGCGGACGAGATCGCCCGCCAGCTTCGGCTGCGCGACCTCGGCGGCCTTTTCGTCATCGACTTCATCGACATGACCCCGGCGCGCAACCAGCGCGAGGTCGAGAACCGCCTGCGCGAGGCCATGAAGCAGGACCGCGCCCGGGTCCAGGTCGGGCGGATCTCGCGCTTCGGGCTGCTGGAGATGTCACGCCAGCGCCTGCGCCCCTCGCTCGGCGAGTCGAGCCAGCTCACCTGCCCGCGCTGCAAGGGCCAGGGGACCATTCGCGGGGTGGAGTCGCTCGCGCTCTCGATCCTGCGCATCGTCGAGGAAGAGGCGATGAAGGAGAGCACCCAGCGCATCCTCGCCCAGCTCCCCGTCGCGGTCGCGACCTTCCTGCTCAACGAGAAACGCCGGAGCATCCTGGCCATCGAGGAGCGCCAGGACGTCGAGGTGATCCTGCTCCCCAACGAGCACCTAGAGACCCCGGACTACCGCATCGAGCGCATCCGCACCCAGGATATGGGCAAGCTGCCCAAGGACCAGCCGAGCTACGAGCTCACCCCCGCGGTCGACGCCAGCCAGATCGAGTACGGCCGCCCCTCCGAGGCACCGCGTCCGGCGGAGCCCGCCGTCAAGCAGATCGCACCTGTGACCCCCGCCCCGCCGCCGCGTGAGGTCGAGCCACCGGCAGAGCCGACCGCAGCACCGCCACCGCGGCAGGACCGGCCGGCCGAGAGTCTGCTCAAGCGTATCTGGACGAATCTCTTCGCCCCGAAGGCAGAGGTCGAGCCGGCCCCCGCTCCGCCCCAGGTCGCGAGCGCCCCTCCCCGCCGGGAGCGTGAGGAACGGCCGCGGCGTCTCGACGAGCGCCGCGACACGCGTCGCGGCGAGGCGCGCGGGGCCAGCCAGCCGAGTCAGGCAACGCCCCAGCGGCCCCAGCCCCGCGGTCCCGAGCGTGAGGGTGAGCGCGAGCGTGAACGCGGGGTACCAGGCGAGGGACGTGACGACCGCGGCCGTCGCTCGCCGCCGGACCAGCGCACCCCAAGGGAGGCCGACCAGCGCCCCCGGGGCGCCCAGCCCGAGCGCCGGGTGCCAGAGGACACCGGCGATCGCGGGTCCCGTCGCGCCGGGCGAGGACGTGGACCGCGCGGCCCCGAGGGGCGGCGCCCCGAGGAGCTGGGACCGATCACCGCCGCAACACCGGGTCCCCAGGACGAGCCCGCCCTGGCCGACATCGTCGAGCCCAGGCGCGAGCCCGCCAAGCCGCCGCGCGAGGCCGCTCGTCCGGATGCGGTCGTGAGCCCAGCGGGACCGACCGAGACCGAGCACCCGACCAGTGCGCCCGAGCCGGCACCCCGGCCCGCACCCGCCCCCGTCGAGTCCACCGCGGAGGCCCTACCCCTGTTCCCGCGCCGGCCGGTCGAGCCGGCCGCCGAGCCCTCCGCCCCGGCGGTCGCGGAAGCGCCTTCGGCTCCCCGCGCGCCCCGACCCGAGCCGGAGGCCGCGGCGACACGAACCGCGACGCCCCCGATCGGGCCATCCGGACCCGAGGCCGCGGCGGAGCCGCCACCCTCCCCCGAGCCGACCCCGGCCCAACAGGAGCCAGGAGCGGCCCCCGAGCCGCGCGCGATGTCGGTCGAGTCGGGGCCGGCGCTCGCCCCCGGTCCGGACGAGGCCGCGCAGACCACCCCCGAGTCAGGCGCGCCCGAGCGGCCGCGTCCGAGCCGAAGGCGCCGGGGCGGGCGCGGTCGCAAACGGGGTGGCGCGCGGACGAGCGAGTCCGGCGATGTCGTCAGCAGCGCGGAAGGGATCGAGTCCGGCAAGCCATCGGGCGCCGATCCGGAGAGGGAGGCAACCGGCCCGCGGACTCGTCCGGCGGAAGCGCCAACGAAGCCGGTCGACCCGACGCCGAGCCTCGCCGCCCGGGCCGAGCCGGAAACCCAAACCCGCCGCGCGGAGGCTCAGGGCGGCCAGGGCGAGTCCAAGGCCGTCGCAGACTGATCACCGGGGGGCATGCCCTTCGCCTACGCTGGGGCATCGCGGCGACTGGCTATCGCGGATCCAGCCTAAACAGCGGTCTGGGACGGCGACCCGGGACCCCCTGGTTTGACCGCCAGGCGCGCTGCGACCCCAGTTGTCGCGCCGCAACCGCAGGCGGCCCCCGCGGGCGGAGGAGACACACTTGGCAGGCAGAGGGGTGAAGCGCCTCAAGGGAGACGCTGATGGATGGGTCCTCCCCGCCCCCCACCCGAACGGAAGTCGACAATGCCGTTCCTGACTTCGTTCAGTTTCTGTCGTTTGGGCGACTGTGGGGGATTGAAAATCCCATGCCTGGGATTTTTCACTACGCGAAACGAGAAGCGCGATTGGCGCTTCGCTTCATGTTCAAGTGCTTGGGCACTTGGACATGGCGCCGTCTCGGTCAGTCCTCCAGGAAGGCCCGCAGGTGCTCGGCGAGTCCGCTCTCGCGGACCTTGTCGACCGCCGCAAGCTGGATCTGACGCACCCGCTCGCGGGACACGCCCCAGCGTTCGCCGATCTGCCCCAGGGTGAGCTCCTGGCCGGTTTCGATGCCGAAGCGCAGGGTCAGCACCTCGGCCTCACGCGGGGTCAAGCCAGCGAGCAGCCGCTGAACCTGGCTGCGCATCCCCTCCTCGCCCGCGTGATCCTCGGGATTGCCTGCCTCCTCGTCGGCGATCAGGTCGCAGAGCTCGGCCTCGTTGTCCCGCAAGGGGGTCTGAAGCGAGAGGGTATCCTCGGTCAAGTGCCACATCGCACGCACCTTCTCGACCGGCTCGCCCAGCCGCTCGGCCAGCTCGCGGGCCAGGGCCTTGCGCCCTTGCTCGCTGTGGATCTCACGCGCCGCGCGCCGCAGGCCGTTGATCCGCTCCAGCATGTGCACGGGGACGCGGATGGTGCGCGCCTTCTCGTGAATGGCACGGGTGACCGCCTGACGGATCCACCAGTGGGCATAGGTGGAAAATTTGAAACCGCGGCGGTAGTCAAACTTTTCCACCGCCCGCATCAGACCGATGTTGCCTTCCTGGATGAGGTCGTTGAGCGACAGACCGCGGTTGCGGAAGCGCTTTGCGACCGAGATCACCAGCCGCAGGTTGCCGTTGATGAGCCCGTCGCGCGCGCGACGGGCCCGGGCGCGGCTGCGCGCCAGCCGCTCGCCGGCCTCGATGATCGCCGCGAGCGGCATCGCGGACTCAGACTCAAGACGCCGCAGCGCCACCTCGTCGCCCGAGTCCGCGCGCCGCTGGCGGCGGGCCTCCGCGATCAACGGATCAAGCACCTGCGCCAGACGCTCGACGCCCGCGGGGGATAGCGGGACGGTGGCGAAGGCCTCCGCCAGACGGCGACGCGCCGTCTCGGCCGGCAGGCTCCCCACACCGTGGCGCCGGCAGGTCCGGCCAAGCCCGCCGCGGAGCGCTTGGAGCTGCTCGAAACGAGGGACCAAGGCCTCGATACACTCGGCCGACTCCTGCTGCGCCAGCTCCGCACCCTCGGTGCCCGTCGCCGGGACGACGAGCAGGGCCTCCGCCGCGAGCTCGCCGGCAAAGACCCGGGCGAACAACGCCAGCGCCGCGTCGATTGCGGGCGGACAGTCCGCGACCGTGGCGGCAACGGCGCGCAGCCCGGCCTCCATCCCCTGCGCGAGCTCCACCTCCTGCTCCTTGGTAAGGAGCGCGTAGGCCTCCATGTCCCGCAGGTAACTGACGAAGGGGTCGGTCGACGACTCGTCCCGGCGCACCAAAACGGCCGGACCGCCGCTCCGGTCAGGGCGCAGTGGATCTCGACGCGGGACCGCGTACGAGTCGTCGTTGCCGGGCTCGCCGAGGACGTCGAGCTCGGTCTCGAGCTCCTGGGGCTCGCCAGCCAGGTGGTCGATCGCAAAGGGATCGTCGCCCTCGGTCAGGGCAAGGTTGGGCTTGGACATCGAGGGACTAGTACAACCGGGGAACTTCAAAGCAGTTAGGACTCATCCGCATCACACAGGTTCCCTCATTCCAGCGCCAAGTGAGTGCGGGGCATGGGTCGGAGTCAGGTATGCAGCTCCAGCAGGTCGCCGTCGGCCACCGCATGATCCCGGCCAACCTGCACGGGATGCTCCGCGCCCCTAGCCCAGAGCCGGGCGTACCGGAACCCCTCCACGAAGTCCTTGTGCACCAGGGCCGCGATCTCGCCAACGGTCCCGCCCCGGCGCAAGGTGAACGGGCGATCCTGGTCCGCCGACCGCCCGGGGGCCTTGGTGTAGGCCCGCACCAGGTCGAGGCCACGAAACAGCCAGGGACCGATCGCGTCGAGCCCGGCGCCAGTTACCACGCTCAGTGCGAGGGCCGGATAGCTGACCCCAGTTAGCTCGCGGAAGACTACAAGCTCCTGTTCCAGAGCGGGAATTGTATCGGCCTTGGCGACGATCAACAGGGTCGGCAGGAGCACGGCGAAGGGGTCCTCCAGCTCACTTGGCCCCTCCCCCGCGGGATCGCCCGGCCAGCGGGCGGTCAGGTAAACGCGCTTCTCCGCCAGCTCCGCGTGCAGCGCGCTGATCTCGTCGACGCAGAGCGGATCGGCGAGATCGATCACCAAAAGGCAGGCATCGGCGCGCTGCAGCGCCCCGCCAAGCCAGGGCACCGGGTGCTCGGGCGTCACCGGGGGGAGATCGAGGAGCTGGAACAGGACGTCCTCGAAGTGGAGCATCCCCGGCTGCGGATACTGGGTGGTAAAGGGATAGGGCCCGACCTGGGCATGGGAGCCGGTGAGCGCCGCATGCAGGGAGGACTTTCCGGAGTTGGGCGGACCGATGAGCGCGATCTGGGCGGCACCCTCGGGACGTACCGCGGTCACCGGCCCGCCGTGCGCGGCGCCCTTCTTGGGCCCGCTGAGCTCCTCCGTGAGCTGCTTGATACGGGTCTTGATGTCCGCCTGCAGGTGGTCCGTCCCCTTGTGCTTGGGGATGGTGCGCAGCATCTCTCGCAGCCAGTGCAGCCGGTCCTCCGGCTGGCGCGCGCGACGGAACTCCGCCTCCGCGGCCTTGTACTCGGGGCTTAGGTTCGCAGGCATGGGACGGGCGGCGCGTGCGAGACGGGCAGGTTCAGCCGATCGGGGCCGGGGTCATCGCCCCAGACCCGGACATCGCGGCCGAAGCGCTTCCCATCCTATGGTTACGCCGATCTCCAAGAATAGACCACAGAAATCCGCAAGCCTGCACGCCTGCCGAGAGAACGCATAAGCTTTGACTCCCAACTCACTCTCTCATTTGCGTTAATTTTGGTTCATTTGCGGCAGAGCTTTCTTCACGACTTACCGCCGCGCCCCCAGGTATCGCGCAGGTCGACCGTGCGGTTGAACACCAGCCGCGCCGGGCGGGAGTCGGGGTCGAGGACAAAGTAGCCCTCGCGCTCGAACTGGAAGCGCTGCCCCGGCCCCGCATCGGCGAGCGAGGGCTCCAGGCGGCAGCCGGTCAGGGTACGCAGGGAGTCGGGGTTGAGATCGGCGAGGAAGTCGTCCTTGCCGGCCCCGGGCTCGGGGACGGAGAAGAGCCGGTCGTAGAGCCGCACCTCCGCCGTCACCGACTGGGCCGCCGAGACCCAGTGGATCACGCCCTTGACCTTGCGCCCCTCCGGGTTCCTGCCCAGGGTATCGGCGTCATGGCTGCAACGGAGCTCCACCACCTCCCCCGCCTCGTCCTTGATCACCTGATCGCAGCGGATCACGTAGGCGTTGCGTAGGCGCACCTCCCCGCCGGGCACCAGGCGCTTGAAGCCGGGGGGCGGGGCCTCCGAAAAGTCCTCGCCGTCGATGTAGAGCTCGCGGGCGAACGGTATCCTGCGACTGCCCAGGGACTCGTCCTTCGGGTGATTGGCCACGGCCAGCCCCTCGGTCTTGTCGTCCGGGTAGTCCTCGATGACGACCTTGAGCGGACGAAGCACCGCCATCGCGCGCGGTGCACTCCGGTCGAGGTCCTCGCGGATGGCGCTCTCCAGCGCGGCCATCTCGACCAGGTTGTCGGCCTTGGTGACGCCCACGCGATCGCAGAAGGCACGGATCGCCGCGGGCGTGTAGCCACGCCGGCGCAGTCCCGCGATGGTGGGCATCCGCGGGTCGTCCCAGCCCTCGACATAGCCCTCGGAGACCAGCATGGTAAGCCGACGCTTGCTCATCACCGTGTATTCCAGGTTGAGCCGGGAGAACTCGATCTGGCGCGGCTTGCACGGCACAGAGACATGGTCGACCACCCAGTCGTAAAAGGGGCGGTGATCCTCGAACTCCAGGGTACAGAGCGAGTGGGTGATCCCCTCCAGTGCGTCGGAGATCGGGTGGGTGTAGTCGTACATTGGGTAGAGACACCACTCGCTGCCGGTCTGGTGGTGCACCACCCCGTGGCGGATCCGGTAGAGCACCGGATCACGAAGGTTGACGTTGGGCGAGGCCATGTCGATCTTGGCCCGCAGGGTCTTCGTGCCATCAGGGAACTCCCCCGCCCGCATGCGCTGGAAGAGGTCGCGGTTCTCAGCCGCCGGGCGGTCGCGGTAGGGGCTGTCCCGACCCGGCTCGGTGAGTGTCCCGCGGTAGGCGCGGACCTCCTCGGGCGTGAGCTCGCAGACATAGGCGAGCCCCTTGTCGATCAGCTCGAGCGCGAACTGGTAGAGCTGCTCGAAATAGTCCGAGGCGAAAAAGAGCCTATCGTCCCAGTCGTAGCCCAGCCAGCGCACGTCCGCCTTGATCGCCTCGACGTACTCCACGTTCTCCTTGTGCGGGTTGGTGTCGTCGAAGCGCAGGTTGCAGGTCCCGCCGTAGTCCTCGGCGACCCCGAAGTTGAGCACGATCGACTTGGCGTGCCCGATGTGCAGATAACCGTTCGGCTCCGGCGGGAAGCGAGTGGCGATGCGGCTATGCTTACCGCTCGCCAGGTCCTCCTCGATGATCTGGCGGATGAAATTGGTGCGGGCGACGGGCTCTTTGTCGGACATCTGGGTGGGCTAATGCTGCGGTAAGGCTAAGGGCAACTGCGCCGCGAGCATACCCAGATCCGCGCAGGGCGAGAAGGGCCGCTCCAGCGCGATCGGACCTCGCGGGGAGCCCTGGCACCGAGGCATCGCGCCCAAACTGGCGCGCATGCGGCCCTGGCCCCTCGCGAATCATCTCAACCGTAAGACCTGGCGGCGGATCGCCAAGCGGTTCGGCGGGACCTGATCCGCTCTTTTCGAGACGCGCAAGGAAAAGCCCGCTTGCGCGGGCTCGAGGCGGGTCGCCCCGACACCGGGGCGCGATACCGACCTACGGAATGCTGGGCTTCTCCCAGCTCTCCTCGCTGGTCAGCGACTCCAGGAAGGCGATGATCTTGCCGATCTCCGCATCCGTCAGACCGCGGTGCACCAGGAGGTCTGACTTCTGGGGATCCGCCCCGCCGCCCGAGGCCATGTAGCGGACCGCGGCCTCCAGCGTCGCGGCGCTGCCGTCGTGGAAATACGGGGCCCCGCGCGCGACCGACCGCAGGCTCGGCGTCTTGAAGGCACCGCGGTCAGCCTCGTTCTTGGTGACGTTGAAGCGACCGGGGTCGGGGTTCTCCTTGCCGTGCTCCAGGCCGATGTTGAAGAAGGTGCTATTGCCATAGTACGGGGGCGAATGGCAGGCCGCGCAGCCGGCCTTGCCGGTGAAGAGCTCGAAGCCTTCGACCGCGTCGGCGCTCACCGCGGACGCGTCGCCCATCTCGTAGCGGTCCCAAGGGGAGTTGTCGCTGACCTTGGTGCGCAGATAGGCCGCCAGGGCCTTGACCACGGTATCCGGCGTCGCGGGCCCGCCGAACACCTGCTCGAACTGCGCGGCATACTCGGGGATGGCCTGGATCTTGGGCGCGGCCACCTCGGGATCGCCGTTGATCTGGGCCTTCCAGGCCGCGAGGATCTGCGCCTCCAACGTCGGCGCGCGACCGTCCCAGTACCAGATGGTCTGGTAGCCGACGTTGTAGAGCGACGGTGTGTGCCGGGTGTTCAAAGTGCCGTTGTCCTTCGGGGACAACGCCTTGGCGTCCGTCCAGCCGAGCTCGTGGTAGTGGCAGCCCTGGCAGGACGTCTGTCCGGTACCGGACAGGCGGGGATCGACGAACAACTGCGCGCCGAGCGCGATCTTATCGGGGGTCGCGGGGTTGTCTTCCGGGTGGACCATCGGGGGCAAGGCCGAAAGGCGGACGGCCTCGGCGCCCTCGCGCGCCAGGCCGTTGGCGACCCAGACGCAGGGGATCAGACACAGCGCGACGAGGTACCTGTTACTGATCATCGTTTCTCTCCTTTGACGCTTCGGTGGTGGTGTGGCTTCCGTTGATGCCGCCGCCCCTCGCGACGGGCACGCCAGATCATAGCGACCCCCTGGGCGCACCTCCAGTCGCCGCGGTCATTCCGGGCGACGCAAGCGAGTACGCCGCCCTACTTAGGCCAGCAGCGGTCGCCGTCGCCGCCGCGCTGGCCGAGGTGGTTGATCCAGAGTGTGCCGCAGGAATCGGCGGCCTGAACCCCCTCGGGGACTGCCTCGAGCCGGTAGGTCGTTCCCGTCGGCTCACCGGCACTGAAGCTGATGTCGTAGTACCGGTCGGCTCCGTCGATTGGGGACGCTTGGAGTTGAAGGGGCAGAGCAGCGCCATCGTACCCACCGTTCTCCGTGTAGAAGCGCTCCATGAACTGGACGCCCTGCATCAGCACGGCCTGCGCGTCCGCGCGGCGCGATTTGCGGATGTGGTCCTGATAGGAGGGATAGGCGATGGTCGCGAGGATGCCGACGATCGCGACCACGATCATCAGCTCGATGAGCGTGAAGCCGCGTAGGTCGGGCTTTAGCCCGACAAGGGGCTGCGCAAGCACCCGCGAGGTAAGAGTCGGACGGAAGTCCGACCTAACCAGAAAGCGCAGGGGCGCTCGGGGGCGTCGTGCTCGGGTCTCGCCTGGAACCACGTTAAACCTGCTAACGGATCTCCCGCCATGGCCGGAAGCGGTTGAGGCCGGTGCTCTCGCCCACGCCGATGAGCTCGCCCCCCGAGGTGTGGATGAACTTCCGCTCCTCCGGCAGGGAGATGACCATCGCGGCGGGGGCGGAGTAGACACCCGCGCCAGGCACCCGCAGGCCGGCGCCGAAGAAGGGCTCACTCGGCTGGGAATCGGTCGTCCCGGGCGCTCGTATGGCGAGCAGCTCGAAGATCCCGTTCTGGAGGAAGTCGAAGGGGGAGACCGACTCCAGGCTGGAGCCGTCCTTCCACTCGACCTCCATGAGCCAACTGCTGCCGCCCGCGGAGCAGGGGTCGTCCTCCGGGGTCACGGTGACAAAGATGACGCGGTCTCCGCGCACCAGGGGCGCTTGGTGCACACGCTCGCCGGGCTCCGGGAGATCGATGTACCAGCCGAGGTGCTGCCCCTCGGCCGGCGATAGAGACGGATCGAACGCCCAGTTGATTGCGCGGTTGGTCACCCCGCGCACCTCGAATGCCGGGTTCGCATCCTCGCCGCTTCGCGCCGATTCGACCTCGCCGGTTAGGATCTCTTGCTCCAACAGCGCGTTGCGCGTGATTTCGACCGCGTTGGTGAGGTCATCCCAGATCCCGTAGAAGGTCTGCGGGTCGGTGTTGCCCGTATCGACCGAGCCACTCTCGATGTACTTGCCGGTGCCGAAGAGGACCAGGAAACCCCGCCCGGTCGGGTGACGGACGACACGCACGGCGGTGGTGATGGGCTGGGCAATCCCGTCGCCGTCCAGGGCAGTGAAGACCTTGGTCGCACTGCGGTCCGCGAGATCGAACCGCCAGAGGTTGCCGAACAGGTCGCCCGCGTAGACGTAGTCCGCATCGAAGTCCGCATCCTCATCGACGGGGGTGACGAAGGCGATGCCGTTGGGCCGCCCAGCGCCGGTTGGATCGCCACTCGCCCCAACGCCGGTCGAGAGCTTCAGCCCGGTGGACTTGTTCGCAAGGTTGACGACGTAGAGGACCGCCGCCCCGCTGGTGCTCGCGTGGCCGTCGGCGCGGGTATTGTTGTAGCCGTTGCCGAAGACGACCGCCCAGGCCCCGCTGTCGGCCCGTTTGATGATCTCGGGCCGGCCGTAGGTGAAGCCGAGATCGGGATCATCGGCGTCGGTGAACTCCCAGCGGAGCAGGTTGTTCGCCGACACGCCTGACGGGGCGGTGATGTCGAGCAGGAACACCCCCTGCCCGCCCCGGCCGAGCGCCCCGGCGAGGAGGGTCCGCCAGGCACCGGATACAAAGGCATCGCCCTCATTGAGCGGGCCGTCGACATAGCTCTCGTGCGAGTACGCGGGCGAAGTAAGCTGGTAAAGGTTGGGAAATACCGGGGACGGGATGTAGGCGAACAGCTCGCCGCCGTTCGCGGCATCGAGCGCGTGAAGCATGCCGTCATTCGCGCCGACATAGACCACCGACTTGCGGTTCTTGGCCGTCCCGTCGCGGAAGGCGGAGTACGCCGCCGCCTCCAGGCCGTCCGGATAGAAACGCCGCGGCGGGCCGACGTAGAGCGGAGGGGAGCTCAGGATGTCCCCCAGGCGATTGTCGATGGCGCGCCCGTCTGTGCTCAGCTCGATGCGATCGCGGAAGGGGCCATCGTTGCGCAGCTCGTCGGCCGCGCTGCCGCTCAGAAACTCGAAGCGGTCCGCGCCCAAGGTGTCACGCGCATCGAGCAGCGCCTGTTGATCGGCGTCGAGGTCGGTGTCCGACGCGGTCCAGTCGCCGCGCAGGTACGCAAGACGGGTCGACAAGGTCCCGAAATCCGTGCGCAGAAGGTCCTGCTGGGCCTCGCTCAAGTCACCGTAGGACTGGAATCGGACGGCATCGCCCGATATCGGATCGGCCGTCACGATCAGCCGATCCGCCGGATTCAGCGTCGCGCCCAAGGTGTCGATGCTGTCCCAGATGGGGACCTCGGCAAGCGCCCCGCGGGGATCGCAGTTGGTTGGCGAGGCCGGTGCATCGGGGTCGCTACCGGCGCAGATGGCCAGCGCGCGCACGCGCCCCGCCCAGGTCGTCGCCGAGAAGGTCGCCTGGTAGAGGGCGCTTTCGGTGGTCAAGCTGCCCGAATTCTGGGCAACCGTCTGACCGCCCCCGATGCTGGTCGGCAGCGGCGGCGGGATGACCGCGGACAGGACGCGCTCCAGCTCGGCGGGGTCCTGGGCGCTGAAGTACTTCCCGCGGCTGTTGATCGCCATGTGCCAGAGGTCATCGATCCGGTTGCCGCTGTCCCAGCTCACCGAGCCGCCGATCAGGGCCTCGACCAGGGCACGATCTCGCGTATCGACATCGTCGAACGGGAAGCCCTGGAGCTGCGGCTCGATCAGCCCCGTGACCCCCATGCCGATGCTGTAGTTGACCAGATGCTGCCAGTCGGCGGGGTTGTTGATTGGGTCCCAGAAGGTGGCGTTGCGATCCAGCAGCCCAGAGGCGGTCAGGTGGCGCTTACGGATGTAGGTTGGCACCTGGTTGTCACCGCCTGACCGAAGATCGGTGATCCAGTAATGGAAGGCCACATCCGCGAGCCGGCCAGCGGTGTTATCGGAATAGGGTGGGCGGGGATCATAGGCGTTCGGTGAAGGGCGAAGCGCCAAGGCATCGGCCGAACTTGGAATCGACTGGGCCGTTCCGTCGACGTTAATGTTTTGGAAGGGGTAGGGTGAGGGCTCGTCCCCCTCCCCGTCAGTGAACAGCAGGTGGAAGTTGGAGCGGCACTCGCGCAGCGCATTGTCGGCGCTCTCGCCCTGACCCGGATCTTCCAGATAGGGCGGGTCTGTGGTTAGGAAATCACCCACCCGATCGGTGGCAGCGATCAGCGGGGTCCCAGCCGCGGTACCGAGGCGAAACAGCCAGTCGTAGAACTCGTCGCGCCGATCGGGGCTGAAATAGTCAGGGATCAAGTCGCGGTTTTGCCCCGGATCGCCGGCGGCGTTAATGCCTTGGTATCCGATCCGAACCCGTTCATCCACCCCGGCAAGGACGCGGCTCACCGCGGTCTTGGTCAACAGCAGGCGTGTCCGGTAGTAGGAAAACCAGTTGGCAAAGTTATCCTGGTCAAAGGCCGGCTGCGAGGTATCCACTCTCCGGTAGCATTCGTCGTCACCTGACGATCCGTCACAGTCCACAAGAGTGACATCGAAGATGTAATAGTACGCCGGTCGCAGTCCGCCTTGAACCGGGTCAGGGTCGTTTCCTGTCTGGAGATTGGTCCACTGCGCCGCATACTCAGTCGCCAGGTCGACGGTCTGACAGCCAGCGGGAAAACTTCCGGGCGCGCTCGGCACACAAGCATCACCGAATGGGCTATTGGGAGCGCTGCGGAAGGGTACTTGACCGAAGCTGGTGCCGTCAGGCTTAAGGGGGGGCTGATAAGCCACCTCCGGAATCTCGTCCGGGAGGTACGCATTCAGCATGCTGTCCGAGTTGTCCAGCGTGATGAAAAAGTTGGAGTCCACGCCCTCGGTGAGAGACAGCGGCCGGTCGCTCAGGTTGAGCTCTGCGGTACGGGAAATAGACGGCGCGATCGCCAGGAGCGCCGCAGCGGCGGCCGAGAGGAGCTCCTTTAGTGTCATGTTCACGGCTGCGAGTCCCGCGGAGCTGATCCGCTCGTCAGAAGCGTCGTGCTACGACGGATTGCAGCATCACCCGCGCTTGGGGTGCGCTGCCGTAACCGAGTGCGGTGATGGCGTAGTAGTACTCAGCACCCGCGCGGGTTGCGAGCAGGTCGGATTCCACACCGCCACCGGGGAGGACGACGGCTGTCTCTTCGATAAGGTAGAGCGGCAACTGGGCGACGCCTACGCGCAGAAGCTCCGCCGCCGTCGGAGCCGCTGCTTCGATCTCCTCGCCTCTGGCCAGCATGTCGGCCATGCCCGGGGTAGGGGCAGACGCCTCAGGCAAAGCCCCAAGGCCGGCACCGTCGAGCACATCCTCCGCCTCCCGCAGCGCGGCCTCGGCGGCCTCGAAGGCCAGGGTGCGGTCACGCAGGTTGCCCGCCATCCGCTCATCGAGCCCCACGCCCTGCATGGCCGCGAGGCCGGCGATGGTCATGACGATCAGGATGATTAGGCTGATGAACAGCACCGCGCCGCCTTGGCGCTCGCGGATACGCAAGCCAGCCGTTTCTCGAGTCGATGGGCTCATGGCAGGCTATTGCGCAGGGCGACGGTTGCCCAATAGGGGATCCGAAGCCGCCGATCCGTGGCCGTGATGGGGTCCGGCTCCACGCTGAGGTCTTCTTGATCCGCAGGGTCTAGGAACACGTACTTCTGAGGCGCCGAGGTCACGTTCTGGCGATCAGGGTCCGAGGCATCCGACCCCACCAAGAGACCGATGCGGACGGTCTGCACCCGGCCCCAATCTGAGATCCCACCTGCCCACACCCCGTCCGCGTCCTCATACGACACAGCACCGCCTGCGACCACGCCGAAGTGCAGCTTCAGCTCCTCAGCGGCAACGAGATCTTGCGCCGGGATACGGTCTCCGCTGGCGCTTCGACGCGCGAGGGGGACCTTGTACAAGCAGCTCTGAAGCGCGCACGGGCTGTTGGCGCGCGTGCCGATGACATATCCGTTGACGATCAGCGGAAAGACCCGCGCCCCCGCCGCATAGCTTCTCCCGAGCCCGGTAGGCTGAACGGCATTACCGGCCACACCCGTCACGGTGAAGATGTCCGCGGACTCGCAGTCGGTGATCACCGCCACGTCACGCGCCTTGAGGCCATCGGTGTTACTGGCGAGCACCAATTCACCATCGGCCGAAGCCTGACCGGCAGCGAGCACGGCTCCGCTACCCTGGGCGGACAGGGTCTGGATGAGACCCGAGTCCGGGACCGGAACAATCGAAGACGGCACCCAGGCTGGGGCATCCTCCGTGTCGTAGCCGACGAGCGCGGCAAGCGGCCGTCCTGTTCCGTCGGTGGGAACGTCGACGCGGAAATCCGAGACCGCCTCGGGCGAGCTGTGGACAATGAGTCCTTCATCGCTCAGGCTCCGACAGCCGAGGAACCCCGCCATGCGGATGTCGTGTGCCAGGGTCGCCAGCGCGAACCGGGCGTTCTCCTGGACGAACGAGCTGGCGTTGACCGAGCGCGAGGCCTGGTTGGAATTGGCCATGAGCTGGATGATCCCGGCCGTGAGGAACAGCCCCACCGCGAGCGCGACCAGCAGCTCGACCATCGTGAGCCCAGACTGCCGACGGATCGACGACATGCTCATAGCCGCGTGGTGAACGTGAACGCAGAAGACGAGGACGGGGTCGCTCCTTCACCTTCCTCCGCGGCGGTCGGCACGCCGAGAAGTCCTCGCGTGTCGTCGAACGACACAGTGACGAGGCAGACCCCCGTGGCGTCGCAGTCAATCGACCCGTCGGGGGACTGGAACACCAGCCCCAAGCGCCATTTCCATTCGAGCAGATCGGTCTGCGCTGCACTTGCGCCCGCCGAAACGGCTTCGAGATCGGCAATGTTGTAGTCGCCGGCGATGGCCGCATCCCGATTGGCGCGCATCCGCTCCAAGATGTCTTGGGCAAGGACGGTCGCCTGGGTGCGCAGGTTGGCGCTGTCGACGCTGCGCAGCCCGACCGCATGAAGACCCGCGAGCCCGAGCAGCCCGATGGAGAGTACGAGCACCGCGATCAGCACCTCCAGCAGGCTGAAGCCGCACTGGGTGTGCCGGACCGGTGACCACCCCGTCCCGCGAGCTATGGAAGTGCCCATGTCGATCTGCGCCCTCGAAGCCCGAGACCCTGGCAGGACTCACAGCGTACCGACGTCGCCGGACGATCGCCAGCACCTAAAAGGTTAGCCAACCGGCGCGCTCGACCGGGGGTGGCGCCGACGGACGCCTCAGAACGAGCGACGAGCGGCGCAATGCCGGCCACCTTCGCCGAGCCGCGGCCGCGGCCGCGGCCAGCGAACGCGCTCGCAGCCGTCTCCCGACCGGCCCTCGGATTCCGAGCCCGGGCGTCAACAGCGACCGTTGCAACACCGCCCGTCAGCCGCCCCTGGCACGGTGCGTGCGCGGCCTGGGGGTCAAGGACCGCGACGGTTGACGACCACTGCGCCGCTCAACCCCCATGCCTGGCCTCCGCCCGCGCGCGGGGATGGAGACTGTAGCGGGCGCAATCGCGCGGTGGTTTGCGGTAGACGCCGCCGCCACGGCCAGGCAACACTCGAGCCCGACATCGCCAGCCCCAGGGCCGTTGAGCTCCGCGCGTGGAATCCCCCGAAGTCGCCGCCGTCCTCTTCGCCCTGGCACTCGTCGCCGGGCTCATCGACGCGATCGCCGGCGGCGGTGGGCTGATCACCGTCCCGGCGCTGCTCTGGGCCGGGCTCACCCCGCTGGAGGTGCTCGCCACCAATAAGGCGCAGGGGGTGTTCGGGACCTTCGCCGCCACCGCGGGCTTCGCCCGCGCCGGGGCGCTCGACCTGCGCCGGGCGGCCTTCGCGGTCGCCTGCACCTTCGCCGGGGCGGCGCTCGGCGCCCTGCTCGCCCAGCACCTGGGCGGCGAAGTCCTCGCCCGGCTGATCCCGCTCCTGCTGATCGTCTTCGCGATCTATTTTCTGCTCTCGCCGCGGGTCTCCGACCTCGATTCCCACCGGCGCATCGGCGAGGCGAGCTTCGCGCTGACGGTAGGGTTTGGCGTCGGCTTCTACGACGGCTTCTTCGGCCCCGGCACCGGGACCTTCTTCGCCATGGGCTATGTCGCGCTCCTCGGCTACAACCTGCGCCGCGCCACCGCCCACACCAAGCTCTTGAACTTCACCAGCAACCTGGCCGCCCTGCTCTGCTTCCTGCCCGGCGGCCACGTCATCTGGTCAATCGGCCTCACCATGGCCGCGGGCCAGCTCATCGGCGGCTGGATCGGCTCCCACCTGGTGCTCCGCCACGGCACCCGGCTGATCCGCCCGGTCCTCGTCGTCGCCTCGCTGGCGGTCTCGGTGAAGCTGCTGCTGGACGAGCTCGGCGGCTGACGGAGGCAGCGCATGGCATCAGACGATGCTAGGATTGGCCTCAGTCGAGACGAATACGAGGCAGGTGAATGATCCCGGCGCGGCAGGTCGCAGCGATCCTCGGCGGACCAGAGACCCTCGGTCAGCCGGTCGAGAGCCTGATGGACCTCGACGAGATCGTCGCCCAAGGCATCCCGCGGACGGCGCTCGATGCCCTCGTCGATCACCTGAGCGCCCCGGCCGACGAGCTCGGCCGGGTGGGGCTGCGCTACCGGATCATTCCGCGCGCGACCTACCAGCGCGCCCGGCGGCTCAATCAGCAGTACAGCGAGACCGCCGAGCGGCTGGCCCGACTTTATGCAATGGTCCACGCCCTGTGGCACGACGAGGATGCGGCCAGGGCCTTCCTGTTCGCGCCGCACCCGGAGCTGCGCGGCAAGACCCCGCTCGACGCCGCCCTCACCGAGCTCGGCGGGCGCCAGGTAGAGGAGCTCATCGAGCGGGGTATGCATGGACTACCGGTCTGAGGGCGAGTTGATCGCCTATCGGATCGCCCATGCCAGCCATCCTGTGTTCGACGGCGGAGGGGCCTTCAAGCACGGCAGCCGCTGGTGCAGCCCCGGTCGCTGGATCGTCCATGCCGCCGGCAGCTACGCACTCGCCGTCCTGGAGAACCTGGTCCACTGGAACCGCCCGGCCCTGCCGCCGGACATGCACCACGTGCGAATCCGTATCCCCGAGTCGGTGTCGCGCCGACTGGTGGACGCCGCAGAGGTCCGGGGCTGGAGCGCCTTCCCGTACGGAGCCAGCCAGACCTTCGGCGACGCTTGGTACGATGCCGGCGAGCACGCCGTCCTCATCGTCCCCTCGGTGCTCTCACCCTTCGAGCCGAATCTCCTCATCAACCAGCGGCACACCCACTTCGCGGCAATCTCGGTCGGCGCTACGGCCCCCGCGGTGCTCGACCGGCGGCTGTTCGCCTCCTCCAGTTGAGGTCTCTCGGCCTATCGCACGGCCATCGCCTGGCTGGAAAGCCAGAAGAGCGCGGCCTCGGCATCGCTCCTCGGCCGCTCCGCCGGCATCAGGAGCACCCCGGCGCTCACCGGCCAGGAGAGGGCCTCGCCGATCTGGGGGGCACCAATGCGGCGCTCGAGTTGGGCGCGCATGGGCTCGTGGTAGCCGCGGCGGTAGTCGACGCGCAGGGCCCGGAGCTGATCGCCCTCCAGGTGTAGGCTGAGCGCCCGCGCCGGGATCTGGTTGAAGGCGCCGAGCGGCGCCGTGCACAGGCGGTCGCCGAAGGGCGCCCCGCCCGCGCCGCACTGAAGCTCCAGATCCGGGAAGAGCTGGCGGATATCGCCCTCGGTCATGGTCGGCTGCAGGTGCTCGATGGCGAGCCCGATCTGGGTCTTCCCCATGAGATGCAGCAGCGCCAGGTCCGTCCGCCGCTGGCCGTCCGCGGTGAAGACCAGCCAGTAGAACGGGCCGATGACGATGGCGAGCAAGAGGAGCTTCTTGTAGAGGGGCGGGAGGATCGGTTTCATAGGCCGGGCATTCTATCCGCTCGGCCGCGGCCTGAGGGACTCGGTGGCAATCCCCGGGGCCCGTCACTAGACTGTCGCGCCTGTCCCGCCGACCGCCCCCTGCCGATGCCCTCGGAGCCGAGCGCCCCTAGCCAGCCGCACACCCCCGTGATGCAGCAGTATCTGCGCATCAAGGCCGAGCACCCGGACCGACTGCTGTTCTACCGCATGGGGGACTTCTACGAGCTCTTCTACGAGGACGCCGAGCGCGCCGCCCGGCTCTTGGATATCACGCTGACCAAGCGCGGGCAGTCGGCCGGGCGGCCGATCCCCATGGCCGGGGTCCCCTACCACGCCGCCGAGTCCTACCTCGCCAAGCTGGTCCGCCAGGGGGTGTCGGTCGCGATCTGCGAGCAGCTCGGCGACCCGGCCAAGTCGAAGGGGCCGGTCGAGCGGGCGGTGGTGCGCATCGTTACCCCGGGGACCCTGACCGACGAGGCCCTGCTCGAAGAGCGCCGCGAGAGCCTGCTCGCGGCCGTGGCCGAGGGCGAGCACGGCCTCGGACTCGCCTGGCTCGAGCTCGCGAGCGGGCGCTTCGCCGTGCTGGGGCTCGCCGGGCTGGAGTCCCTGCGCAGCGAGCTGGAGCGCCTCAAGCCCGCCGAGACCCTGCTCGGCGAGGACAGCCGGCTGGCCGAGGCCCTGGGGCTCACGCGCGGGGTGACGCGCCGGCCGGCCTGGCACTTCGACCCCGACAGCGCCGAGCGCCTGCTCTGCCGCCAGCTCGGCACCCGCGACCTCAAGGGCTTCGGCTGCGACGGAATGGCGCTCGCGGTCGGGGCCGCCGGCTGCCTGCTGCAGTACGTGCAGGACACCCAGCGCGGCCAGCTCCCGCACATCCGCGGGCTCACCACCGAGCTGCGCGATGAGGCCCTGGTGCTCGACGCCGCCACGCGGCGCAACCTGGAGATCGCCGAGAGCCTCTCCGGCCGTCCCGAGCACTGCCTCGCGGGCGTGATGGACCGCACGGTCACCGCCATGGGGGGCCGGCTGCTGCGGCGCTGGCTGGGGCGCCCGCTGCGCGACCGCGACGCGGTGCGACAGCGGCATGGGGCGCTCGCCGAGCTGATCGAACGCGATGCCTACCCGGAGCTGCGCGACACCCTGGCCGGCGTCGGTGACATGGAACGTATCCTCGCCCGCGTCGCCCTGGGCAGCGCCCGGCCGCGGGATCTCAAGGTCCTTCGCGAGTCGCTGGTGCTGGTCCCGGCGCTGAGGCAGGCCCTGCAACCGCTGCAGAGCCCGCTGATGCTCAGGCTGGCCGGCCAGATCGGCGAGCATCCGGAGGTGGTCGAGCTGTTGGCCCGCGCCCTGGTGGAGAACCCGCCGGTTCTGATCCGCGACGGCGGGGTGATCGCCACGGGCTACGACGCCGAGCTCGACGAGCTGCGCGCGCTCTCGACCAACGCCGACCAGTTTCTGCTCGATCTGGAGGCCCGCGAGCGTGAGCGCAGCGGCATCGCCAACCTCAAGGTGAGCTACAACCGGGTCCACGGCTATTACATCGAGGTGAGCCGCAGTCAGGCCGAGCAGGTGCCCTCCGATTACAGCCGTCGCCAGACGCTCAAAGGGGTCGAGCGCTATCTCACCCCCGAGCTCAAGCGCTTCGAGGAGCAGGTCCTCTCGGCGCGCGAGCGCGCACTAGCGCGGGAGAAGGCGCTTTACGACGCGCTGCTCCAGACCCTCGCCGAGCCCCTGCCCGCCCTGCAGCAGACCGCGGAAGGCATCGCCACGCTCGACGTCCTCTGCAACCTGGCCGAGCGCGCCGCGGCGCTCGACTGGAGCGCGCCGGAGCTGACCGACGAGCCGCTGATCGAGATCGCCGACGGCCGCCACCCAGTGGTCGAGCGCGCGCTCGACGTCCCCTTCACCGCCAATGGGGTCCGACTCGATGACGACCGCCGCCTGCTGGTCATCACCGGACCCAACATGGGCGGCAAGTCGACGTTCATGCGCCAGACCGCGCTCATCGTCCTCATGGCCTATGCCGGGAGCTTCGTGCCCGCTCGGGCGGCGCGCTTGGGGCCGGTCGACCGCATCTTCTCCCGCATCGGCGCGGCCGACGACCTCGCCGGGGGGCGCTCCACCTTCATGGTCGAGATGGAGGAGACCGCCAACATCCTGCACAACGCGACCGCCGAGAGCCTGGTCCTGATGGACGAGGTCGGGCGCGGCACCAGCACCTTCGACGGCCTCTCGCTCGCCTGGTCCTGCGCAGTGGAGCTCGCCACCCGCATTCGCGCCTTTACCCTGTTCGCCACCCACTACTTCGAGCTCACCACCCTGCCCGAGGAGCACCGCGGCATCACCAACGTCCACCTGGACGCCGTCGAGCACGGGGACTCCGTCGTCTTCCTGCACTCGGTGCGCGAGGGCCCGGCCAACCAGAGCTACGGGCTGCAGGTCGCGGCGCTCGCCGGCGTGCCGCGCGCCGTCATCGAGCGCGCCCGCCGGCGCCTGCGCGAGCTGGAGGACGCCGCCCGCCGCCACACTGACCGCGGCAGCGTCCAGCTCTCGCTCTTTCCGCTGGAGCCCCCCAACCCGGCCGTCGACGCCCTGCGCGCGCTCGACCCCGACAGCCTCTCACCGCGCGAGGCGCTGGAGGCGATCTATCGGTTGAAGGGGCTGGCCGAGGGTTGAACCTGCCTGGCGACGTCGAGCATCAGAATCCAGCCGGGTGGAGCGCGCCACCAGTGCGGACCGATCCGTGATTGACGAGCCCCTCAGTTTTTGTTGCAGTCCGGTCGCCCTCCTTTCACCGCACCGTCGACCTCAGGCGATCCCAGTAGCCCTCCGAAATGCGATACAACGGCACCCTTGCGAAGTGGAACGATGATCGCGGCTTTGGTTTCATCGCGCCCATCCAGGGGAACCAGGAGATCTTTGTCCACATCTCGGCCTTTCCTCGGGATGGCAAGAGGCCGCGTGTCGGGGAGCCGCTATCGTTTGAGATAGAGACCGCTGGGGAGGGGAAGAAACGAGCGGTGGGCGTCTTGCGCCCTATTCCAGCCGGCGTCCTCCGGCACCCACTCAGCGGTCGCCGAGCGCGCCCTGGACCGGACCGGCGCCTGCTTCGCGGCGCCGCTATCCTTGCAGTGATCGGAGCGTTGGCAGTCTTCGGTTACCGCGGACATTCCGATCTGGTCAAAGGCTATTTGTTCGCGAGCAACGCCGATTTCGATCGAACCGGACACCTGGTCCATGACGAGAATGCCGCTTCAGGGTACCGTTGTGACGGACGCACCCACTGCTCACAAATGACTTCCTGCGCCGAGGCGAGGTTCTTTCTCCAGAATTGTCCGGGCGTCAAGATGGACGGAGACCGCGACGGCGTGCCGTGCGAAGATCAATGGTGCAGCGGGTCGTTCTTCAGATGACCGCGAAGACAAATCCCCGCGCCGGGAGGGCGATAGACCGCATCGGCGCCTACGGCTGAGTCAGCCTTCATTACGCATCTACCGCTCGCTGCGCCGAGCGGCACCAACAATCCCATGGAGACAGGCTATGCACAACCGCATTAGAACGGCCCTCGCCGCTTGCGTCCTCGCGTCGGCATCGACCGCGGTCCTCGCCGAAGACATCGAGGGATTGATCGAGTCGATCGACTCGTCCTCGCAGTCGTTTGTCGTCCAGGGGATCGAGTTCTTCGTCACGCCGTCCACCGACTACGACGACGGACTCGATGGGTTCGGCAGCCTCGCGGTCGGACAGGAGGTCGAGGTCGATTTCGACTACCGAGACGGCCGGCACTATGTCATCGAGGTCGAGCTTGAAAACTAGGCGGGTCGGCGCCGACGGCCCCCTGCCAAGGTCGCCTCGACCCCGCGGGCGGCGAGTCACGAGCGGTGGAAACGCCTCAACCCGCCTCCTGCACCGTCGCGGTCTCTCGCTCCAGGGACCGGCGCACGTCGCCCGGTGAGCCAGTGCGCCGCGCCAGGAGGTCGTAGGCGACTGGGACGACGAACAGGGTAAAGAGCGTCGCAGCGAGGACGCCCGCGAGGATGACGGTGCCGATGACGGCACGGGTCTCGGCGCCGGCGCCCGAGGAGAGGATCAACGGGACCGAGCCCGCGGCGGTGGTGATGCCGGTCATGACGATCGGGCGGAAGCGGACGTCGGCGGCCTCGACCAGAGCCTCTCGGAATTCGCGGCCCTCATCGCGGAGCTGGTTGGTGAACTCGACGATCAGGATGCCGTTCTTGGCCGCGAGCCCGACCAGCATGATGAGCCCGATCTGGCTGTAGATGTTGAGCGTCTGTCCGCTGAGCCAGAGCCCGAGCAGCGCCCCGGCGACGGCGAGCGGTACGGTGAGCATGATCACCAGGGGGTGAACCCAGCTCTCGAACTGGGCCGCGAGCACCAGGAACACCACCACCACGCCGAGGGCGAAGACGAATAGGATCCCCGCCCCGCTGGTCTGAAAGTCGCGCGACTGGCCCTTGTAGTCGATGACGGCGTGATCGGGCAGGTGAGCACGGGCGAGGTCCTCCAGGTACGCGAGCGCGGTGCCAAGCGCCAGGTCGTCGGTGAGATTCGCCTCGATGGTGATGGCGCGCACCCGGTTGAAGCGATTGAGGCTCTGGGAGTCCGCGATCTCGGTCAGGCGCACCAGGTTGGCGAGTGGGATCAGCTCGCCGCTGCGGTTGGAGCGCACGTAGAGGTTCTCCAGGCTGGCCGGGGTGCGCTGGGCGCTGCGCTCGCCCTCGAGGATGACGTCGTACTCCTCGCCCCCGTCGAGATAAGTCGTGACCTTGCGCGAGCCGAGCATGGTCTCAAGCGTGCGGCCGATGACGCCGACCTGCACGCCGAGGTCGGCGGCACGGTCGTAGTCGATCTCGACCCGGACCTGCGGCTTGGTCTCCTTGTAGTCCCAGTCGATGCCGGTGAGCCCCGGGTTGTCCTTGGCGATCTCGGCGAGCAGGGTGTCGCGCCAGGCGGCGAGCTCCTCGTAGCTGCCGCCGCCCAAGACGAACTGCACCGGCTTCTGGATGCGCGCCCCAAATCCCTGGCGCATGACGGGGAAGGCCTTGACCCCCGGCAGATCGGCGAGCTTGGCGCGCACCTCGTCCATGATCACCCAGCCGGAGCGGCGGAGCGCAAAGTCATTGAGCACCAGGATGGCGATCCCCGAGTTGAAGATCGCGAAGTTGTCGAAGGTGCGCGGCGTGCGCACCAGGAGCCGGATCGCCTCCCCGCTCTCGGTGTAGGGCATGAGACGGCGCTCGATCTCATCCATGTACTCGGACATGTAGTCGTGCGAGGCCCCCTCCGGTCCGTTGACCAGGACGAAGAAGGCCCCGCGGTCCTCCTTGGGGGTGTATTCGCGCGGGATCTGCCCGAAGAGCCAGGCGGCACCGGCCGAGACGGCGATGAAGACCAGCAGCACCACCCAGCGCTGGTCGAGCACGAAGCCCAGCGCCCGCGCGTAGCCGCGCCGCACCCGCCCGAAGACCCAGTCCACCCCGGCGCTCAGGCGCGCCTGGCGGTGGTCCTCCGGCAGGATTTTGGAAGCCAGCATGGGCGAGAGGGTGAGCGCGACCAGGGTCGAGAAGCTCACGGCGGCGGCCATGGTCAACGCGAACTCCGAGAAGAGCCGCCCGACGTCCCCTTGCAGGAAGGCGATGGGGACGAAGACCGCGACCAGCACGACTGTGGTCGCCACCACCGCGAAGCCGACCTGGCGCGCGCCCCGGTAGGCGGCCACCAGACGCGACTCGCCGAGCGTCTCCATGCGCCG
>JALOTB010000172.1 GCA_025458165.1 Chromatiaceae bacterium | reverse complement strand
CGCAACACCACCCGCACTACCCGCCGCTTGCCCACCTGGTACACGTGACTGGAGCCCGCGGGCAACACGCACTCACGCGCGGTTACGCGCTCGCCGTCGCGAATGGAGTCACGCAGCAGGCTTGCACGGCGGGGTTTCCGATCGGGGCGGTTGTCGGTGTATCCGCGGCCGGCCGTGGCACCAAGCCCAGTTCCTCGGATCACTGAATCCGTCGGTTGAGAGGGTACACTTTCGGCCCAGAAATGTCCGCGTAGCGCACTCTGTCCTCGCCCCGTCCATCGGCTAGCACCCAGACCGGGATGGGTCACCGTGGGATTTCCGCCTGAAGTCGTTCGGAATCCCTCCGATCTCGCGGGCGAGTCGTTGTTCCAATCGCCGGCAGCGCCGGTCGCGCGCTTCGCCAGCCGGTAGCCTACGCGCCAATGCCAAGGCGCTCGTGTAGTCGCCTGCGCCGTGCTCGTGATACTTGGCTAGGGCCTCCAGGGCCGCCGGCACGTCTCGGTCGGCGAGCGACTCCCAGATGGCGGCGGCAGCAGCCCTGTTGCCACGGCGGCTGTGCAGCCGGGCGAGATCGAGCAGCCCGGCCGCATCGAGCCGTGCCGGATCTCGGGCAAGCAGCGCGAAGGCGATGCCCGGGTCCCCCCGGCGCCGGTGATGGCGGGCGACCGCGGTCAGCTCCGCCCCCGAGGACACCGGGTCGCGAAAGGCTCGCGCGAGAGGGGGTATCAGGGCGGGTAGCGCGATGAGGTCCTGGCGGTTGTGGTCAAGCACCTTCGCCAGAGACGCCGTTGCACCGCGCCGCAGCCAGTCGAGCCAGGCCGCGGGTGCCTCGCTGCCAGGGAGATCGTCGCAGCGCCCCAGCCGGAGCAGGCGCGCCTCGGCGGTCACTAGCCGGCAGTCCGGCCAGGCCCGCCCGAAGGCCCGCCGCACCAAGGCGAGCAGGTCGAGGTGCGGCCGCCCTTCCCGGGGGGCTGGGAGACCCGCGAGCCGCATCCGGGTAGCCAACAGGGGGACATCGAAGCCCTTGCCGTTGTACGTGACGAGGAGCTCGGCATTGGCGAGCTCCCAGGCGACCCCCTCCAGATAGGTCGCCTCCGCGTCCAGCCGCGTGAGGAGATACTGGCGCAGGACCAAGTCACCGCCACGGATCCAAGCGGCACCGAACAGGAAGGCCCAAGTGCCGGTCCCGCCCGCGAGCCCGCTGGTCTCGGTGTCGAGGAAGAGCCAGCGCTCCGGCGCGCCGACCGTCTCGTCGACCAAATCAGGCAGTGCGGCAGCGCAGTCCGCGAGGCTTGCCCGCCCGTGCGGCTTGGCGAGCGCGCGTCGGTGCTCCACTCGCAGCACGCCTGGGGCGATCCGCTCCGCCCCCAGGACCTCGGCCAAACCCGCCTCGTCGGTCCGCTTTGTCTGCTCCGGTCGACCCCTCGCCCCCAGCCGATGCAGCCGCTCCGCCAGGCACGGCGGCTCCTGGGCCTCCGGGACCGGAGTAGCTGGCGCGGGCTCACCGCGCAGTAGCCTCAACCGCTGCTCCAGGCTCATCGGCGCTCCTTTGCGGCCAAATCTCCCCCGAAGAGGTCAAGCACCCGCAGGGCAAGCGCCTTTGGGGTCAGAGCTCGTGCCTCATCGCCCGGCAGGATCGGGCCGACACAGGCCGGGCAGCCGCCGGCGCAGGGACAGCCGGAGACCAGGCCGGCGGCGTCGCCGACCAGCCGCTCGGCGTCGTCGAAGAGCGGGGCCGAGAGCCCCACCCCGCCCGGGTAGTTGTCGTAGAGAAAGAGGGTTGGGGCGAAACGGCCGACCGTGTCCGGCTCGGCGGGCTCGTTGTCAGCGCCGCGCATCTGCCCGCGCCCGTCGGCTCCGACGACCGCCGACCAGGTCCCCTCCCCGTCACCCACCGCCCGGCCGAGGTCGCGCAGCTCCGCCATGGCGCGGAGCGCCGCGACGTGGTGTAAAGCATAGGCGGCACCGAGGAAGCCCTCGATCGCCTGCTGGCGCTGCGGCAGCTCCGCCTCCAGGGCCAGGGGGTCGACCTGCCACCACACCGCGGTGGTATGCATCTCCTGGTCCGGCAGGTTGATGTTGCCGTAGCCCAGATTGTCGTGGGTGTAGTAGCGGATCTTCTTGTAGCCGGGGTAGCGGCGCACCAGGTGCACCTCGCCGTGGGCCGCCGCGGCCTGGGCGCCCTGCCGTGACTCGAAGCGGGCGAGGATCTTCAAACGCGTGTAGTCGATGGCGTCGGTGTAGTAGTCCGCCCGGGTGCGGCGCACGAAGGCCTTGCGCCCGACCCAGTCGAGCCGCTCCACTTGGAAGGGCTGGGCCTGGATCATGTAGATGGCCCCTTCATAGAGGGTGCCCGGCGCGCTCGTGTAGTCGACCTCGGCGAGGACCTTCTGCCCCCCATCGGTGATGTCGACGACCACGAAGTTGCCCTCGGCCACCGAGCGCAGCGACACCGCGTTGGCCGGATAGCTGTCGCCCACCCAGTACCAGCGCGGCCCTTGCCGCTGCAGGATCCCCTCCCCCTCCAGATAGGCGAGCATCTCCGGGAGGTGCTCGGCGCCGAACGCTTCGCCCTCAGTGAACGGCAGCTCGAAGGCCGCACAGCGCACGTGGTCGAGCAGGATCAGGAGCTGATCGGGGTGGATGCGGGCGTGCTCCGGCGAGGCCCCGAGGAAGAACTCGGGGTGGCGCACGATGTACTGGTCGAGCGGGTCGCTGGTCGCGACCAGCACCCCGAGCGCGGGCCGCCGGCGGCGCCCCGCGCGACCGAGGCGCTGCCAGGTGGCGGCCACGGTGCCCGGATAGCCGTTCAGGATTGCAACGTCGAGTGCGCCGATATCGACCCCGAGCTCCAGGGCCGAGGTGCTCACCACCGTGTCCACGTCCCCCGCGCGCAGCGCCTGCTCGCCCCGGCGCCGCTCGCTCGGCAGATAGCCGCCGCGGTAGGCAAGCACCCGCGGGGGCTTGCGCGGGTCACGGTCGAAGACGTCCTTAAGGTACTTGGTAATCACCTCCACCATCAGGCGGGAGCGGGCGAAGACGATGCTCTTGAGTCCCTGTCGGACCGCCGAGCGGGCGATGCGCGTGGTCTGGGACCGCGCCGAGGCGCGGATGCCCAGATCCGGGTTGATCACCGGCGGGTTCCACAGGAAGAGCCGCCGCTCGCCGCGCGGCGCCCCGCTCTCGGTCACCGCCACCACCGGCTCGCCGATCAGGCGCTCGGCGAGCTCGGCCGGGTTGGCGATGGTCGCGGACGCGAAGATGAATCGGGGTGCGACCCCATAGAATTGGCAGACCCGGGCGAGCCGACGGAAGACGTTGGCGACATGGGAGCCGAACACCCCGCGGTAGCTGTGCAGCTCGTCGACCACCACGTAGGCCAGTCCCTCGAAGAACTGCGCCCACTTGGTGTGATGCGGCAGTATGCCCTGGTGGAGCATATCGGGATTGGAGACCACGATGTCGCCGCGCGTGCGCACCGCCTTGCGCGCGTCGCCCGGTGTGTCCCCGTCGAAGGTGAAGGCCTTGAC
>JALOTB010000027.1 GCA_025458165.1 Chromatiaceae bacterium | reverse complement strand
CGGCGACACGGACCCCGTGCCCGGGGTCGGTGCCCCGGCGCCGGGTGGGGGAGGGCGACGGTCGGGGACCGCCGCGGTTCTTCGGCAGGCTGGTTTTGTTGGAGGGCGCCCAGCTAGCGCCGTGGGCGGTTCGCGCAGGCGAACCGTGAGAACGGTTTCAAGCTAGCTCAGGCGGGACGGCGCGACCGCTGGGAAAGGTGTCGGCGGAGGGGCGCTTTTCGGGAGGGTCGTGGGCCTCGGCTGGCGGCGCACCGGGGCGCGGACCGTGTGCGTCTCCAAGTCGCTGCGGGACAACAGAAGCTGGGCGGTGGCGGCAGTCCTCCGAAACCGGTCACCCGGCGGCGGCGCTCGATCGTCGCCTCGACGCGCTTAGCGGACGACGGCCGCGGTAGCAACGATCCGGGAGCGTTTCCGGAAAGCGGACGCCGTGCTGGTCTGCTTTGAGGCCGCCTCCACGCGAATTGCCATCCGTCGAAGGGCATAACCTGACAGGTAGGACCCGAGCCATAGCAGTCACGAGGCCGCGTCCGCTCGTGGCAGGTCCGTTCCATCAGTAGACATGGAGCCCGGGTAGCTCAGCAGGCAGTCCCGGCCAGGAGCGGTCAGTGGCGACTCGCCCAGTAACGGCCGTTGATCGGCAGGAAGCGGCCCCTCAGGCTCCCCGTTCACCTGAGAAGCTGTTTGGAAAACCTCGGTTCAAGCCAGACGGTCGCCCTTGAGCTTAAACATCGCGGGGTTGATCCACGTTTCGCTGGTCGGCGTCAGGCGCTCGTAATCGTTGCCGAGGCGACTCGAACGAGTGAGCTAGGCGAAGGTCCGGTCGACCACCCAGCGCCGAGGCAGCAAGAGGAAACCGCCGCTCTGGTTCGGGCGTCTGTGACCACGCCCGCGGCGAATGGCACAACTCGCCGCTCGTCGCCAGCCGCGAGGAGGCCGAGCGCCTACGCCAGCAGGCCTCCAAGGCGAGCTTCGAGGCGCTGCAGAAGGGCGGGAACTGAGCGCGGTCGCCGCGTCGCGGACCTCTTCACCGTCACCGCGCCGCTGACCCTGCGGCTGCCGGACGGCACACGTAAGGTGATCGCCGCCTGCTTTGCGCACCCCGTAGGGCTGCTCTACCTAGACATCTTCTGGCACCTCGGCACCCCGGATCAGGCGGCTCACCTGATCCGCGGCGAGGTCTCCGGCGAGGGCCCGTGGAAGATCGGCGGCCATGTGCTCACCGTCGTCGGCTGCCACCACACCGACCCCGATCTGGCCGAGCCCTTCGCCCGCTGGCGCGAGTACCTCGAGACCTAGGGCGACCACTACCCGCCGCCGGAGCAGATCCGCACCATTGCTCGGGGGCTTGGCGCGTCGGTCTGAACGGCGTCGTGCCCCTTGTTCCGCTGCCTTACAGCTTCGCTCTATACTCCCAAGCGTTACTACCAACCTCCGTGCAGACCGAGCCGAGCCAATCGGCTGCCATCCGGGCTCGACGCACCGGCCGCCGCGCTCGTTGGCCGGAGCCTTCCATCCCCTCACGCTGGGTGCCCAGCCGGCGCGAGAAGCGATCATCGCTATGCAATTGAAACTGACTGTCTCAAGCGTTCACGCACGGAGCCTCGGGGCCGACGCCGTGGCCTGGTTCCGGCTGCGCGGCGGCACCATCGGCCGCGCCAGGGACAACGACTGGGTGCTGCCGGACCCCGAGCGGATCGTCTCCAGCCATCACGCGCGCATCCTCTACGAGCGCGGCGGCTACTACATCGAGGACACAAGCGCGAACGGCACCTATCTTAACCAGAGCGATGTGCCTCTGCCTCAAGGCCAGCCGGTCGAATTGACTCACGGTGACACGCTTTACATCGGCCAGTACGAGATTCACGTCGAACTGGCGCAAGAGATCCAGCGGCCGCCCCTGTCAGAACCGCGGGCGGCAGAGTTCATCCCCAAGCCCTACATCCCCGTGCCCCCCCACTGGCCGGAGGCGGGGAGCGACCACCCGACGGGCGCCGAGCCCCGGCCGCTCGCCGATCGGCCTGAGCTCCGAGCGGCTCAAGCTCAACGCCCCACCGCCGAGGACTGGGGCGACCTGGGCGGGCTCGGGGCGCACAGCGACCACCTCCCCGCCGACCAGCAATCCTTTCGCCCCCCGGCGGCGACCCCTGAGCTGATCCCCGAGGACATGCCGCCACCGGTGTCCGAGACCCTGCCGGACGACTGGTGGAAGACCGACGATCAGGCCCCGGCCCAGCCGCCCCGAGCCGAGCCGACGCCCGCGCCACCCGAGCCGCCGCGAGCGGAGCGGCCGCCCGCGAACGCGCCCGTACGGGAGTCGCCGCCGACCAAAGTTCCCCCGACCGCGGTGTACCCGGCTGCGCCGAGCGTGGCAGCGCCGCCTCCGGTCCCGCATCCAACCAGCGTGCCCCTGGCCAATGGGGCCGAGGCCGACGCGCTCGTCGCCGCCTTCTTCGAGGGGCTCGGTCTGGGTCACGCGGCAGCGGGGGGGGGGGAGGCCGAGGTTTTGTTCCGCCATTGCGGGCGGCTGATTCGACTCCTGACGCAGCGCGCCATCGAAGTGCTACAGGCGCGCTCGGCCCTGAAGGGCGAGTTCCGCCTCTCCCAGACCGTGGTCCGCCCGGCGGAGAACAATCCACTGAAGTTCTCGCTCGATGCCGATCAGGCCCTGAGACAGTTCTTCGTCGATCGGCGGCCGGGCTTCCTCGGGCCGGAGGCCGCCTTCACCGAGGCGCTCAACGACATCAAGCAGCATGAGCTCGCCGTCGTCGCCGGCATGCGCGCGGCCTTCGACTGCCTGCTGGAGAAGTTCGCGCCGGAGACCATCGAGGCCAAGCTCCGCGCCAGCCCCAAGCGCGGCCCGCTGCTGCCGTTCGGCGACAGGAACTGGACCTTCTATCAAAGCTATTACGCGGAGTTCAAGGCAAATGCCGGCGACGACTTCCAAGGGATCTTCGGCCAGGACTTCGTGCGCGCCTATGAAGATCAGATCAGCCGGCTGTCGTCCGAGAAACGGACGAGCTGACCCGCGTCAATCCGATCGCACTGCCAAAGGTTGATCCGCTTATGTCCTGGTACGGTCGCGTCGTCTGGTCGGAGGGGATGTTTCTCCGGCCCCAGCATTTTCAGCAGCAGCAGCGCTACATCGAGCGCTTCATCGAGGGCCGTTACGGCCCGCTCGCCCCATTCGGCTGGGGCCTCTCGGAGCTGCGCATCGACCAGGATCAGTTGAGCGCCGGCAAGATCGCCGTGTCGGCGGCGAGCGGCATCCTGCCGGACGGGACGCCGTTCTCGGTGCCCACACACGACGCGCCGCCACCGGCGCTCGACATCCCCGAGAACACCCACAACCTCACCCTGTTTCTGGCCCTGCCGATCCGCCGGGAGGGCGTCACCGAGCTCGCGCAGGAAGGCACCCTGACGCCCGCGCGCCAACAGCCGCTCGATATCGACGTGCGCGACGTCACGGCGAGCGGCAACAACCCCGCGACGATCCGCGTCTCCGGCCTCAAACTGCGCCTGCTGACCAGCGACGACGATCGTGGAGATTACGCCTGCATCGGCTTCGCGCGGATCATCGAGAGCCGCAGCAACAAGGAGATCGTGCTCGACGATGCCTTCATCCCGACCGTCACCAATTGCCACGGCACGACGCAGCTCAAGGGGTTCATCGACGAGCTGGAGCGGCTGCTGCGCCACCGCTGCGAGGCCCTCGCCGGGCGTGTCTCCGAGGCCGGCCGCGGCGGCAGCGCTGAGATCTCGGACTTCCTGCTCCTGCAGGTGGTCAACCGCTACCTGCCCCTCTTCGCCCACTACGGCCGCATGGGGCGCCTCCACCCGGAGGCGCTCTACCGCAGCCTGCTGGAGATGGCCGGCGAGTTCTCGACCTTCACCAAGACCGAGAAACGGCCGGACGCCTTTCCGCCCTACCGCCACGAGGACCTGCAGGCATCGTTCGAGCCGGTGATGCGCGACCTGCGCCAGTCCTTGAGCATGGTCCTCGACCGCAACGCCATCCCCATCCCGCTGCAAGAGCGCAAGTACGGGGTACGTGTCGCCTCGGTGTTTGACCGCCGGCTGCTGGTCGAGGCGAGCTTCTGCCTGGTGGTGCGCGCCGACATGTCGGTGGAGGAGCTGCGCCGGATCTTCCCGACCCAGGTCAAGATCGGCCCCGTCGAGAAGATCCGCGATCTGGTCAACCTGGCGCTGCCCGGGATCCTGCTGCGGCCGCTGCCGGTCGCGCCCCGTCAGCTCCCCTTCCGCTCCGGATCGGTCTACTTCGAGCTCGACCGCAGCAGCGAGTTCTGGAAACAGCTCCATAACTCCGGTGGCTTCGCCATCCACGTCAGCGGTGAGTTTCCGTCCATTGACATGGAATTCTGGGCGATCAAGGAGTAGCCGGCCGTGTCGGACCAAGACAAGACCCGCATCAGCTATATCGACGACGGCTCCAAGACGGTCATCCGACCGCGCCCCGGCTTTCGCCCGCCCTCGGGCGGTGCGGTCGAGCCCTCGTTCGCCGACCGCCGATCGAGCCCGCCGGAGGCGCCGCTGCCGACCGCCCGTCCCGAGCCGGCCGGTACCGTCGCCGGGCTGTCGAGCCCGCTGATCGAGGCGGCCTCGCCGGTGCTGTTTCGCGCGACCCAGATCCGCAACACGGCGACCAATAGCGACGTCTACGGGCTGCGCGCGCGCTTCGTCAACGATCTCGCCGCCTTCGATCAGCGCTCGCGCCAGTCGGGCGAGCCCGCCGAGCTGCTCACCGATGCCCGCTACGCCCTGTGCACCTTCGTCGACGAGACGGTGCTGAACACGCCCTGGGGCAGCCAGAGCAAGTGGCAGGAGGAGAGCCTGCTCAGCACCTTCTTCAACGAGACCTGGGGCGGTGATCGCTTCTTCTCCATCCTCGACCGCGCCAAGCAGCAGCCGGCCCGCAACCTCGCGCTGCTGGAGCTGCTCTTCGTCTGCCTGGTGCTCGGCTTCGAGGGCAAGTACCACGTGCTCGAGCGCGGGCGTGCGCGCCTGGAGGAGGTCATCGATGACCTCTTCCGCATACTGCGGGCCCAGCGCGGCGACCTGGACCGTGAGCTCTCACCGCGTTGGCGGGGCGTCGAGACCGACGGGAAGGGGGTCGCGAGCTATCTGCCGCTCTGGGTGCTGGCATCGGTCGCTGGCGCCCTGCTCGTAAGCCTCTATCTCGCCTTCCGCTTCGCCCTGAGCGGGACCGCCTATCCGGTGTTCGACAAGCTCTCCGGCCTCGGCCGCGAGCGCCTGGAGGTCATCCCGAGCGAGCTGATGGTCGCCACTTCCGTGCCCGAACCGGTGGTCGTCGTCCCCCCGGTGTCGAAGCTCCGGCTCTACGAGCTCTTGAAGCCCGAGATCGAGCTCAACCTGCTGAGCGTCGAGCAGGACGGCCTGCGCTCACTCATCCGCATCAACTCCGACACCCTCTTCCGCTCCGGGAGCGCGACGGTCGAGGCCCGTTTCATCCCGATCTTCGAGCGCATCGGCAAGGCGATCGACCAGGTCGCGGGCAAGGTCTGGGTCATCGGCCACAGCGACAACGTCCCCATCCGCACGGTCCAGTTCCCGTCCAACTGGGAGCTGTCGCGGGCGCGCGCCGCCAATGTCATCGCCGAGCTGTCGCGGCACATTCGCGACGCCAGCCGGCTGACCCCCGAGGGCCGCGCCGACACCGAGCCGGTCGCCGCCAACGACAGCCCGGCCAACCGCGCCTTAAACCGCCGCGTCGAGATCATCGTGCTCGAGCAGGAGGAGCTCTGAGGCCAGGTCGGCGCGCGCCGCCGAGCAGCCAACAGGACCCGTGACCGCGCCCGACCATCGGCATTTGCGTCGCAGAGAGAGTTTTCGGTGAGTAGATTCCTTCGCTTCCTCCGCAATCGCTGGGTCAGCTCCGCCGTGGGGCTGGTGGCGATCGCGCTCCTCATCTGGCTGGTCGGGCCCTTCATCGCGATCGCCGATCACCGGATCCTGGAGTCGGTGATCGCTCGGGTCATCGCCACCCTGCTGGTGCTGGTCATCTGGCTGCTGGTGCTGCTGATCGCCCAGATACGCGCCAAGCGCGCCGATCGAAAGCTGATCGACGGCATGGCGGCCGCCGAGGAGGCGCCGGCCGCGGGCCGGCCGGTGCTCGACAGCGAGGCGGCCGAGGAGCGGGCGATCCTCAAGAGCCGGTTCGAGGAGGCGGTCGCCGTGCTGCGCCAGCCCAGGGAGAAGGGTCAGCGCAAGGCCACCAGCCTCTACGAGCTGCCCTGGTACATCATCGTGGGACCGCCGGGCTGCGGGAAGACCACGGCGCTCGCCAACTCGGGGATCGACTTTCCGCTGGCCGAGCACTTCGGGCAGGAGGCCCTGAGCGGGATCGGCGGCACGCGCAACTGCGACTGGTGGATCTCCAACGAGGCCGTGCTGATCGACACTGCCGGGCGCTACACCACCCAGGACAGCGAGGCGGCGGTTGACAGCGCGGCCTGGCTGAGCTTTCTCGATCTGCTGAAGAAGTACCGCCGGCGCCGCCCGATCAACGGTGCGATCGTCGCCTTCAGCGTCACCGACCTAATCTCGCTCGACGAGCCGACCCTGGCCCTGCACTGCCGCGCCATCCGCAAGCGGCTGCAGGAGCTGACTGAGCGCACCGGGATCAGCATCCCGATCTATCTGCTGTTCACCAAGGCCGACCTGCTCGCGGGGTTCGTCCAGTACTTCGACGACCTCGGGCGCGAGGAGCGCCAGCAGGTCTGGGGCACCACCTTCCCCCTCCTCAAGGGCAAGCCCGATTACGCCACGCTCTTCGACACCGAGCTCCAGGCACTGGTGCAGCGGCTGCAGGCGCGGGTCAACTGGCGCCTGATCTCCGAGCGCGACATCCAGCGCCGTGCGCTCATCCTCGGCTTCCCGCAGCAGTTCGCCTCGCTGCGCGAGAACCTGCTGCGGTTCCTACGCGAGGTCTTCCAGGGCTCGCGCTTCGAGAAGCCGGTCGCGCTGCGCGGGGTCTATTTCTCGAGCGGCACCCAGGAGGGCACACCCATCGATCGCCTGATGGGCTCGATGGCGGAATCCTTCGGACTCGACCGCCAGGCCGTCGCGGCCCCCGGCGCCCGCGGCAAGAGCTACTTCATCACCAACCTGCTGCGGCTGGTCATCTTTCGAGAGAAGGACCTCGCCGGCTCCGACCGCAAGGCCGAGCAGGCCCGGATCTGGCTGCAGCGGGGCGCCTACGCGGCCGTCCTCCTCGCCACCATCGGCGCGGCGCTGCTCTGGGCCAACAGCTTCAGCGAGAACAAGGCCTTTGCCGCCGATCTGGAGGCGCGGCTACGCCAGTACGAGGAGCTCAGCGCCACCAAGATCTCCTCCGCCCTCGCCTACGAGGAGATGCTCCCGCGGCTCAACGGGCTGCGCGAGATCCTCGATCACGCCGAGGGCGTCACCTCCTCCCCGCCGCTCGCGATGCGCATGGGGCTCTACCAGGGCGGCGGCATCGCCGAGGCGACGCGCGATGCGTATCTGCGCGACCTCAACGCGCTGCTGGTCCCCGGGCTCGCCTCCCAGCTCGAGGAGCAGCTCGCATCGGCGACCTCCGACCCCTCCTACAGTTACGAGACCCTCAAGCTCTACCTGATGCTCATGGACCCCGGGCGGATGGACAAGGAGCTGTTCCAATACTGGGCCGCGGACGACGGGGAGCGGCGCTATCCCGGCAAGAGCCAGGTGACGGCGAGGCTCCGAGACCACCTGAGCTATCTGCTCGCCCACGGCGTCGAGCCCGTCCCACCCAACCGCCGCCTGGTGCAGCAGGTCCGCGATCGGCTGGAGAAGCACCCGCTGGCCGAGCTCGCCTACGGCCGGCTCAAGCTCGCGAGTGCAGTGCGCGAGGCGGCCCCCCTGACCTTCGAGGACATCGCCGGACGCAACGGCGACGGCGTCTTCCAGGTCACCGGGGTCGATCCCAGCGCGCTCGAGATCCCCGCGCTCTTCACCTACCGCGGCTTCTACCAGCTCTTCCAGCCCCAAAGCCTGAGGCTCATCGGCCAGCTCCGGGACGAGTCCTGGGTCTTCGGCCCCGAGCAGTCGCCGATCATCGCCGGGCAGCTCGACAAGATCGAGGAGACGATCCTCCAGCTCTACATCGACGAATACATCCGCCGCTGGGACAACCTGCTCGGCCAGCTCAACATCCGCCCGTTCGGCGACGTCCGCGAGGCGGTCGAGGTGACCGGACGGGTGATCCGGCCCGACTCGCCGGTGAAGAAGGTGCTCGACACCCTGGAGGCCAACGCCAACCTGACCCGACTGCCGAAGGGGACCGAGCCGGTGGCGGAGATGGCCTTCGAGGCGCTGCGGCGCCAGAACTACTATCTCTCGCGCATCGTCAGCGAGGCCAGCCGCGGGGGGCTCGAAGGGGCCATGGACTTTCCGCCCAGGCGGGTCGAGCAGCATTTCGCGGTCCTCACGCGCCTGGTCGACCCCGCGACCACCTCGCCGCCGATCAGCCAGATCCAGCGCATGGTCACCGATCTCTACAGCCAGCTCTCGGCCATCGAGCCGGAGAGCGGGCTGTCGGAGAGCCCCTTCAGCCCCGCGACCTCCTCGCGCCACGACGTCTTCCACGCCCTGCGCACCGAGGCCGCGCGCAACCCCGACCCGGTGCGCCGCTGGATGCGTCAGATCGCGGCCAATGCCCAGTCGGTCGCCCTGGGCAATGCCGGCGAGCGCATCAACGAGATCTACCGCTCCAGTGTCCTGCCGGTCTGCAAGCAGCTCATGGAGAACCGCTTCCCCTTCGCGGCGGCCTCCTCGCGCGAAATCAACGTCTACGACTTCGGCAAGCTGTTCGCCGAGGGCGGGCTGCTCGATGCCTTCTTCGCCGAGCACCTGGCCCCGTTCGTCGACACCGCCGCGAGACCCTGGCGCTGGCGCCAGACCGCCAAGACCAACCTTGGCGTCTCCGATGCCTCGCTGGAGCAGTTCGAGCGCGCGAGCCTGATCCGCCAGGCTTTCTTCCCCGAGGGCGGCAAGCTGCCGGCGGTGCGCTTCTCGCTCATCCCCCGCCAGATCGACCCCCTGGCGAGCCAGGTCATCCTTTCCTTCGGGGGTCAGGTCTTGAGCTTCGACGCGCAGCGACCGAGCGCCGTCGACGGTGAGTGGCCCGGACGCAACATCACCAACCAGATGACCATCGCCGTCGTCGACCTCGACGGCGAGCGCTTCGAGCAGGACCGCACCGGCCAATGGGCCTTCTATCGCCTGGTCAACCCCGCGAGCCTGCGCGCCGGGACCGACCGCTTCCGCACCGCCATCAGCGCCCAGGGGTTCAGGCACAGCTTCGACGTCCAAGCCTTCAGCGCCGTCAACCCCTTCGGCCTCGCCGACATCAAGCGCTTCCGCTGCCCCGACAACCTCTGATGGCCGAGGCGAGCGCAGCGATCGGCTTCTTCGGCAAGCTGCCGAGTCACGGCGACTTCGTGCGCCGCTCGCTGCCCGCCGAGCTTGTCAATCTCTGGGACCCTTGGCTGCAGGCCGGGCTGGCAGAGAGCCGGCAGGTTCTCGGCGAGACCTGGATGGAGCGCTACCTGAGCGGGCCGATTTGGCGCTTCGGCCTGAGCGCCGGGGTGTGCGGCGAGGCGCCCTGGCTTGGTGCGATGATGCCGAGCGTCGACCGCGTCGGGCGCTATTTCCCGCTCACGGTCGCGGCCCGCATCCCGGCCGACCAGGGGCTCTTCGCCGCCGCCGCCGGGGCCGGACCCTGGCTCGGCGAGCTGGAGCAGGTGATGCTGAGGGCACTGGAGGAGGACGGCCTCACGGCAGACGACCTGGCCGAGCAGCTCGCCGGGATCACGCCGCTCCCTGGAGGCGCCCCAGGGCCGCCCGGCGATGATCCCTGTCCCGGCGAGCCGAGCGCGCCGATCGCGGTGCCGCTCGGTGCCGCCGCCGAGCTCCAGGAGGCTACGGCAGCCCTGATTGAGGTCATGGCGTGGCGGTACCTGGGGCCGTTCTCGCTCTGGTGGAGCGCCGGCTCGGCCTACGTCGAACCGACCGCACGAGTCTATTCCGGGCTGCCCGCAAAGGGACAGTTCTGGACCCTGCTCAGCCAGGACAGGCCCTCCGACTGAGCCATCCTCCGGACCAAGACCACCAGCAGACGGGGACAGCGCCGCGATGAGCCGGGCCAGCCGCTTCGAATTTGCCTCTGCCGGGAGCACCCACCCAGGGCGGGTGCGAGCGCTCAACCAGGACGCCTTCCTCGCCCTCCCTGAGCTCGGGGTATGGGTGGTCGCCGACGGTGTCGGGGGGCATCAGCGCGGGGACGCCGCGAGCCGGGCGATCGTGGACGCCATCGCCGCGCTCGGCCGCGCGGCGCTGCGCGAGAGCCTGGCGGAGTCGGTGCGCCAGGCGATCCTCACCGTGAACCACCGCCTGATTGAGATCGCCGAGCTGGCGGGTCCCGGCACCGTGATCGGCAGCACGGTGGCGGTGCTCGTCGCGCAGGGACAGCAGTGCGTCTGCCTCTGGGCCGGCGACAGCCGCATTTACGGCTTGCGCGCGGGGCGCCTGGCCCGCCTGACGCGCGACCACAGCGAGGTCGAGGAGCTCGTCGACCAGGGCCGGCTGTCTCCCTCCGAGGCGCTACAGCACCCCGGCGCCAACATCATCTACCGCGCCGTCGGCAACAGCGACGACCTGGAGCTCGATGCCCGCGTCTACGACGTCTACCTCCACGACAAGTTTCTGCTCTGCACCGACGGCCTGACCAAGGAGGTCGGCGACGAGGAGATCGCCGCGATCCTCGCGGAGGGCAACTGCCACGAGAACTGCCGCACGCTCATGGAGCTGGTGCTCAGCCGTCCCTGTCGCGACAACGTCGCGGTGATCGTCGTCGACGTCAACGCGGCGGGCGAGAGCGAGGACACCCTCCCGCTCCTGCGCATGGACACGGGCGGTCCGCGACGCGGCTAGTCGCAGACCGCGCCCCGCACCCGACCCCAGATGCAGATCCCCGGCTACACGATCATCCGCGAGCTCGGCCGCGGCGGCATGGCCACCGTCTACCTGGCCAAGCAGGATCGGCTCGGGCGGCAGGTGGCGCTCAAGGTGATGCAGCCGCAGGCCGTCGCCGATGACGACTTCACCACGCGCTTTATCAAGGAAGGGCAGATCATTGCCCAGCTCCAGCACCCGCAGATCGTCACCATCTACGACTTCAACATCGCCGATGGTCTGCATTATTTTTCGATGGAGTACCTCCCCAACGGTACTCTGGCTGATCAGATCGCCCGCGGCCTCTCGCTCGAGCAGGCCATCGACATCACCCGACGCGTCGCCCAGGCCCTCTCAGTCGCCCATGACCAGGGCGTGATCCACCGAGACATCAAGCCGCAGAACATCCTCTTCCGTGCCGACGGGACGCCGGTGCTCACCGACTTCGGCATCGCCCGCGCCGTGCGTGCGGGGGCCGACGCCACCCAGCTCACGCACTTCGGGATGGTGATCGGCAGCCCGCGGTACATGAGCCCCGAGCAGAGCATGAGTCAGCCGACCGACGCTCGCTCGGACCTGTACAGCCTCGGGGTCGTCTTCTACGAGATGCTCACCCGCGAGGCGCCTTACCAGGCCGACGACGTGATCAGCCTGGCGATGAAGCACTGCTCGGCTCCGCTCCCCGTGCTGCCCGAGCCGCTGGCGGCCTTTCAGCCCATCCTTGATCGGCTGCTCGCGAAGAAGCCCGAGGACCGCTTCGGCAGTGCCCAGGAGCTGATCCGGGCGCTGGATGTCCTGGCCGGCGGGCGCAAGCCGATCGCCTTGCCCGAGGAGGACGCGACACGCATCGTCGCCCGTGACCAACCAAAGCGCCCGGCGCCCGAGCCCCGACCGCCGCTCGCGCGCGGGCACGGGGTACGCAGCGCCCTGCTCGCGCTGGCTGCCGTCCTGGTGGTCGCCATCGGCGTCTACCTCGCCCTGCCGGAGCGCCCGGAGGACCCGATCCCCGGTCTCCCGCCCGCCGACCCGGATCGCTCGGCGACCATCGAGCGGTACGAGAACCTGGCGATCGAGCACTTTGGCAGGGGCGAGTTCAAGGATGCGCTCAAGCTGGTCGAGCTCGCGCTGGGCAGCCGGCCGGGCGACCTGCGGCTCGGCGCGCTCAAGCAGCGCGTGATCCGTCGCATCGAGGCCGACGATCGGCTGCGCGAGGCCGAGCAGCGACGCGCCGACGGCCAGCTCGTGGAGAGCCTCGCGCTGATCGAGCAAGGGCTGGAGCGCGACCCCGAGCACCAGGCGCTGACCGCCCTGCGGGCACAGGTCCTGCAGGAGCGCAAGGCGCAGACCGAGACTCGGGTCGAGCAGCTTCTCGGGCAGGCCCGGACCGCCCTCGACCAGGGCAGCCTGGCCGAGGCCATGCGGCTCACCCACGACGGCCTGGCGCTCATCCCGGGCGACGCCCGCCTCAAGGAGCTGGAGGCGACGGCCCAGCGTCGGCTGGAGCAGCAGCGGGCGCTGCGCGACGTCATCGCCCAGGCATCGAGCCTGCTCGCCGAGGGGCTGCTGCAGGAGAGCCTCAAGCTCATCGAGAAGGGCCTGGCGACGGACCCGGACGACGCTGAGCTGCGGGACCTCAGGGACACAGTCTCCAAGCAGATCGCACGCGACACCGAGCAGCAGGTCGCGGAGCTGCGCACCCGGGCGCAACGCTCCGCCGACCAAGGCGCCTTCCCCGACGCCCTCGCCGCGATCGACCAGGCCCTGCGGCTGCGCCCCGCGGACCCCGAGCTTCAGGAGCTGCGCGGCGAGGTCGCCGCGCGGTCGGTTCAGGCCGAGGCCGAGGCGCTGTTCGACGCGGCCAAGGCCGCCTACGGCGCCCAGGACCTCGATGAGGCCCTGCGGCTCGCGGAGGAGGGCCTGGGGGCGATGCCGGAGCACGTCGGGCTCTTCGCCTTTCGCGCCATGCTCCAGGCCCAGGTCGCCCAGCGCGAGGCCATCACCGCCGCGATCGTCAAGGCGCGCGGCCTGCTGCGCGCAAACCGGCTCGGCGAGAGCCTGGAGACCATCACGGGCGCGCTGCAGCTTGCACCGGACAGTGCGGATCTGCTGGGGCTGCGCGCGGAGGTCCTTAGCGCCCAGCAGCAGCGCCTGGAGGACCAGGTCGGCGAGCTCCTGCAGCACGCCCGCCAGCTTTTCGGCGCGGGCAACCTGGATGCCGCCCTCGCGCTCACCGACAAGGCCCAGCAGCTCGCGCCCAGGCAGCCGGCCGTGGGCGAGCTCCGCGAGGAGATCCTCGCGCAGCAAGGGCACGCCGCCAGGCTCCAGCAGCAGCTTCAGGACTGCGCCGCGGAGCTCCCATCTGAGCCCAGCGCGCGCGCCTCGGCGCTCGTCGGCGCGCTCGACTCCGCCGCGGCCTGCTACCGCCGCGTGCTCGATCTGGACGCCAACAACCCAAAGGCCCAGGCCAAGCTCGCCGAGATCCGCCAGCGGCTCTCCGAGGCCTTTGCCCGTGCGCTCGACTCCGCCGCGATGCAGGCCGCGGAGCAGGCCCTCGCGGCGCTCGAGGCCCTGGACCCCGACGACCCCCAGATCCCCGAGATGCGCACCGCGCTGCGGGCCCGCGCCGAGCTGCTGCCTGAGATGGTCACTATCAAAGGGGACTGCTTCGAGATGGGCAGCCCGGAGTCCGAGCCGGATCGGGAGACCGACGAGCGGGCGCATCGCGCCTGCGTCGAGGACTTCGAGCTCGCCAAGCACGAGACGCGGGTCGCGGACTTCCGCCGCTTCGTCGACGCCGAGGGCTACCAGACCGACGCCGAGCGCGGCACTGGCGGCCTGCTCGGCTGCTGGGCGCTCGATGAGGACAAGGGCGAGGACGCCTGGGGCTACCACCCCTGGGCCAACTGGGCGACGCCCAACAAGTATCAGCAGACCGACCCCTCACACCCGGTGGTCTGCGTGAGCTGGAACGACGCCCAGGCCTACCTGCGCTGGCTCACCCGGACGACCCGGAGCACCTTCCGGCTGCCCACCGAGGCCGAATGGGAGTTCGCCGCCCGCGCCGGAACGCCGACGGCCCGCTTCTGGGGGAATGGGTCCGACACGCTGGCTTGCCGACATGCCAATGTCGCCGATACGGGACAACAATGGGCGGAGGGCTTTCCCTGCGACGACGGCCACGAGTGGGCCGCTCCGGTGGGGAGCTACGCCCCCAATCCCTGGGGTCTCCACGACCTCTTGGGCAACGTGATGGAATGGACCTGCTCGGAATACGACGCCGCCTACCGGGGTGTGCAGGCGCAGTGTGCCCCGCCCGATGCGACCGCCCCGATGGTGCTGCGCGGCGGCGCCTGGAATAGTGGCCCGGCCGCGGTCCGCTCGGCCTATCGCAACCGGAACTATCCGGAGTCGCGCTACAACTTCGTCGGGTTCCGGGTTGCGCGGGACCCCACCCCGGAGGATTGAACGCTCCGCCGCGGCGACACTCCACCCGATCGCGGCGGCCGAGGCGGCAGTCTCCTGACTGCCGGTCGGGACCCCTCCCCGCGTCCCTATTGCAGCATCGAGAGGCGCTGCTCGTTGGCGGCCAGGGCATCGGACCGCTCGCGCAGGCTGAGCTCCAGCTTGCCCATCTGAGCCTTACGACCCGAGCGCGACGGCTCATCCGAAGACCCGCTGGTCCTCTCCACGTTCTTGAGCTCCTCCACTGCGTGGATCTCGCGACGCACGCGCTCCGCCTCGCTCGCGCTGTCCCGGCGCAGGCTCTCGGTCACGCGCTCGAGCTCCGCCTTCGGCGCCGCCGCAGGAGCGGCGCTGCGCGCCGCGCGGAGCTGCTGCTGAAGCGAGGCGGTCACTCGGTTGCGCAGCTCGATCTCCTGCTGGAAGGCCGCCTGCTCCGCCTTCAGCCGGGACTCGAAGATGAGGCGATCCTCGGTCACGCCGGTCGCCCGCCGATACCAATCGAGCGCTGCCGACTTGTCTTGGCGTAAACCCAACCCGCGCTCGTAGAGCGAGCCCAGGCTGACCTGCGCCGGCCGGTGACCGGCCTCCGCCGCTTTGCGATACCACTCGGCGGCCGCCGCGTAGTCCGGACCCGGAAGCCCCAGGCCCCGCTCGTAGATCTCGCCGACATAGGTCTGGGCCACGGGGTCACCACCCCGCGCCTGCGGCAGCAGGGTCTGTAGGGCGGTCCGATAGTCGGACCGGTCGAACAGGACGAACTCCCCGCCGCGGATGCCGCAGTCGGACTTTGTGGTCTTCACGCGCTTGCGCGGCGCGAGGTAGGTCATGCGGGTACCGAGCTGGCGGATCTGACCCGGAAGCAGGCAGTCGACCAGGGTCAGGTCGTCGAGACTGCGGAACTCCGTCCCTACAGCGGCGGCCGTCGTCCCACCACCCCCGCCCTCCGGCGTCGACACACAGGCCGTCGCGGCCGCGCCGACGATGGCCACCAGGGCAAGGGACCGTAGGTGGTGGACTCGATCGAACACGTTCATCGGACGTCTCCGGGTGCTGGGCTGATCTTGGATCAGGAGTATAGTTCTCGGTAACAAGCGGCGTTAACCGCCAAGGAGCCCCCATGCAGCGCACGCTTCGCTTCGCAACCTTCGGTGACGACGTTCGGCAGCTTCAGGAAGGCCTCAATCGCCTGCCGACCAAGCTCGCCAAGCTGCTCCCCGACGGGCGATTCGGCCCGAAGACGCTGGGCCGGGTGCGGGAATTTCAGGGCGACACCGGCTTGGCGGTCGACGGCGTCGTCGGCCCCATCACCTGGGAGAAGCTTCTCGCGCTCCTGGCGCAGGCTTTGGATGGCGGCGTCCCGGTGATGCCGGCGTTACCGGCCAGCACCTTCGATGCCTTGCGCCCGCTGATCCTGACGGTCGCTCAACAGCAGATGGGCAAGGTCGATTTCTCACAGCGCATCGGAGGCCGACCGAAGGGCCTCGAATTCCTGATCGAGATGTTCAAATTCGCCGCCAACGTGTCGCTCACGGAAGCGAATTTCCGCAAGAACGGCACCGGCGATTGGACCTGGACGCCCTGGATCGGGCTCAAGACGCAGGAGAAAAGCTGGTGCGGCATCTTTGCCGTGTACTGCTACCGCAAGGCCGGTATCCCGGTGCAGTGGGACATCGGTCGCGGTGGACCAGTCGGCCCGCTCAAGCTGGCCAGCTTCAGCCCGAGCTTCGCGGCCCAGATTCGGCCGGGCGACATCGGTGCCGTGGCGACCAAGAGCCACCACTTCGTGATCGAGAGCGTCGACGGCGCCGGCCCCCTTCCCAAGCTCACCACGATCGACGGCAACCTGACCTTCGGCCGCATCGGGCGGCGGCAGGAGCATCAGGTGGGACGAGACAACTTCAACTACTACCAGTTTTCGCTTTAGCCAGCGTCTGCATCGGGCCAAGGCGGACGGCATTGCGCCCCTGATAACTCAAGACCGGGATACAACCCCCCTTTTGGATGGACTCGCCGGCGGCGTCGGACAGATAGACCTCGGCACAGGCCTGCATCCGCATCTCGTCTCCTTCGCGGTAGACAAAGGCCGGCATATCTTCAACATCGGCGTATCGGGGTGAATCCTCTCCGTCGCGGTATGCCTGAGCGAGCACCAGGGCGCACAGGAATGCGGGGTTGCCCCAGAGGAAGACCTCATGCCTCGGAGGAGACGGCATCTCCTCGAATGAGAACCGGTCGCAGGGGTCGGCAGACTGTCCGTAGGGCAGACGCAGCAACACCCGTGGCAGCGCGAGCGCGATGGCCCGTGCCGCCGCGCTGCTCCGCAGAGCATCCCAGCGACTGAGCGCCTCCGCTGTGAGCTGGCCCCAGTCGCGGGGATGGGGATGGGTCAAGAGGTCCGGGCAGCCGAGAATCTCCGGCCTTGCAGCCGCAAGAAAGGTCGCTCCGAGGCGCTGGCAGATCGCCCCCATACGGGCCAGGTGTCGAAGATTATCGTCATCGGGACCGAAGGCGTAGTCGCCGACGATGAGGCTCCAGGGCGCCGCATTAGGGCCCACTTCGGCCGAGTCGCTCAACAGCCGATACAAGGCCGACTGCTCCGGGTCCTGCTCGGCCTCATCCAGGGCTCGCCCTAGCCCGTCGCGGTCGAGGCTCAGCATCGCGATCTGGAGATCCTCGTCGGTCTCGACCTGGGAAACGAGGCCATAGATCGAGCGCCATGCCGCCTCCAGGGCCTGGAAGCTCGGGTCATGCAGCAAACCCCCGAGACGGTCCTCCGCGGCCGCGTCCGCCGTCGCGAGATAGGGCCCGGCATCCGGCAGGGGCACACTGATCTGCGGCGCCACCAGGCGCCGAATCATCTCGTCGACGGTCGATCGCCGCGGCGAGCCGAGAGCGGCCGCCGATCCGGACTTGGCCCCCAACAAGCGCTCGAGGGTGTCGGCATCCGTCTCGGATTGCTCCTGAGAGGCATTGGTGTTATCGCCAGCCGCCTCTCGATGGCCGTTGTCGGCGCCATGGACACCCAGATCGGACTGAAGGACAGCGGCGGCGGTCTGGAAGCTGGCTGGATCCTTCAACTGATCCTTGAGTGCGGCGAGCTGTTTGAGGACTGGGTCCTGCCGGGCCAGCCGATCCGGATGGAAGTCGTCCAGGCAACGGAATGCCAGTGGTTCCGACACCCGCCCGCGGTCATCCATCCCGAGACTTACGGACGGCCCCAGCACCGCCATGACGCGCTCGAAGGTGTCGATATCGATCCGCCGGACATCGTCGCGCGTCGGCAGCGCGGCCGCGGCCGAACCCCCGGCCTGCCCGAGGAAGTCACCCAGCACCAAGATCCGCATCGGCGGGCGCTCACCGTATATGGCGCTCTCGGCAGCGCTCGTCTGGAAACTGAGGGTGAATGCTGGCTTGCGCATGATGGAGCTCGCTTGCTGACGTTCGCCGGACCGGTCCGCCTTGTCCCTCTACGAGAAAGCCAACCGCAGCCGCCGCGGATTGGAAACCTCAGGGACAGTGTAGCATCGCGTCCCTCCCGTCTGGCTGGCCGCCCCCGGCGTTCACGGTGCAAACTCGGCATCGCGCGGAAATCGCGAGCGACCTGGCTTAGAGTTGCATCCCGTCCAAGCGGTCGGTAGTGTCCAAACGAATCCAGCGGCATCGCACAGCCAGCGCGGGACGGCTCGAGCCGCTTTCATCGAGGTCCGAGATCCGATGACGCCGCGCCCCTGGGCAACCTCGCCGTCGCCTCGACATGACTGAGCCGCGGCCCGCCTCTCACCCGCCTGGTGGTCCACGTCGGGAGTCAAGCGCAGCGGCGCTGGTCGTGCGCTGGGCCGATGCCTCGCGTGTGAGCCAGGAGAGACGCTTCACCGACGGATTCCTGATCGGCCGCTCGCATCAATGCGAGCTCTGCCTGGTGGCGGATTCCGTCAGCCGGCGCCACGCCGCCGTGTTTCGTGAGGGCCCTGGCTGGTTTGTCCGCGACATGGGCAGCGCCAACGGGACCTTCCTCGACGGCGAGCGGATCACGGCGGCCCCGCTGGGCGAGCAGTGCACCCTGCGTATCGGCATCGACGGCCCGCTGCTGCAGGTGCGCCAAGAGGGCGCAGACCGCGTCCGGGCACCGCTGGGGGTGTCGCCCGGCGCGGAGGATGCCACGGTGATCCTGCCCGCCCTCGGCCGCGGGGCCGCGACCCCCGGCCAGGGGCGGCAGGCGCCGAGAGCGGTCTCGGCGATCCCGCTGGGTGGGCACCGTCCACCCACGAAGCCTCCGGACGCGGCACCGCCACCATCGGGCACGGCCTCGGCGGCCCCCGAACGCCTCGTCGAGCGCTATCTTCGCGAGCCCCTCGCCGCGGATGCCGGGGAGCTCACCCGCGCCTTTCGCTCGGCCTTCCATGTCGAGCAACGCAAGCTCAAGCGCCGCAGCTTTCTCCTGCTGAGCGGCGTGATCGCGCTGACGACGCTGGCGCTCGCGGGCTCGGGCCTCTTCCTGCTCCGCCAGCAGCAGCAGATCGAGGGCGCGCGCCGGCTCGCGATCGATCTCTTCTACGACATTAAGGGGATCGAGCTAGAGCTGGCCCGCCTGCACGCGCGCATCGGTGAATCGCGGGACGCGGCGCTGCTTGCCGAGCTGGAGGCGAACGAGGCGCGCCTCGCGGCGATGTCCGCCCGCTATGATCAGTACCTTGAGCAGAATGCCCTCTTGGCTCGTTCCCACGATCCCAAGGAGCTCACCATCCTGCGCATAGCACGCCTGCTCGGCGAATGCGAATTGAACATGCCCGATTCTTTTCGCGACGAGGTCGCCAACTATATCGCGCGCTGGAAGTCCACCGGCCGGCTCCAGCGGGCCCTCGCCACCGCCAAGTCCAAGGGCTACGTCGAAATCGTCCGCGACGCCTTGGCAGCCAATGGCCTGCCGCCTCAGTTCTTTTACCTCGCGATCCAGGAGAGCAATTTCAACGAGCAGGCGATCGGCCCGCCGACCCGATACGGGATTGCCAAAGGCGCCTGGCAGTTCATTCCAGATACGGCCGCCCGCTTTGGGCTCAGCGTCGGCCCGCTCGCCGAAGAGCCGGTCTTCGATCCGGAAGATCAACGCTTCGACTTCCGGGCATCGACCCAGGCCGCGGCCAAGTACCTACGCGAGATCTACAACACCGACGCCCAGGCCTCGGGTCTGCTGGTCATGGCCTCCTACAACTGGGGCGAGGGCAACATCATCAGGCGTCTGCGCAGCATGCCGGAGAACCCGCGCGAGCGAAACTTCTGGAAGCTCGTCGAGAAGTATGAGATCCCGGCGGAGACCTATGATTACGTCCTGAGCATCTTCGCCGCCGCTGTGATCGGCGAGAAGCCGCACCTCTTCGGATTCGATTTCGAGAAGCCGATCTGAGCCTCGCTGCGTGCCCGTGCCCCTCACTGCCGTCTCCATCCAGCCTGTCCCGATCACGCCGAGCGAGCGCGAGCAGGCCCTGATCGCCGCCGCGGCGCGGCGCGGCCAGGACCTGCTCGCGCGCAACCCCGGGGTGACGACCCTGCTGGGCTCGGACGTCTTCGCCTTCTGCGCGGGGCTGCGCGCATTGCGCCAGCTCGATCTGCCCGCCGGTCCCCGCTTCTGCGACTGGGGCAGCGGGATCGGCACGATGACCGCCCTGGCGGCGCTGAACGGCCTCGACGCCTACGGCATCGAGATCGAGCCGGCCTTCGTCACCGCGGCGCGGGCCTTGTGCGCGGAGCTCGCGGTCCCCGCCCGCTTCGCCTGCGGGAGCTTCCTCAGCAGCGACCTGGCCGGGCGGTTCGCGGTGACCGGGACCTACGGCGCCACCCACTGGGCCGTCCCTCCCCCGCCCGATGCCTACAGCCTCCTTGGGGCAAGAATCTCGGAAATGGACCTGATCTATGCCTACCCTTGGCCTCGGGAGGTCGCCTTGTACGAGCGGCTGTTCGAGCTAACGGCCCGCCGCGGGGCGGCCCTATGGCTCTATCGGCAGGGAGAGCCGCCGCGCGTGCTGGTTAAGGAGTGAGCCCGGCTCGCGCGCCGACGCTTCGATGGAGGGCAATCGGACAAGGATCAGCGCGCAGGCGTCCGGCCGCTGACTGCAACCCCGACAGCACCCGTCCTAGATGCTCATCGACCCTCGCCCGATGATGACGCACGCAAAGGCCCGCCGAGGCTGGGGGCCTGCTCGGCTCCTGTGCGCGGCCCTGCTCTGCCTGGTGCTGATCCCGCTGGCGCCAGGCGCTGCGGCCGACATCGGCCTCGCCACGCTCTTCCCCACCGAGCGCCAATCGCGAACGCTGCTGGTGATCAACAAGGTCCTGGAGCGCTCGCATTACCGCGGACTCAGACTCGGCGACGAGCTCGCCGAGGCGGTGCTGGGAAACTACCTCGAGGAGCTTGACCCCGGCCGGCTCTTCTTCCTGCAGCGGGACCTGGACCGCTTCATGCGCACCGCGAACCGCCTGGACGACGAGATCGGGAAGGGCAAGCTCGACTCCGCGTTCGACGTCTTTCGCGTCTACCGGGTCCGAGTCGATGCCCGCGTCGACTACGCACTGTCCCTGCTCAATGGACCATTCGACTTCGACGCCGACGAGGCCTATCTCGCCGACCGCCGGCAGGCGCCCTGGGCCAAGAGCGAGGCGGAGCTCGACGAGACCTGGCGCAAGCGTGTGAAGAACGACTACCTGCTGCTCAAGCTCGCTAACAAGGACGACGCCGAGATTCGCGATCAGCTCCGTAAGCGCTACGAGGGGATCGCCCGGCGGATCCGCCAGCTCAGCGCAGACGACGTCTTCGACGTCTTCGCCAACGCGTATACGCGTGCTCTGGAGCCGCACACCGGCTACCTCTCCCCGAGCGCGGCCGAGAGCTTTGACATAGGGATGCGGCTGTCGCTGCAAGGCATAGGCGCGGTCCTGCAGGCGGACAATGAGCTCACCGTCATTCGGCGCACCGTCCCCGGAGGCCCGGCGCGCCAGTCCGGAAAGATCGCCGCAGGCGACCGGGTGGTCGGCGTGGCCCAGGGTCTCGACGGCGCGATGGAGGACGTGATCGGCTGGCCGCTTCAAGAGGTGGTCGACAGGATCCGGGGCCCGCAAGGGACGGCGGTGCGGCTGCTCATCCTGCCGAAGGCGGCAAGTGCCGGCGGGCGACTGCGCGAGGTCGCGCTGGTGCGCCGGGAGATCGCCCTCGACGACATGGCGGCGAAGGCGTTCGTCATCGCGGCCCCCACGGTCCCGCCGCCCCTGCGGATCGGCGTCATCACGCTGCCAACCTTCTACCGCGACTTCCACGCCGAGGCCGAGGGCCAGGACGATTTCCGCAGCACCACCCGCGACGTGCGCCGCCTGATCGAGACGCTCAAGACGCAAGGGATCGACGGCCTGGTCATCGATCTTCGCGGCAACGGGGGCGGCTCGCTGTCGGAGGCAACCTCGCTCACCGGGCTCTTCGTCGATCAACAACCTGTGGTCCAGGTCAAGGACGCGTCGGGGAAGGTCGAGCTCGAGATCAATCCCGACACCGACGTGACCTACACCGGCCCGCTGGCGGTCCTCGTCGACCGCGACAGCGCCTCGGCCTCTGAGATCTTCACCGCCGCAATCCAGGACTACGGCCGGGGTGTGGTGATCGGTGAGCCGACCTTCGGCAAGGGCACGGTGCAGACCCTGGTCGACCTCGACCGCTACGCGCTCGGCAAGGACGCCAACCTCGGCCGGCTGCGCATGACCACCGCGGAGTTCTTTCGGCTGAGCGGCAGCAGCACGCAGCTCAAGGGCGTCGAGCCCGACATCCAGTTTGATTTCGGTTCCGACGGCGAGCAGCAGGGCGAGCGCGCCCTCGCGAACCCCCTCCCCTGGAGCCGGATCGAGCCCGCGCCGCACTCAGGCTACCGCCGCCCGGGCCTCGACGAGGTCCGACGTAGGTCGCAGGAGCGCACCACCGCTGACCTCGGCTTTGAGCTGCTCAGCACCCAGGCGCAGGTCCGCCGGGAGATCGAGGCGCAGACCGAGGTCTCGCTGCGCGCGAGCGAGCGGCGCGCGGAGTCCGAGCGGCGCGATCGGACCCTCACGGAGGCCAAGGCGCGCTACCTGCGTGCACGCGGTGTTGAGCCGTTAGACGAGGAGGCGGACGAGATCGACGAGGAGGCCATGGAGCGCGAGCAGGATCTCATCGACCGCATCCAGACCGAGGAGGCCGCGCGCATCCTCGCGGACGCTATAAGGATCTCGTAATGATGCATTCCACCGGCAAGCGCCGGTAGCGAACCGAATCCTCCGCAGTTGCTGCGGACCGTCGGCCCGACCGAAGGCCCCGGACGACATTCCAGCGACGAGGCCGCGATGCCGATCCCGGCGTCTGATCCCTGCAGGGTGACGAATGCCGCAACTGTTGCTCAAAGGCAACAAGACCCCCTGATGGATGAATAGCGGTTCAGCGCTCGCGCGTTAGGCCGCTTTGTGCCAGACTTCAGCGTAGGTCTAGCCACGCCAAGTGGGCGGCTTAGGCCTGGGTTGGAATGGGTGGCGTCGGGCCCTTGTTGCGCCGATGTCGACTGTGGCGAACGGCGACCATGGGGCCGCGGCAACTTCTCGAGTGACCGGCGGCGTATGGAGAAACGGTTCGGGGAGACGAATTGTGGGATTTCCGCCGCTTGTAGTGGGACCGGCCGGTGCCGGGGTGAATCGAGTAGCGGTCCACGCCCGCTGATGGGTTTCACTGCGGCAGTGAACTGAAAGAGGGGAGCGACATGAAGCAGAACATTTCGGGTAGAGCTCGCGAAGATTCGGCGCGTCTGCTGCTTACATTACCAGTGGGGCTGTTGCTGCTGGCGGGGACATCCGCGGCCTGGGCTCTGAGCATCTCTCCGGCTTCCGTCTCGCGAACCGTAACGCTGGGCAGCACCGTTAGCCAGACGTTCACGGTAAGCCCGACCAACATCAGCCAGGAAGAGGCTATCGTCCAGACGACAGTCACGGCAGGTGGGGTGCCCACCACGGTGAATTACGACGGCGAGTTCGACCCCGTGACCGTCAACTACAGCGTCACCATCAGTCAACCGAGCGAGCACTGCTCGGCGTTGTTTCCAAATGACGGCGTCGTCGCATCAGGGGAGCTTTTGGCCTGCCAGCTCAACGTTTGCACAACCCAAGCGTCGGCACCGGTCAGCCTGACCTACGTCGACCCCCTCACGGTCGCGACCTCCTCTTCAGTCCTGAGCGGTACCCCGGGAGAGTCGGTGGAATTTTCCACGACTTTTTCCGGCGGACGTGCCCCCTATTCGGCGACCAGCGCGCTCGGCGCAACGGTCACCCTGCGTAACGGGGCTCTCGACTATCAGTATGCGATCCCCGTCGGGGCGTCCGGAACGCTCAGCGACACGGTGACCATTAGTGGAGTGACCACGAGCTGTGGCGGCGATTCCGCTACGATCTCCGTCAGAATCGATGTCACAGAGGTGAGCGCCCCCATCGACGTAAGCCCCTCGACGCTGGGGCTCACGGCCAGCAGCGGCGCCACAGTCCAGGCCGACTTCCGTGTCAGCGGCGGCACAGCGCCCTACAACCTGACAGCGGTAAGCGGAACCGGTAGCGTCAGCCCAAGCCAACTGTCCGCGCCCGGCACTGCGACCTACACGGTGGGAATTCCAGAGAATACCCCCGCCGGTACTACGCTCCGGGACACGATCGTCATCACCGATGCACTCGGCGCCCGTACCGAGCTGCCGGTCACCGTCACTGTCGCGGTCTTCGATCCGCTCTCGGGGCGTCAGGATCTCACAGAAAACGAGCGCAATGTCGCCTCGGCCATCGAGACCGTCTGCCCGCAGCTCGCCCAGATGACGAGCCTTACCGCCGACCAGCAGGATCTCCTGAACGAGTGCACCGACATGCTCCAGAACGCCTCGAGCAGCGGGATCCCCAACACCCTGAGCCAGGTCACCACCGAGAAGGCCCGCGCCTCCACCTCGGCTGGGATCGAAGTCGGCACCCAACAGCTCGCCAACATCGGCTCGCGCCTTGCCGCCCTGCGCCGTGGCTCGGCCGGGATCGACCTAGCGGGACTGAGCTTCAACGTCAACGGCGAGCGGATCTCCGGGGGCCAGCTCGGCTCGGCGCTGCAGTCGCAGCTCATGGGCGGCGCGGCCAGCGGCGACGGCGCCGGCACCTTCGGCAACTGGGGGTTCTTCCTCACGGGTACTTTCAACTTCGGCGATAAAGACCGCACCGCTAACGAGTCCGGATTCGACTTCGATTCGATCGCCATCACCGGCGGCGCCGACTACCGCTTCAGCGACAACTTCATCGCCGGCGCGGCGCTCGGTTATGCCCAGAACGACGTCGACTTCGCCTCCGACGGCGGCCGTCTCGACACCGACACCTGGCACCTGGCAGCCTATGCGACCTACTACATCACCGAGCGCGCCTACCTCGATGCCATCGTGGAGTACGGTTGGCAGGACCACGACTCCAAGCGCAACGTCGCCTACCAGATCAGCTCGAGCCTCGACCCCGTGCGCCGCCAGGCCAAGGCGAGCTACGACGGCAACCAGCTCGGCGCGAGCCTGGGCGCCGGCTACGACATCGACCAGGGGCCCCTCTCCTACGGCATCTACGGCCGGGTCGGTTACCTCAAGGTCGACGTCGACGGCTTCCGCGAGAGCGGCGCCGGGGGGCTTAACCTGGAGGTCGATGGCTTCGATGCCACCTCCGTGACCACCACGCTCGGCGCTCGGGTCTCTCGCGTGTTCAACACGACGCGGGCGGTGATCGTGCCCCAGGCGCGCGTCGAGTGGGAGCATGAGTACGACGACGACGCCTCGCGCCTCGTCGCCCGCTTCTCCGCGGACCCGACCCGTACCTCCTTCGACATCCGCACCGACAGCCCCGACCGTGACTATTTCCGCATCGGACTGGGGGTCTCGGCCTTGTTCCCGCAGGGCCTATCCGCCTTCGTCAATTACAACACCCTCATCGACAAGAGCGACTGGACGGATCACCTGATCGACGTCGGGATGCGCTGGGAGTTCTACTGACCCTACTCAGCGGCGACCGGAGCACGGCCGCTCCGGTCGCCGCACTCCCGAGCGACGCGCAGCCAACAACCTGCGGGACCCTGCGAACATCGGGCCGATGACCCGCTATAGTTAGACGGGCCGACGCTTCTACCCGCTTGCACCGGAATCCCCACAGGGTCCGGCGGCAGACGCGCTAGCATGGACCCCTTGCGGGTCCAACCATCTGACCATTTCGGTCTCAGCGGCGGCCATCGAGCCCGGCGAACGGACTGAAGCTTGCCAGGAAGGCGCCGACCTACGGCGCTGCCGCAAAGCGACGGCTCAGCGATCCGTAAGGCCGATCACCAGACAACCCGCCGGCGCCTGAGTTTGTCTTCTGCGAGGAGGATTCGGATGACCATCATCTTCAGAACCGACAGCGATCAGATGATCCATCAGGTCTGGGCCCAGCAGCAGGCAAGCTCCTGCGCCGTGGCGAGCATCTGGATGGCGCGAAATCAGGCGAAACAGATGACCGTCAATGAGGGGGAATGGGCGCTGGCATGGCGGCTTTATTATGAGGTCGTTCAGGGCATGCCTTTCTACCCGACGCCGCCCGCCCCCATGAGCTTCCATCCCGGCGCGCATCAGAACAATCAGAGCACCTTCGGCAACATGTTCTCGCGCTTCGGCACCTTCATGAATCAGGTTGCCCAAGCGCTGCGGAATGACGGACTGAGGGTCACGCACACGACGAGCTTCTCCCCGGGCACGTCCGTCGACGCCTCGCGATTGTCGGATACAACGCCGGCGATCGTCCTGCTTGGCTGGTACAACGGCAGCCAAAGGAACGGCGGTCACTTCATCGTCGCATCGCGTGTGGCAACGTCGGGAAGCATCGTCTATCTCGACCCTTGGGGCGGGCAGCTCCGGGAGATGGGTGTTGGGCCTCAGTACCAGAACAGCGGACGGTTCGAGCAGATCATCTACCTCTCGGCCTGATGCCTGATCGGTAACCGTCGCCAAGGGCGCCGGAGGCAACAGAACGAGGGGTCGTCGGCGTTTTCCCCCTCGCGTCTGGTCACCCGCTTCTCGGCGGACCCGATCGCCCGTCCTTCCACATCGGCATCGACAGCCCCGACCGTAACTATTTCCGCATCGGACTGGGGTCTCGGCCTTGTTCCCGCAGGGCCTATCCGCCTTCGTCAACTACAACACCCTCATCGACAAGAGCGACTGGACGGATCACCTGATCGACGTCGGGATGCGCTGGGAGTTCTACTGACGAGCCGCGGGGTGGCCCTGCGCCCCCCCGCTCGGCCGCGATCGGAGCATCACCGCTCCGATCGCCCCGACGCCCACGCTCCGGACGCGGCCCAACGCCGCCCGTCCCTCACCCTCATCGGGATGTCTTCTGCAGCGCTCGCGCGGCATCTCCCGCCCCGGCGCTGAGTGATCCCGGGACTATCGGACACCTGCTGCCCCAGCCACGCCCGGCGACACCCTCCCCGGCTGCGTGCGATATACCGGTGAGGGGCGGACACGACACACTTCGACGCGCGGTCCGCGGCCCACTTCGACCCCCTTTTCATCCGCTTGGTATCGGGGAACCGCCGACGTCTGTGGGCACCGCTGCCGCCCGCACCCAGCTGCAACAGCCTGCCCTGCCGGCACAGAAACGGGAAGCCGCGCGACACAAACGTCGGCAACTACCCACGCTATACTAAAGTTGCGTTGAGGTCCTTCCCCCCCAGCTAAGGTCATTGGGGGGAAGGCTATCCATGGAGGACAGCTGACGCATGGCACGCTAAGTACGGAAAGCGCAGGGAACTGGGGATAGAGAGGTGGTACCGTCCACGGTCTTAAAGAGAAAGGGCGGACCCGGCTCCGGTGACATCCGCTCGGTGACGGGTGCTGGATTGCGAGGGCGGCCCCCCAATCTTGCAGGAGGAAGAGATCATGGCGAATATCGGCTTTGCGGGATGGTCTGCTGGCGCATCCCGAGCCAGCGTCTCGAACTTCTACCTGGCGGTGCGCGGCCACTATGCGCCTTATATTGTCGGAGGACTCGGTGGTGGTCACGCGACGATCGCGAGTGCTTTTCGTTCGCGGGAAATGGGTGGGACATTCATTCCTGATCGCGACGGTTCTGGAAGGCAGCTCCCAGGATCCTTCGATCGGCGCGTGGTTTACTTCAAAGTTCATGGCTGGGCCGTTGATAGTCCGGCCAGAATTACACTGAAGGTGTTTCGTGATTCCAGCGGGTCGGCCATTGCATATGAATGGTCGGGAATGGCGCGCATGGTTTCGTCATGCTTTGGCGGTTTTGAATGCGAGGGCGTGGCAAGATGTATGACACACGAAGACTCCATGACCAACACCGAATTGCTGGATGGCTCCAGCCGTCAGGGGATACTCTCCGAGTTAGAAAGAGAGGCGCGAAGGCGGCGACCACTCACCGAAGAGGAGCGGGAGCTTCTCGATGAGTACGAACACTATTAGGCCGCAGTGCAAGGATCAGTTTTTTGTTCTGAATGCGCCAATCTTTTCCACTCCACGATCCTGCTGACCTCGGCGTAAGGCGGGCCCACGTAGTCGGCAATCGTTTGTCGGGCGCAGCCGCCGGTGGCATAGGTGGCGATGATCGCTTGATTGCGAGTCGGGTGCGCTCGCCGACAGTCGGGGACCGCGCATTGGAGGGGCCGCCGCAACTCTCCGGCCCTCCCCATGCCGCTGGAGCCGCGCTCACCACAGATAGCCGCCCACAGCATCGCCATCACCGGGGTTGAGCCCGGCATAGGGGGTCAGCTCCAGCAGATAGGTATCCTTCGGGCCCAGAATCTTGTAGCGACGCTGAAGGAAACTTCCGAGCTGAACACCAAAGATCAAGAATGTGTCGTTTGTGGTCAGCGGCTATCCCGCCCAGCCATGCATCCCTCGCGGGTGTGCGCGAGTCCGGTGTGTCAGTTGCACTATCGCGTCCACCTCGAGCGGGGGCTGCCGTGTTGCTGCGTCTGTGGGCGACCATTGAGCCCGGTAGCGGGGCACAGTGGAGCAATTCCCGTGTGCTCGCGCCAGGCGTGTCAGATGCGGGTGAGTCTGCTCACCAGTTTGCGGGCCAGACGCTGCCAGATCTGCGGTACACACTACCTCTATGCCGCCCCGACGGAGGAGCTCTGCGGTGAAGCGATCTGCCGGCAGGTGCAGCAGGAGCGGAACGCGGACGCCCACGCGAAGGAGCGCGCACGTAAACGGGAAGAGCGCCGATGCACATTGCGGGCTCAGGCCGCCGCGACCCTCCCGGGTCTGAAGCTGCCCATCGTGATACTCCCAAGATTCGAGGAATCGCTCGCCGGGAATGCGGACCGGCGCGACGCGTTCCGAGAGGTTATTGCCCGCAAGTCATGCGACGCCCTCGCAGCCACCGGCGAGGAGGCAGGTCCGAAGGAAGCCCTGCTTGCCGACCAGGCTCCGTGCGACCCCTGGTCAACCCTTGTCCTCGCCGAGGCCTGCGGCGAGTGCCGAGGTTGGTGCTGCCGCAATGGCGGAAACTACGCCTATCTCCAGGAGAGCGACTTGCGCCGCGTGGCCGCCGAACAAGGAATCACCACGTGGGAGGAAATGGTTGAGCGCTATTTGTCTTTCGTCCCGGATGCAACCTACCAAGACTCCTGCATTTTTCATGGCAGAGCCGGCTGCGGGCTTCCGCGAAGTCTGCGGTCCGAGACCTGCACCAGTTTCCTGTGCGAGGCGGCGTTTAGCCTTTGTGAGACGATCCGTCGAGGCGCGACCGGCCTGATCTTGGTATCCACCAGCATCAACGAGGAATCGGAGAACGAGCCGGTCATTTATTCGATGGCGATCGTCTCTCTTGAGCCCGACGCCGTCCCCGCCAGCGGCCTAAATCACGCCGAGGCACCAGCAGGGCGGTGACCGGGAGACGTGTCGGCCTTTCCACCGGTACGGACAGGAATCGGGTGAATGGATCACGGCAATTGCGGAAGGACGTCCGACCAGAGTCCCAGCCAGCAGCAGCGGTGGTCCGATGCCATCACCAGGACCCGAGCGTCTGGTCCTAGCAAATCCCTGAGGCCGTCAATGATCGAGGCCGGGACCTCGCGATCCCGTTCACCCACGAGGTGCCACTGCGCGATGCCTGCCGGCAGTGGCGGGCCGGCGGCCGGGTTGAGCGAATCGGTCAGCCGGCTGAACCCGTGGAGGTCGGCCCAGGCGTCGATGTCGAGATTCGCCGCGATGGTCACCAGCGCGCGCGTCTCGCGGATGCGGTGCGCCAAAAGCCAGGCCAGGACCCCGCCGCCGCTATGGCCGATGATGACCAGCTCGGCCACGCCCTCGGCATCGATCAAGCCGCGCAGCACCGACGCCATTGAGGCGACGACCGGCTCCGAGTAGCGGCCCATCGTCCAGTACCATGGACCGCAGCCGGCTTGGGTGGCCGTGCCGTTGTAGCAAGGCCGGGCAAGGTAAAGGGACGGCGCGGGATCGAGCGCCATGAGCCGCAGCGCCAGGGGATCGCGCGGCGTCGGGTCCGGCGAGATGCGCGTGCGCGTGAGCCAGGGGGTGCCGTCACCCTCTAGGTAGACGTGCAGCCGGCCCCCGGTCACCTCACTCGCGTTGCGGTAGGCGACGAGCGGGACTGGAGTGGAGGGGACCCGCCCCTTCGTCAGCCGCAGCTCAGCCGCGAGGCGATCGACCCGGTCGCTGGGCGTTGCGCAGCCGACGAGCAGCAGCACCCCGAGCGCGATACCCCAGGCGCGAGGGCAAGGCAGGCGCAGGGGCTCAAGCCTCCGGACCGTAAAGCTGGCCCCAGAGCTTGCGCAGCCAGGCCAGGAGCTCCTGCTGGGAGTCGAAGTCCTCGCCGGTGAGCGCCTCGTACTCCTCCGGGGTGACCTTGGCCTCCCGGATCGTCTGCTCGAGCTGATCGCGGAACAGGGCGGCGCGTGGCGCCGACTCCGGCCGGGCGAGCATCTGCTTGAGCGAGCCCAGCGCCTCAGGTGCCTCGACGTTGCAGTAGCGGCGCAGGATGTCGCGCATCGGCTGGGGTAGGTTGACCGGTTCCAACGTCAGGCTCCTCCTTACTTGGGCTCGGGATACAGGGTGTGGAGGGCCCACTGCCCGGTGTCGGACTTCTTGTAGACCCCTGTCATGGTCCCGTCGGTGAAAGCGGTCGGCTGGGTGCCGGTTGGGTGGTTCTTGCTCCCCAGACGGGTCTTGCCCGAGACCTGGTCCTTGTAGCTCGGACCGAAGATCTGCTCCAACGGCATCTCCACCACCGCCCAGTCGTCACCGGCTGCCTCCGCCGCCGCGGTCTCGGCGGCGAAGGCGGCGCTGTCGGTGAGCTCCTGCTCGGCCTGGACGAAGGCCTCGGGCGAGTTGATCTTGGTGGCGTGGCGCCCGACCTTGTGCGGCTGGCCGGTGAAGGCATCGGTCGTCGTCCCGCTCACCGGATCGATGCCGTGGACCACCCGGTCCTCAAGCTGCTGCTCGCTGATCTGGCCCTCGTGGCGCTGCGGGCCGTGCCCCTGAGCCGCGAGCTCCGCCATCCGCGCCGCCACGGCCTTCTGCGCCGCCGCAAGGGGGCAGCCCTGGGTGGCACCGACGTCCCCGTTGGGGATATCGGAGGTCTTGGCGACCGCATCCTGGGCCTTTGACGCTGCGTCTTTCGACATCGGATTGGCTCGTGTCAGTCGATGAATGGGGGGCTCGCATCGCCGCCAGCCCCCCTGCCCTGGGGGATCGCGGGCAATCGAAGCCGGCCGCGCACCCCGCTTCCGGACCGTTCAGGCGATCAGCCCGGACGCCTCCTCCCAGTCCGCGGATGTGGTCTTGGCGACGAGGCGGTCGAGCCTCTGGTCTGCATCGAACCGCATGCGCCGCAGCAGCCGGTTGATGGCCGGCTGGCGATGGAAGCCGGGCGAGATGACGAAGGAGAGCGCGACAAACGCGGTCAGCACGGCCTCCGTGCGCAGCCTATAGCTGCGACCGACGGCCAACGCGGCCTCGGCCCGTTGACGCAGATCCTCAGGGCTCAGACCCTCGATGGCCTCGCCATGCCGCTCCTGCAGGTGCTCCAACACGCGGGCAAGAAAGCCGTCTACGGCGATGGCATCCAACTGCCGCATTTGCTCATGGCGGATCTTGAGCATGGCACGCTCCTCGGGTCGTTTTAGGCAATTCGCGAACGACAGGTCCCGCGGCCGCTCCGGTCAGCCTCCGATCAGGACAGGCACGGCCCCCATCACGATCTTGTTGGGCGGCCCGAGCGCCTCAAGGATCGTGTCGCCGACCCGGCAGGCCGGCAGGTTGTTGATCATCACGGTTTTGCTCCCGTCGATCACCACCCCGGCCCCGTGCGGCGGGATCGGCAGCGGCATCGGGCACATATGGATGTCCGCGCCCCCGGCCATGCCCGTGATCATCCCCGCCATCGCGGCGCCCTCGGCCGCCTTGAGGGTCTCCTCGGCGGCCTTGGCCGCAGGTGCACCGGGCGTCCCGGCGGCGGCGAGCGTGGTGGCCTCGGCCGCTTTGATGCGTAGCTCCGAGGCCTGCTTTGCCGCCTGCAGGGCGGCAGCTGCGGCGGCCGGAACCCCCCGCCAGGCGGGCAGAAAGCCGATGAGCACCGTCGGGCTGCCGGGGCCCGGAAAGAGCGGCGACCCATGGGCCGTGAGATCGCTGAGGCGCGCGGCGGGCCGACCAGACATGGATTACCTCCTTCCGCTGCCCGACGCCAGCGGTAGCTCGGAGACGACCAACCCGGAATCCTTCAGCTCGTAGCGGAGCAGCACCGCTGGGTCCTCCCCTTCGAGCAGCAAACGGGCGACCGGGCCGAAGACCGCCTCCAGCTCGTCTTCGACGCAGGTCGGAAGGTAGGCCCGCAGAACCCTCGGGTCGTAGAAGCGGAACAACAGCGGCCGGCCGTCCGGACCATACACGGTGAGCAGGCCGCGCAAGTGCTGGCGCAGGGCCCGCTCGTTCGCGCCCGAGGTCAGGTAGACGCCCCAGTGCCGCCCCCAACCGGCTTCCAGCAGCCAAGTCGTGAACTGCCCCTCCGCCTCCAGCCGCACGAGATAGGGCGCGGCGTCCTGCAGCTCCGCGGAGAGCTCTCCCGGCAGCAGACAGACCGCGTGAGCGGCGAGCTGACCCATCTGCTGCCGCAGCCCTGGGATCGACGCCCCGTCGATCACGGCGAGCACGGCCTGCCCCTCGGGCACGCTAAAGAGCCTTTGGCGCAGGCTGTTCGTCCGCTCCGGATCCGGCATGCTCACCCCTGCTGGCAGATCTCACAGAACACTGCGCCGGTTTGCGCGGCATCGCTCAGGGCACGCGCCTGAGCGGTCTGATACGGGTCCACGGCGGTCCCTTGCAGTTGACGCCCGGAATGCCCCATTGGTGCGGCCTGGACCTCGGTCACCTGGCCGGCCTCGGCCGTATCGGCCTCCTTCGGGGCAGTGGGCGCCTGAGGCGAGTCCGGCGAGCTCCCGGAGCCGCTCCCGGCAGAACCGCCGCTGTTCAACTTCAACATGGTCCCTTGGATGGAGACACCCATGTTGTCGATGGTGATGAAGTTACCGCCGACCTTTAGCGTCAGTTGCATGCCGGCCTCGATGACCACGGTCATCCCAGCCTTGAGATGGATCTCCGTGCCGGCATCGAGCGCGTGCCTTATGCCGGCCCGCTCCTGGCTGTTCATCCCGACATCGATGGACAGGGTCCCCATCACCTTCTGGTTATGGTCGCCGCCGACCTTCTGGTGCTTGTCCCCGGCGATCTGCTCGTGTTGGTCGCCCTCGACCAGGAGGTGCTTGCCCTTCGCGACCTTCTCGTACTGATCGTTGCCGACGATCAGGTGGCGGTCGTGGCCGATCGACTCGAAGGCGTCGTTCTTGATGCGGATGTCTTCGTTCTTCTCGCCGTGGATGAAGAGCTGCTCCTCGCCCTTCTTGTCCTCGAAGCGGATCTCGTTGAACCCCCCGGCGCCCTTGGACGAGCAGGTCTTAAGCGTCAGCTTGGTCTTCTCGTCGGGTAGGCCGTAGGGCGGCATCGCATCGGCGTTGTAGACGCAGCCGGTGATGATCGGCCGATCGGGGTCGCCCTCGAGGAACTGGACAACGACCTCCTGGCCGATCCGCGGCAAGGCGAACGCGCCCCATTTCTTGCCGGCGAGCGCCTGAGCCACGCGGATCCAGCACGAGCTGTTCTCGTCCTTGCGGCCGTAGCGGTCCCAGTGGAACTGCGCCTTGACCCGCCCGTATTTGTCGGTCCAGATCTCCTCCCCCGCCGGGCCCACCACGGTCGCGGTCTGGGGTCCATTGATCGTGGGCTTTGGGGTGATCCGGGCCGCGCGGAAGCTCTCATGACTGTTGATGGTCGAGAAGCTGACCTTGAAGTGGTGCTCCCCGGGCGCCGCATCGCCGGCGCCGGATTCGAACTCGGCCGCCCACATCTCGTAGGTCGCCGCCGTCACCAGGTGCTCCCGGTTCTGCGCCGCGCGGGGATGGCCGCTGAGGGTGAACAGATAACCAACGGCGAGGCCGGCGGCATCGCCGCGCCCCGAGGCGATCTCGTACGCGGCGTGCAGCTCCTCGATGCGCCGGCGGGCGTAACCATCGCCCTCGGCGCGCTCCTGATAGCGCCCGGGGTAGTCATAGATCTCGAAGTCGGCCTTCTCGTGCGGCCGCTGCTTGGGGCCGTTCACCTTCAGGTCGGCCTTGGGCTTCTCGAAGTTGTAGTCGTTGAGCGCCACCACACCGGGTAGGACCTGGCTCCTGATATCGAGCTGGCTGATGTGCTCGGCGTGGATGGGCCGGTCCGAGGGGCTGCAGGGGATCTCCTCGTAATTGGGGTAGAGGTCATGCGCCCCGTAGCCGTCCGCCAGCACGATCAGGTGGCGGGCATCCTGATGCTTGACGAAATAGTAGATGCCCTCCTCCTCCAACAGCCGGCTGACGAAGTCGAAATCGGTCTCGCGGTACTGGACGCAATAGTCCCACTGGCGATAGTCGCCCGTCAGGGCATCGGCCTCGTAGTCGGTGAAGCCGTGCTCTCGAAAGAGCTCGGTGACGATCTCGGGGACCGTCTTGTTCTGGAAGATGCGGCAGTCCGAGGTGCGGGTGAGGAACCAGAGCCAGGGGCGCAGGACCATCTCGTAGGCGGCGTAGTTGCCGCGCTCGCCGCCGTACCGGAAGTCGCTCACATAGCCATTAAAGTAGCGCACCCCACCCTTCGGCTGCTGATAGCGCACGGTCGCATTCGTGCCGAGCAGCGACTCCGCCTCGATACTCGGATCGGTGCTCAGGAGGTCGAGACGGAGCTCGAACAGCCGCCCCAGGGCCTCCTGTCCCTCCATGCGGCGCAGCAGCAGCACGTCCTCGCCCAGCACCGTGCTCACCGCGATGCCGCGGTGCCTTTGCGTCGGTCGAGTCTTGCGTAGCTCAGCCATAGGCGGTCCGCCTCCGTCAGTTGTCGGCGTCGCGCATGCCGGCCGCGGCGCAAGGCGCCGCGCTATCCGAGACCCAGAGGCGAGGCTCAGGCATCCCGCTTCACCCACGCCGCCGCGAACAGCATACCGATCACGGGCTGGGCCATCTCCTGGCGCAGCACGACCGATTCCAGCGCCACCAGCTCCAGGCCGCAGTCCGCGATGACCCGGCGCAGATACTTCTCAGTATGGCTGTAGCGGCCGTGCCCGCGCAGCCGATAGCCGTCCGCCAGGCCGCCGTCATCCTTCTCCAGTGTGGCGACCAGGTAACCGCCAGGCGCCATGGCCTGGGCGGCCGCGGCGATCACGGGCCTGAGGTCGCCGAAGTACACCAGGGTATCCGCGGAGGCGACCAGGTCGTAGCAGGCCGGCGATGACGCCAGGTAGTCGGTCAGCTCCGCCTGGACGAGCGCGTCGTAGCAGCCGCGGGCCGCCGCCTGATCCAGCATGGGTCCGGAGAGGTCGACCCCCGTCAGGCGCTCGGCCCTCTCGCGGAGCAACGGCCCACAGAGCCCGGTGCCACAGCCGGCGTCGAGCACCCGCCGCCGCGCCGCCGGGCCGGAAAGGCGTCGCACCAGCTCGGTGACGAGCTCGGGAGCCCGGTAGTCGAGCTCTGCCAGGCGCTGGTCGAAACGGGGGGCGAAGCCGTCAAAGATCGCCTGCACATAGTCGTCCGAGGCGCGCGAGGGGACTGCGTCTCCTTGGCTCGCGGCGAGCATATGGCGCGCGACCGGGTTGCCGGGCTCCTCCTCAAGCCATTGCCGATAGACCTCGGCGGCCTCGCCATCGCGTCCCTGGGCGCTGAGCAACATGCCGAGGTTGTAGAAGGCGGTCGCGGGCTTGCCGCCGATGCCGATCACATGCCGATAGGCTGCAATCGCCTCATCGACCAGCCCTTGCTCGCGCAGCGCAGTCGCCAGACCCAGGTAGGCGTCGGCGCCCAGCTCGACCGCGCGCCGGTAGGCCTCGGCCGCGGCCTGCGGCCGATCGCGAACGCTAAGGATGTGCCCGAGGTTGTGGAAGGCCTCGGCGAACTCAGGATTCAGCCGGACCGCCTCGCCGAGCATCTCAGTCGCCTCATCGAGGCGACCCATCTCGAACAGGACTTGGCCGAGGTTGCAATAGGCCAGCGGGTTCTCCGGGGCAAGGGCGATCGCCTCGCGGTAGATCGCCTCCGCCGCCTCCGGGCGGCCACGCCGGCGGAGCAGCAGCGCCAGGTTGTTCTTGGTCTCGGCGAGCCCCGGATCGTAGGCGAGGGCCTGCCGGTACGCCTGCTCGGCCCCGTCGAGGTCACCGGCCTCAAGGAGCATGTTTCCGAGGTTGCTGTGGGCCCTAGGAAATGCAGCGCCTCGGGGTGATCCGGCTCGACCGCGAGCACGCGCTCGTAGAGGAGCCTGGCCTCCGCGAGCCGCCCCTCGCGATGGAGCGCCAGCGCCGCCTGCACCGCCTCGATCGGGGTCACGAGATCGGCCATCATCTCTCCAGGGTCCGGCGTCAAGCCCCGCCCTCCTCTTCCAGCCGCGCCAGCCGGTTGAGCTCCATCATCGCGGTCGTGCGCAGGCTCTGGAGCTGGTGCAGGACGCCCGCATACGCCACCTCGTGCGCCCGACGCAAGACCGGTAGCAGGGCCTGCCCCTCCGCTCGCGCCCAGCCCGCGACCATCGAGACCAGGGGCTTGGCCCAAAAGTTTGGGCTCGCCGCGTCGCACCAGCCGCGGCCCAGGGCTTGCGGGACGACCCAGGAGACGCCGCGAGCCGCCCCGGCGAGCAGCGTGAGCAGCGAGGCGCACTCGGAACGCGTCGTCAGGGCCGAGCGCTGGAGGACCTCGCCCGCCAGCGCCAGGCTCGCGCGATCACCCCCGCTCTCAGGTGCCTTGAGCAGCCGAATTGACCCCAGGATGCTCGATGCGAGCCTGCGGGTGAAGGGGCCGAGCTGCCGCTCCGGGTCTTCGAGTGCGGTGCGTGCGAGGTCGGTCCGGAGCAGGACGAGCTGGTCGGCGCCGATCGCCGTCGTCTCGCTGATCAGGGTCTCCAGGGTGCGGATGCGCGCGAGGAGTGCTACCCGCTGCTCGCGCATCGAGCTGGGGATCAGGACCCGGGCGCCAGGCGGGATGTCCCAGGGATCCGGATGGCGAACCCGGAACTCCTGGTTGACCTCGGCGTAATAGACCCCCTGCCAGCCGGAGGCCCCAGAGGCCTCGGCGACTTCGGCAAGGGTCTCGCCTGGGGCCATCAGGTGATCGGCCATGACTTGCCCGCCCGCCGCGCCGGCTGACGCCGGCGAGCCCCGCGTATCCCGGCCGTCTCAGAACGCATAGGAAAAGTCGCCCTCGGAGACAGACAGGCGGATGCCGCCGAGCGGCGTGCCTTCGGACATCCGCAGCAGGAACTGCTGGCTGATGCGAGGCAGGACGGTGTTCGTCAGCATCGCATCCACGACCCGCGCACCGCTCTCGACTTCGCGGCAGCGGCTCGCGATCAGGTCGACGACGTCCTCATCGTAGCCGAACGGGACGCGATGGTTCTCCGTGATCCGGGCCGCAACGCGGTCGAGCTGCAGCCGGATGATCAGCCTCAGGGTCTCGTCGCTCAGCGGGTAGTAGGGGATGACGACAAGGCGCCCCAGCAAGGCCGGCGGGAAGACCTTGAGCAGGGGCTCGCGCAGCGCCTGGGCTATGCCCTCCGGCTCGGGCATCAGCTCCGGGTCCTTGCAGAGCCCCATGATCAAGTCGGTGCCCGCGTTGGTGGTGAGCAGGATCAGGGTGTTGCGGAAGTCGATGTAGCGGCCCTCGGCGTCCTCCATCCAGCCCTTGTCGAACACCTGGAAGAAGATCTCGTGCACGTCAGGGTGGGCCTTCTCCACCTCGTCGAGGAGCACGACACTGTAGGGTCGCCGACGCACCGCCTCGGTCAGCACCCCGCCCTCGCCGTAGCCCACATAGCCGGGCGGTGCGCCCTTGAGGGTGGAGACGGTGTGCGCCTCCTGATACTCGCTCATGTTGATCGTGATGATGTTCTGCTCGCCGCCGTAGAGCGCCTCCGCCAGCGCCAGCCCGGTCTCGGTCTTGCCAACACCCGATGATCCGGCGAGCAGAAAGACGCCGATCGGCTTGTTGGGGTTGTCGAGGCGCGCGCGGGAGGTCTGCACCCGCCGGGCGATCATCTCCAGGGCATGATCCTGGCCGATGACCCGCCGCCCGAGGGTCGCTGCCAGGTTCATCACGGCCTCGATCTCGTTCTTCACCATCCGCCCGACCGGGATCCCCGTCCAATCCGCCACCACCGAGGCCACGGCCTGGGCATCAACGCTCGGTAGGATGAGCGGGGACTCGCCCTGGAGCTCGCGCAGGCGTTGCTGCAGCCCCTTGAGCTCGGCGAGCGCCGCCTCGCGGGCAGCCTCATCGAGCGCGCCCGGCAACCCGGCGTCCGCAGGCGGCGGAAGGGGCTCGGCGGCTGCCGGCTCACCAGGGCCAGCGGCCTCCGCGGCCGCGAGGGCCGCGTCGACGCCACCCACGGCCGGACGCAGCCGCGCACGCAGGGCCAAAATCTGCTCGACCAGCCTCTGCTCGTCCTGCCAGCGGACATCGAGCGCCGCGAGCCGCTCTGACTCCTGCGCCAGGGCCTCCTGGACCCGCGCCTCGCGCTCGGCCGTCTCAACGCCCACGGCCTTCTCCCGGGCGATGATCTCAAGCTCGGTGCGTAGCGCTTCGATGCGGCGGCGTGCGTCCTCGACGGCCGCCGGCATCGCGTGCTGGCTGATCGCCACCCGAGCGCTCGCCGTGTCCAGCAGGCTCACGGACTTGTCCGGGAGCTGCCGCGCGGGGATGTAGCGGTGCGACAGCTTCACCGATGCCTCCAGGGCCTCATCGAGCACCTGCACCCGGTGGTGCTGCTCCATGGCGGTCGCCACGCCCCGCATCATGAGGATCGCCTTGGCCTCGCTCGGCTCGTCGACCTGCACGACCTGGAATCGGCGCGTCAGCGCGGGGTCCTTCTCTATGTATTTCTTGTACTCGGCCCAGGTCGTCGCGGCGATGGTGCGCAGCGTCCCGCGGGCGAGCGCGGGCTTGAGCAGGTTGGCCGCATCCCCGGTCCCCGCGGCCCCACCCGCCCCGATCAGGGTGTGGGCCTCGTCGATGAAGAGAATGATCGGCTTGGGCGAGGCCTGGACCTCGTCGATGACCTGGCGCAGACGAGCCTCGAACTCGCCCTTCATGCTCGCGCCGGCCTGCAGCAGGCCGACGTCCAGGACCCGCAGCGAGACCCCCTGCAAGGGAGGCGGGACGTCCTTCCCCGCGATGCGTGCCGCGAAGCCTTCGACCACCGCCGTCTTGCCGACCCCCGCCTCCCCCGTGAGGATCGGGTTGTTCTGCCGGCGGCGCATTAGAATGTCGACGATCTGCCGAATCTCGTTGTCGCGCCCAACGACCGGGTCGAGCTCACCCTTGGCGGCGCGCTCAGTGAGGTCGACCGAGAACCGACGCAACGCCTCCTGCTTGCCGAGCTGGGCCGGGGCCATCGCCTCGCTCGCCTCACCCGGCGCAGCGGCCGCCTGGCCGCTGTCGCTCGCGCCGAGGACCTCCTCTGGCGACCCCGCGAGGACCTTGCCGAAGCGCTCGCAGAGGTCGTCGACCTTGACCTTGTCGAACTCCCGCGAGATTGCCGGCAGGGCGTTGCGCAGCCCTGGCGTCTTCAGGACCCCCACGACCAGATGGCCAGTGCGGATCTGCGAATCCCGGAACATCAGGGTGCTGTAGACCCAACCCCGCTCGACCGCCTCCTCGACGTGGGACGAGAGGTCGGTGATCGAGGTCGCGCCCCGCGGCAGGCGATCCAGGGCCTCGGTGACGTCCTTCGCGAGTCGTGCGGGATTGAGCTCAAAGGCGGCGATGATGCGATGCAGGTCGGAGTTTTGGAGCTGCAGGATCTGGTGAATCCAATGCACCAGCTCGACATACGGGTTGCCGCGAAGCTTGCAGAACACCGTGGCACTTTCGATGGCCTTGTACCCGAGGCTGTTGAGCTTGGAGAACAAGGCGGCGCGACTGATCTCTGGCATGAGGGACGTCCCGGTAGGTTTGATGTAACGCGCGCCCTGGGGTCTCAGGCGGGGCGCATGGGGTCGAGGATCAGGTCATCCGCGTCCCTGTCCTCGACGCGGGCACCCAACCAGCTCGTCCAGCCGAGGCGGGCGGAGGCCCCGAGCTGCAGCGCCGGCACCTCCTGCTTGCGCAGGACGAGCTGCAGGTCCCAGACATACTCGTCGCCGACGTAGTTGCGCACCACCGCTACCAGGGCCGCCAGGCTCTCGCCGCCCGGCAGGAGCTGCTGGTACCCCGCCAACCCGAGCGGACCGATGCGCACCCGGAATCTGTGCTGGCACTCGAAGGCGTAGGCCCCGGCGATTGCCGTGGCGCCCAGGGTGCCGGTCGCCGGTGACGCGCCGAGCAGACAGCGCTCCCGCGGTGCGATCTCCAGCCATTCGCCGATGAACTGAGCGATGGTCGCCGGCACCCGAAGATACTCACGGATGATGGACTCCAAACCGTCGGCGTTCTTTGCGCCGGCCAGCAATCGCCCCGCGAAGAAGAGCTTGGCGGGGTCCGCCATCGCGTCGCGCCCACGCAGGGACGGCATCCCGAGCCCGCAGAGCGAGGCGAGATACTCGCCGAAGCGGTCCTCCGCCGGGCGGTCGAAGCTGACCGCGGGCTGGGCGCTCGCCCAGGCGCGGTAGAACAGGCACAGGAACCGGTGGTGGAAGACGTCCGCGAAGCGCAGCAGGGTGAGATCCTTGTAGCGGCGCGCCCGCTCCAGGGCGTAGTCCGTGAGATGCAGCGGCATCGGGCCATTGGGTCCGAACAGCCCGAAGAACGCGACCCCAAGACGCAGCAGCCCGGAATCCCCCAGCCAGCCGCAGGACGAGACCGCCGCCGGGGCGAAGGCCATGGAGCAGTCCTGCCCGAGCCGAACGGGCTCGCGCGCCGGGCTCCCGGCGTTGCCCAATCGGGGCTCCTCGGGATGCAGGCATTCGAGGCGCCGCATCGCATAGAAGAAGTCGAAGGCATAGGGCTCGCGCAGCAAGCCGTCCTCGAGGCTCAGAGGACTTGCCGGCGCCCGGTTCTCATCGGCCAATTCATGATCTCCCCACGCTCAGTGGTTCGCAGTCGCAGCTCCGTGAAGGAGTTGATCGAGACATACTTGCTGAAGAACTGCTCCAGCACCGCGCCGAGCAGGAAGCAGCCGGTCCCCTCGAAGAGCGCCTCGTCCACCTCCAGGACGATCTCCAGGCCGCGTCCGAAGCAAGACCCGGCGCTTGTCGCAATCCGCCGATAGACGGGCGAGGCCACAACCGACAGGACACCCTCGATCTCCTTGCGGACCTGAGTCTCGTTGAGAAAGGCGTAAAGACCCAGCATCTCGCGCAGCGCGACCGCCCCCCGCTGCCCCTCCGAGCTCGCGAGCGAGAGGTAGTTGAGGCTGAGATGGCTGATCAGGCGCCAGTGCGCATTCCCCTCGAGTGGTGCGGCCCTCGGCTTGCTGGGGCCGGCGATGCAGCGGGCCGCGTTCACCGGCCCGCTGAAGTCCCAGGTGAAGTCGGTCGATCCCCCGCCGAGCGACATGAGCAGCGGGAGATCCCGGTTGGTGCACAGGGCCTCGACCCCGAGCTGGCGAAGATCGGGTGAGATCGGCGCCTGGTCCGCGTCGACCAGGGCGACGAACACCTCCGAGCCGATGTAGCTCGAGCGCGGACCCAGATTGCGGCGTTGGCGCCGCGATGACATCCGCCGCTTCTCTCGGCGAACCGTGTAGTAGGCGTTGGGCGAGAGATGGAAGCTCGGATGAGTGGCGGAGTAGAACGGCAGAAACTCCCGCTCCGGCTCCACGGCCTTGCCGTAGCCCATCACCGACTCCAGGGCGAAGACCTCGAAGTCCATCGGGCGCGTGCGCTCGGGGACGATGTGGTACTCCGGCTCCGTCTGCGTGAGGTGCACCCGGTCCATGCGCTTCGGGAACAGGTTCACAACCGGCGTGGCGTGAAGCTGGAAAAGCCCCGCCGTCACCTCGGTCTCGAGCGCCGGATCGGCGCGATCGAACAGGATCACCAGGTCGAGAGCGGTGTCCAGGGTGCGGCGGACGGCGCGGCGCAGTCCCGAGATCCGAAAGAAGAGGAACCGCTGCGGCAGGGTGAAGTACTCGTGCAACAGGCGGTAACCGTCGAAGGAGCGAGCCCCGCAGGGCAAGAGCGCCTGCTCGGGCTCGAAACCGACCGGGGCGATGTGAGTCTTGTCCCACACCAGCCAGTCCGATTTCTTCGTCGATTGTGCCGGCCTCGCGGCAAGGCCAACGGCATTGGCAAGGATGTGCTCGTAGAGACGCATCGGGATCGCGTCCTTGCCGCGGAGATAGATCTCCAGCGAATCCAGCGCCAGGTCCGAGAGCTTGAGACCGGCATGCACCCGAAGGCGCAGTCGCACGCCGGACTTGATCGGAGAGCCCCCGGGGAAATTGACCTCGGGGAGCAGGCTCGGCGAGCCGACGTAGTCCGCCCGCTCCACCTCGACGGGCCAGATTGTGGTGTCGTGCGCGGTGCGGTAAGTGCACGCGGTGGTCTCGCCCTTGCGCAGCACGCTGCGCAGGACCGTCCCGCGCGGCACCGGAAAGCCCTCGGACAGCGACCCCTCGGCCATATCGGGTAGGAACTGGACCACCGCCATCGACGGCGTTGGGGCCAGATAGTGCGGATAGACCGACTCCAGCAGGTGGTGGGTGAAGCGCGGAAACTCGGAGTCGATCTTGAGGTGGATCCGCGCGGCGAGGAAGGCGAAACCTTCCAGCAGGCGCTCGACGTACGGGTCGGCGCATTCGAAGCTGTCGAGACCCAGGCGTGAGGCGATCTTGGGAAAGTCCGCGGCGAACTCGCCGCCCATCTCGCGGATGTACCGCAGCTCCCTGTTGTAGAGGTCGAGGAAGCGCGGGTCCAACTCAGCGGCTCCGGCTCATGACTTCAGTCACGGAGACGTCACCACTCTCCAGATTGAGCTCGGTCCGCAGCAGGAGCTGGACGGGCATGGGCAGGGCCCAGAGCTCGCAGTCGATGTTGAGGATCAGCGTGTTGTGGCTCATCTTGTCCGGATCGAGCTCTGCGCGCAGCCGAATGGCGTGCTTGAGCAGCCGGGGCTCGAAGTCCTCGAGCGCCTGCTGAATCGTCCGCTCGAGCACCCCGACATCGAGTGACGACACGGTGAAGCCCGCAAGGTCCGGGATGCCGTAATTCACGACCGACCGTTCCACCTCGGGGTAGCCCGCCACTTCCCGCGCCAGGTTGGTCGCGTTGAACAACCAGGCGATGTCACGTTGCACGCTGCGGCGTAGCTCGGCGAGCGACAGGACGCGTCGCTCCGGGGGCTCGGAGCGCTCCTCGGGCTCGTCGTCCCGCAGGCGGTCGAGCAACGACGGCTGCAGGCGCTCCTGGAGGGAAAGCTCGCCCAAGGACGTCTCGCCGGGGTGCGCCGCTCAGTCCGACGGTCGCGACGGCTCAGCCTCGCTGTCGGCGACGGGCTGATCTAGGCTCAGGCGGCGCAGGTCCATCAAGGCGTACTCCCCGGTGTCGGTGGTGATGAGCCGCTGGCCCAGGCCGTGAAAGGTGCCAGCGCCGACCTCCAGCCACTCGGTGCGCGCGGCAAGCCGAATCCGGTCGTCCGCGCTCTGCGCCGACCCCGGATAACGGGTGGGGATCAAAGCCGCCGACTCGCCCCCATTGGTCCAGCGAAAATAGGCGGGCATCCACACCAGGTCCCTCAGGTCCGCCGGAGGCTCGATCTGGATTCGAGCGACGTGCATGAACGGCACCCAGTAGTACTTCCCGTCGATGACCGCCTCGGTCATCGGCCCCAGGCGCTCGTCGGCATCCGCGATCCAGGCGAAGTTCCCGCCCTCTGGTTCCTCCAGACGCCCCGGGGATGCAGGGGCCTGCTCGAATGCTTCGTTCCGCAGCGCCTTCGCCTGTGGGTGCGCGCCCTGGGCGTCGAGCCGCAGGGCCTCGATGCACAGGGCCACCCAGCGCTCGGGCCTGCCAAAGACCAGGGGTGACCGACTGCCGTTGAAGACCGCCTCGCGCAGCCGCTCGGCGGCAAGCGCCTGGCGATAGGTGTGGACCATCGGCAAGGCCGCGGCGTCCATCTCCCCGGCCAGATTGAGCTGCGTGAGGGCCCGGTCCCATTGGCCGAGGACGGCCAGGAGTTGGAACAAAAAGACCCGATGCTTGGGCGCGGCCGGCTCTCGTTTGACCCGCGCCTGCGCATCCTGCAGCGCGGCATCCAGCGACCGTCCAGCAAGCCAATCCATCCCCACCTCCGCTAGGTCCAATCAGCGACCACCCGCTCGGCATCCAGGGCGGATACCGAGCGGGCACCGCTCCGCGCTCGGATCAATCGACTACTCTTTGTTCTCTCGGATATTGAAGGTCTGTGGGATCGATGCATCCTTCGATCCGTCCGGCTTCTGGGGGGTGTACTCATACTTGTATCGCGCAAAGTTGAGCGTGACGTTCTCCGTCACCTGCTCTTGCCCCACGCCACCTCCGGTGGTCGCCGACGTGACGATCACCTCCTCCATGGTCAGCTTCACATAGTCGAGCGGCTTGTCACCGGCCTTGCGCGCAACGAACTCGACCTTCGGATAGTGCTTACCGGTGCAGCACTTCTGCATGATGTTCGGTGTCGACTTGTCGACGTACTTGGTGAAACTGAAGTCCTGCACGCTCACCTTGCCCGTGCCGCCGCCTGTGCCGGTGTGCATGGTGCCCGACTGGGTCATCCCCCAAGCCCACCCCAAAACCTCGATCCAGCCCTTATACGTCGCATCTTTGGACTCACCCACGATATCGCCCAGCTTAATGTAAAAGTCGACTGCCATGATCGTACCTCCAAAAAAGACCAAATTACGCGCCGCCGTAAACACCGCGACGCGCCCCAATCGGTCGGACGCCAGATCTTGGCGTCAAACCCATCCCATTACACACATCTCATAGCCCATGAGCCTCTCTGGCGAATTTGATCCCGGCGGCGAAGTCCATGACGCGCTGAAGACCCAGCCAGATGG
>JALOTB010000171.1 GCA_025458165.1 Chromatiaceae bacterium | reverse complement strand
GCGCGCCCGGGCGCGGTCGAACAGGATGTAGGCGACGGCCAGGGCCTCGTTGTCGCTGGCAAACCCGAGATCCGCGAGCAGCACGTCGAGGAACCGCTCGAGGATACGCAGCTCCTGGGCGACCGCGGGGCGGACCAGCTCGGTGCCCACCCGATTGCGCACCTCGTCCCCGGCGTTGCCGAAGGCAAGCTCGTCGCAGTCGAGCATCAGTGGGGTACGGGGGACGGGTGCACTCGGTGGGGGCTCCCCGATCTGCACGGCCGGGTGCTCCGCCGCGAGGGCGAGGGCCTGCCCAAGATCGAGCGGGCTGGGCAGCGGGGTATCGCCCGCGGGCAGTGCCCGCGAGGCGCCAAGGGCGGCACAGAAGAGGATGGCGCGGACGGCGGATCGCATCGGTCTCGGCGGCCTTGAGCGCTCCCCTGCGTCAGGGTAGCGCGGTGCTCAGGGCGAGTCGGACGCGCTCGCCGCAGCGCTATGCTAGCGCTAGGCCTCGGGGGCGGCCAGGTGGAAGCGGCTGCAACGTCGGCGGCGAAGGGTGCGCCACGGGAGAATCGGCGAGGCGATCCCCGGCCACAATGGGCCGGGGAATGGGGACGGGGCTCAGCGGCCGCCGCGCCCCTGACGGGTGACGCCCGCTGCGCTCGCGCTGCGGTCACGGCTCATGCTGCGGCTGCCGCGCACCGAATCGCTGTCGAGGTAGCGGTTGACGCTGGTGCTGCCCGCGCCGCCGCGGACGAAGTCGCGGAAGGTCGTGTTGTCGCCCAGGGTGTCGATGCGGGTGTTGTGGATGTCGTTCGGCATCCGCGCCCAGCCCTCGCCCCAGACGCTGTTGTGATCGGCGAGCAGGCTGCCGCTGCCAAGCAGGGCGAGGAGCGCGCCGACGGCGACGACAGACTTATTCGGTGGAGTCATTGGGAAGTCCCTCCGTAGGTTGACGGCGGTCCGCGAAGGGCCGCGGACCGTCGCATGGTGGCGGCACCTTAGCCTCGCGGGGGACCGACGAAGAATGACGAGCGTCATTGGCGCCGGGCTCAGGAGTCGGCGAGGGTCTCCAAGGCGTCGCGGTCGAGCGGACCGCAACCCTGCCGCTCGCCCAGGGCGCCGCGGCGCATCAGCTCGCTGCACGCGCGGCTCGCCGTCTCCGCGCTGAGGTCGAGGATCGACGCCATATCCTGACGGCTGAGGCGCGGGGCCTGGCCGTCCTGCGCCAGCTCGTCGAGATAGAGCAGCAGGCGCGCGACCCGGCCCAGGGCGTCACCCGAGGTCAGGCGGGTGATCAGGCGATCGGCCTGGTCGAGCGCCTCCTGCCAGCGCTCGAACAGGACGCGCTGAAACGCCGGGCGGCGCTCGGCGAGCTGGAGGACCACCGCGGCCGGGATCTCGCACAGGTTGGTCGGGGTGAGGGTGATCGCCGTATGGCGGTAGGCGTCGCCGACCAGCGACTCCAGCCCGACCAGGTCGCCCGCGCGCAGCAGCCGGAGGATGCGCGGCCGGCCGTCCGCCAGGGTCTCGACCAGCTTCACATAACCGCGGCGCAGGGCAAAGACCGCGGCGGCCGGCATTCCCGACTCGAACAGGCTGACCCCCTCGGGTACGCGGAAGTCCTCGACTGGCAGCAGGATCTGGTCGAGATCCTCGGCCTCCAACGGGGCGAAGGGCATGAGCGCCCGGATCTTGCAGTGGCGGCAGTCGGCGCGCCCCGCCCAATGGGGATCGAGGCAGCGGGAATGGGCCAAGGTAGCCATGTTCGATCCCTCCCTCCCCGAGGTACCCGGCGCAAGGGCCGCTTCCTCAATGCTCAGTATCGACCACTGCGCGCCGTTCCGCCGACGCCCCCAGCGCACCACCGAACGAGGGATGACGCCCTTCGTCGCTGGGGGCCAAGGTGTCACTCCACGCAGACAGATGGCGCCCGTCCGGTAAGGCGGGACTGGCCCTCGGCACGCCCTGCGCCCCTCGTCCCGCCGGTGCCGCTCGGGCACGCGGTCCGTGGGGGCGGCCGGTCACGCCCTAATACCCCTTCAAAACCAAGGGTCCTTGTCCCCTTGGCGGGTCGCGACCCCCCGCGCCAGCGCGCAACGCGCCCCGGCCGCCAGATCCTGGCATCGCTCTTGCTGTAACAGTTCTGAGACGCCAGGACGGAGCCCCACCGTCGGACATCCTGACCGACCCGGGGTAGCGCCGAGGCGCCGGCTGACAGGGAGACCGACAAGACCATGACCGCACCAAACGCCGTTGAGCTCGACCCCGTTGCCTTCACGGGTCTGTGGCGAACCATCGAGGGCTATGCACACGGCCCGCGCGCGGGGATCCACGCCTATCTGCACGCCTCCATCCGCCGGCTCGCCGTGCTAGCGGGCGACGAGGTGATGAGCGTGCGCACCCCGGTGCGCGTCGCTGCGGCCCTCGGGTACTACGCGGACGTCTTGAATCCGCGCCAGGTCGGGGCCCTGCGCGACTGGTTGCAGCGCCAGGGCGTCGCCACGGCGGGAGAGCCGCAATGAGCGCGGCCAGGCCCGCCAACCCCGCCATCCCGCTCTGGTACCTGACCACCTTCGACAAGCTCCAGCACCTTGACGGTGGCCTGCGCAACCTGGAGCTGGAATTAGGCTGGCCTGGACCACCGTGTACGCCGCGAGCTGCAAGCCGTGCTCGAGGCCCTGCACACCGTCAAGGGCCAGCTCGTCCTGGCGGACATGACCGCCCGCGCGGTCGTCGACGAGGCCCTGGTGCGAGCGGCCTGAGGCGGGGCGGCTGGCGGCGGCCGCCCCGGCACCGTCTGCCGCACTCACGCGCTTACGGACTCAGCCTAGGGCGGACGCTTGAGCGGCGTGCCGCCCGTTTGTCGTGCCCCGCGATGGTCCCACACCCGCGCCGGTACGCACGCGCAAGCTCCCGACCCTCAAAGGGATGGGGTATCACCGCTGCACGCGTGAAATCCAGCCGGCCAGCCGAGTGCGGCGGACCATAGGGCGACGACCCGGCGGTCGCACCCAGGCAGGCCAGCGGTTCTCCAACGTCTTTCATAGGTCTCGCGATCGGCGCCCCGAGCATTGCGGCGATGTACGACCCGACGAAGAGCAGGCCCTTGCGCCCCCTACCCCGGCATGACACCCGTGTCGCCCCGTCGGCTGAGCGCTCGCCCGTCATGCCGGCCGTGCGTCACGCCCTGCCCGTCCTGCCGCGGCCCGTCTCGGGGGCCCGGGCCTGTCACGCCGGCAGCGGGGGATGGGGATGATCGTGAGCCCAACCCAGGCCGCCGGACAAGGGCGACCCTGGCCGCTGCTCGGGAGCCTGCGCGGACAGCTCTTGGCGCTCTTCGCTGGGGTGGTGGTCCTGCTCCTGCTGGTGAGCCTCGCCGGCATCAGCATGCTGGTCGGCGAGACCGAACGGGCCGGCTGGCAGGGCCGACAGCGGGAGGCAACCGACCGCGTCGCCGAGGCCGTCGGCGGCTACATCGCGCGCCAGCGCAACCTCCTGGAGGTCGTCCAGGCCTTCGGGCGGGACGAGCTCGCCGAGCTGACCCATGCCCTCGAAGACCTCTTGCGCGACCAGCCCGAGCTCCTGGAGCTGATCTATGTCAGCGCCGCGGGGCGCGTGGTCGCCGCGGCCCCGCGCGACGGGGCGCTGCTCGCCCACCGCCACAGCATCCCGCAGGCCGGCTGGTTCCTGCGGGCGGGCGGGGGCTCGACCTACGTCGACGACCTCCAGGTCTCGGACGAGGACGACCCCTACCTGATTCTGGCCGTCCCAGCGCCCGGCGGGGTGATCGCCGCCCGGCTGCGGATGGACGTGCTCAACCAGGTGATCGCGGGCCTCCACTTCGGCGAGGCGGGCATCGCCTATCTGATCAATCAGTCCGGCCGTGTGATCGCCCACTCCGATGCCCGCCTCGTCGCCGAGGGGGCGCGCCTGAACCCCGCGCTTCGGCTGCCGGCCGCGCCCACCGTCGACGGGTCGATCTCGGACGGCGAGTACCGCAATTTCCTCGGCGCCTCGGTGGTCGGCGCCATGAAGCCGGTCCCCGGGACCACCTGGGTGGCGGTCACCGAGCTGCCTGCCGCCGAGGCCTACGCCGCCAGCCGGCGGGCCCTTTGGGCGATGGCGATCGGGGCGCTGCTGCTTGGGATGGCCCTGATCGCGGCCACCTCCGCGCTCCTCGACCGCAGCCTCCTCGCACCCATCGGGCGGCTGCGCGCGGGGGCGCAGCGCATCGGCGAGGGCGACCTCGGCCACCGCATCGCGTTGGGCGGGCCAGGCGAGATCGGCTCGGTCGCCGCGGCCTTCGACCAGATGGCGCGGCGCCTCGAGGAGCGGGAGCGCGAGGTGGCCGAGCGGACCCGTGCCCTCGCGGAGAGCGAGGCCCGCTACCGCGCGATCGTCGAGGACCAGACCGAGCTCGTCTGCCGCTTCGCCCCGGACGGGCGCCTGACCTTCGTCAACGGGGCCTATTGCCGTTGTTTCCACAAGCAGCGCGACGAGCTCCTTGGCGAGCATTTCCTGCCGCTGATCCCGCCTGAGGATCAACCCCGGGTCGAGGCCCACCTGGCCGCGCTCGGTCCGGGGCGGCCGCTCGCCACCATCGAGCACCGGGTGATCCTGCCCAGCGGGGAGATTCGCTGGCAGCTCTGGACGAACCGGGTCCTCTTCGGTCCCGACGGGGATCTACTGGAGTACGCGAGCGTGGGCCGAGACGTCACCGAGCGGCACCAGGCACACGAGGCACTGCGCGCGGCCAAGGAGGCCGCGGAGTCCGCCAGCCAGGCCAAGTCGCGGTTCCTCGCGACCATCAGCCACGAGATCCGCACCCCGATGAACGGCGTCCTCGGCATGGCCGAGCTGCTGCTCGACAGTCCGCTCGGGCCCGAGCAGCGCCGCCATGCCGAGGCGGTACGCGAGTCGGGCGAGGCCCTGCTCGCCATCATCGACGACGTGCTCGACTTCTCCAAGATCGAGGCCGGGCGCATGGGGATAGAGACCATCGCCTTCGCCCCCCGCCGCCTCGTCGCCCAGGTCACCGATCTGCTCGGCCCCCGGGCGCAGGCGAAGGGCCTGGCGCTAGAGACCGACCTCGCCGCCGAGGTCCCGCAGGCGGTCATCGGCGACCCGCTGCGCATCCGCCAGGTCCTGATCAACCTGGTGGGCAATGCGGTCAAGTTCACCCAGGCCGGCCGGGTTGGGATCAAGGTTGGTGTCATCCCCGAAACGGGGGGCGAGACGCGAGCACGGCTCGGTTTTCGCGTGACCGACACCGGCATCGGCATCGCCCCCGCGTCGATCCCGTACCTGTTCGAGCCCTTCGCCCAGGCCGACAGTACGACGACACGCCACTTCGGCGGGACCGGCCTCGGGCTCGCCATCGTGCACCACCTGGTGGGGCTGATGGGCGGGGAGGTCGGTGTCGAGAGCACGCCCGGACGCGGCTCGACCTTCTGGTTCGAGCTACCCCTGCGCCCCGCCGAGCCCGCAGAGGCCGAGGCGGCACCGCTGCCCGCCTCGGGCCTCGCCCCGCCTAGGGGTCCCGACTGGGCGGAGACCGTCGGTCGCACGGTGCTCCTGGTCGAGGACCATGCCGTCAACCGTGCCCTCGCCGAGGCGCAGCTGCGCAACCTTGGCTGCCAGGTCAGCCTCGCCCGGGACGGCGCGGAGGCCCTGGCAGCCGTGGCGGCCCAGGCCTTCGACCTCATCCTCATGGACTGCCAGATGCCGGTGATGGACGGCTTGGAGGCCACCCGCCGCCTGCGGTCACGCGAGGTACCCGGGCAGCGCGTGCCGATCATCGCGGTAACCGCCAACGCCATGGAAGGGGATCGCGAGGCCTGCCTCGCGGCTGGGATGGATGATTTCCTCGCCAAGCCCTATCGCCGCGCGGAGCTGGCCGCGCTCCTCGCACGCTGGCTGGCGCGCCAGGCCGCCCCCGGGGCGGACGAGACGCCGCCCGCACCGGACCCCGCCGAGCCGCGGCTTGCGCCGGTCATCGAGCCCGCGACCCTCGCACATCTCGCCCGTGAGCACCCGGGCGGGTGCGGTCTGGTGCGGTGCCTAATCGAGCTCTTCTGGCAGGACGGCGACCACCAGTTGAGCCAGATCGAGAGCGCGCTCGCCGCCGGCGACGACCAGACCCTGGTGCGCGCCGCGCACACCCTGAAGTCCAGCAGCGCGACCCTGGGGGCGACCCGACTCGCCAGCATCAGTCGGGACATCGAGCACGCCGCCCGCCGCGGCGCCCTCGCCGGCCTGGCGGAGTACGCCCGCTCGGCGCGCAGCGCCTTCGCGGCGACGCGGGCCGCCCAGGCCCAGATCATCGAGGACCTTCAGCCATGAGGGACGATAAGCCAGGGGCGGACGTACTGATCGTCGACGACGACCCCGTCGGGCGACTGCTCACCGCGCAGACCCTACAGCAGGAGGGCTACCGCATCCGCGAGGCGGAGAACGGACGGATCGCGATGGCCAGCGTCCGCGACAAGCTCCCCGAC